>CAZWZG010000048.1:0-18349 GCA_964638245.1 uncultured Rhodobacterales bacterium
ATGGTGTCGGCCATCGCGCCGGCCGCCTCGAGCTTCTGGACCACGTCCACGACGGTCGACTGCTTCTGGCCGACGGCGACGTAGATGCAGATCACCTGCTCGGGGTTGGTCGGGTCGCCCCCACCGGTCGTGCGCTGGTTGATGATGGTGTCGGTCAGCAGCGCGGACTTGCCGGTCTGACGGTCACCGATGATCAGCTCGCGCTGGCCGCGGCCGATCGGGATCATCGCGTCAACGGCTTTCAGGCCGGTCGCCATGGGCTCGTGCACCGATTTACGCGGGATGATGCCGGGTGCCTTCACGTCCGCAACCGAACGGCCCTCTGCCTCGATCGGGCCCTTGCCGTCCAGCGGGTTGCCCAGACCGTCAACAACGCGGCCCAGCAGGGCGTCACCCACGGGCACGTCCACGATTGCGTTGGTCCGCTTGACGGTGTCGCCTTCCTTGATGTCCCGGTCGGACCCAAAGATCACGATACCGACGTTGTCGGTTTCAAGGTTAAGCGCCATGCCCCGGATACCACCGGGGAATTCGACCATTTCACCGGCCTGAATGTTGTCGAGGCCGTAGACACGCGCGATACCGTCGCCCACCGACAGCACGCGGCCAACTTCGGCGACTTCGGCTTCTTGACCGAAATTCTTGATCTGGTCCTTCAGGATCGCCGAGATTTCGGCTGCTTGGATACCCATTTATCCGACCTCTTTCATTACATTTTGGAGCGATGCGAGACGCGCACGGATCGATGTGTCGATCATGGTGGAACCCACCTTGACGACCATGCCTCCGATCAGGGACGCATCAACGCTGGCGTTGATCTTGACCTCTTGGCCAACCTTGGCCTTGAGCGTTTCTGCAAGGGCCGCGCTTTGCGCATCCGACAGCGGCGATGCGGTCACGACGTCGGCCGTCACCTCACCCTTTGCCTGCGCAATCAGTTCGCGCAGGCGGACCACCATCTGCGGCAGCACGAACAGCCGCCGCTTGGATGCCATCAAGGCCAGCGCGTTTCGCAGCGCCGGCATCAGGCCCATCTTGTCTGCAATCGCCGTGATCGCGGCGCCCTGTTCGGCGCGGCTGTGGATCGGCGAAGCGATCAGGGCGCGCAAATCTGCGCTCTCGGCCAGCGCGGCGCCCAGGTCGTCAATGTTTGCTTCGAGCGCGTCACGAGCGCCCGCTTCCTCTGCGATGTCAAATATGGCCGAGGCGTAGCGCGCAGCGATACCCGCTGAGATCGATGTCGGTTCCGACACGTCCACCCTTCCGATTTCTCCGCCGGCCACCCTTTCGAAAAAACGGCAGCGTAGGCGTGTTTCCCATCAGCGACCCGAAGGCCGCCAAAGCCGCCGACCCTCTAGCAGAGCCAATCTGACCCCGCAACATGGTAACGCCAACGAGAGCCGCGGCGTTTCGTTCCTGACACTTAGCGCGCTGCGTCGCAGCACATTTTGGCATCAAACGGGGCCTGCGGCCTTCCCGGGCTTGGGTGTGAGCACCTCAAGAGGGTTAAGGATTCGCACCGCTTCGCCCACGCCACGCCGCCGCGGCGGGTGCCGTTTCGATGCCCGGACGATCATAACGCCGCCCGCCATGATCGCCGGAATGGCCCGTCCGGTGCCTTCCCAAAAGCCGGCCGTCTTCATCCAGAACCGCCGCGTCGACGGCGGTTGATACAGGACCGAGACGTGATCTTCGGGCACAAAGTCGTGGTGTTTCAATTGCGCCTCTAGCTGGCCCAGCGAGTAAGGGCGCCCGTAGCCGAACGGTGTCTTGTCGGACCGCGCCCAAAGACCGGTTCGGTTGGGCAGCACGAACAGTGCCTCGCCACCCGGGCCCAGAACGCGATAGGCCTCGTCCAAAAGGTCAGACGGGCGTTCGGACGTCTCAAGCCCGTGCAACAGCACCAGCCGGTCCGCATGCCCGGTCTCCAGCGGCCAAAGCGTTTCTTCGCAGAGGACCGACACATTGGGCATGCCCGCGGGCCAAGGCATAACGCCCTGTGGCGCGGGCATCAGCGCAACAACCCGCCGTGCGGTGGTAAGGTATGGGCGCAAAAGCGGCACGGCGAACCCGTAGCCGACAACCGTCTGGCGTACGGCCTCGGGCCAGAATCGCAGAACCTGGTCGCGAATGGCCGCTTGCGCCGCGCGTCCCAACGCGCTGCGGTAGTAGAAATTGCGCAGGGTACCCACGTCTAAATGCATTGCGGGGCTCGGCTTGGTCAGTCACTCTTTGTTTATCATACGCATCCAGAAAGGGCATTGGCCATGGCCTCGGAAATCCTCACGATCCCCTGCCGGACCGACAATTATGCCTATCTTGTGCATACCGATGCCGGCACCGCGTTGATCGACGCGCCGGACGCCGCGCCAATCATCGACGCGCTTGAGGCGCGGGGATGGGGTCTGGATACGATCCTGATCACCCATCACCACAATGACCACGTCGCCGGTATCGACGCGTTGCGCGAAAAATATGGCGCTTTTGTCATGGGTCCAAAGGCCGAGGCCGACAGGATGCCGGCGCTGGACCGCGCGCTTGAGGATGGCATGTATGGTCCTACCGTCGGCACGACCGCCCACGCGATTGCCGTACCCGGGCACACGCTGGGTCACCTGGCCTACCATTTTCCGGATCTGAACGCCGTTTTCACCGCCGACAGCCTGATGGCGCTTGGCTGTGGACGTCTGTTCGAAGGCACGGCCGAAATGATGTGGGACAGCCTGTCGCGGCTTGCCGCGCTGCCGCCGGAAACGATTGTCTATTCAGGCCATGAATATACCGCCGCCAATGCCCGCTTTGCCCTGACCATTGAACCCGACAATGCCGATCTTATATCGCGGTCACAGGCGATCACGCAGGCGCGCGCCAATGGGGCGCCGACAGCGCAGGTTCCCCTGTCCCTTGAACTGGCAACCAACCCGTTTCTTCGCGCCAATCTGCCGTCCGTCAAAGCGGCGATTGGCATGCACGACGCCACCGACGCCGCCGCGTTTGCCGAGATCCGGAAACGCAAAGATTCATTCTGACAGGGTGCCCTCCGAGCGGGCAGAGCCGTCTGTCGCAGGGTCGATCACGTAGAAAAAACTTGAAGACTGCCGTCGATCGACCAAACTTTAACTGTACGAGGCAATGCTGATCCCGCGATTGGCGCAAATAAGAGGAGCACACGCGTGCCTTCATTCTCGACGACACTAGAGCAGGCCATTCACTCCGCGCTCGCGCTGGCGAATTCGCGCAGTCATGAGTTTGCGACGCTGGAACACCTGCTTCTCGCGCTCATTGATGAACCCGATGCATCCCGGGTCATGAAGGCCTGTTCGGTCGACACAGAGGAACTGCGCACCACGCTGGTGGAGTTCATCGATGACGACCTGTCGAACCTTGTGACCGATGTCGAAGGGTCCGAAGCCGTTCCGACAGCCGCGTTTCAGCGCGTGATCCAGCGGGCAGCGATCCATGTTCAGTCTTCGGGCCGGACAGAGGTCACCGGCGCCAATGTGCTGGTGGCAATCTTTGCCGAACGCGAATCCAACGCGGCGTATTTCCTGCAAGAACAGGACATGACCCGTTATGACGCGGTGAACTTTATTGCACATGGCGTGGCCAAGAACCCCGCCTATGGCGAGGCACGCCCCGTGCAAGGCGCAACGGAATCCGAGGAAACCGCCTCGGGCGCGGACACGCAGCAACAGGGCAATGCCGATGCCAAGGAAACGGCGTTGGCCAAATACTGTGTCGATCTCAATGCCAAGTCCCGCGAAGGTGACATCGATCCCCTGATCGGGCGTGAGCCAGAGGTTGAACGCTGCATCCAGGTCCTGTGCCGCCGTCGCAAGAACAACCCCCTGCTGGTTGGTGACCCGGGCGTTGGCAAAACCGCCATTGCCGAAGGTCTGGCCCGCAAGATCGTCAATGGCGATACGCCAGAGGTGCTGTCGGAAACGACGATCTATTCTCTGGACATGGGCGCGCTGCTGGCCGGCACCCGGTACCGCGGCGATTTCGAAGAACGCCTGAAGGCCGTGGTCCAAGAGCTTGAAGACCACCCAGACGCGGTCCTGTTCATCGACGAAATCCACACTGTGATCGGCGCGGGCGCGACATCGGGTGGCGCGATGGACGCGTCAAACCTGCTGAAACCTGCGCTGCAGGGCGGCAAGCTGCGCACCATGGGGTCGACGACTTACAAGGAATTCCGTCAGCATTTCGAAAAGGATCGCGCGCTCAGCCGCCGGTTCCAGAAAATCGACGTGAACGAACCGTCGGTCGAAGACACCGTCAAGATCCTCAAGGGGCTCAAGCCCTATTTCGAGGATCACCACAGCGTCAAATACACCGGTGATGCGATCAAGACGGCAGTTGAGCTTTCGGCGCGCTATATCAACGACCGCAAGTTGCCGGACAAGGCGATTGACGTCATCGACGAGGCCGGCGCCGCCCAGCATCTGGTTGCGCAATCCAAGCGCCGCAAATCCATCGGCACCAAAGAGATCGAGGCCGTCGTTGCCAAGATCGCCCGGATCCCGCCCAAAAACGTGTCGAAAGACGACGCAGAGGTGCTCAAGGATCTGGAGGCCACGCTCAAGCGTGTTGTCTTTGGTCAGGATGACGCGATCGAGGCGCTCAGCTCGGCCATCAAACTCGCGCGGGCGGGCTTGCGGGAACCTGAAAAGCCCATCGGCAACTACCTGTTTGCCGGGCCGACAGGTGTGGGCAAGACCGAGGTCGCCAAACAGCTTTCGGAAACCCTGGGCGTCGAGCTTCTGCGTTTTGACATGTCGGAATACATGGAAAAGCACGCGGTTTCGCGCCTGATCGGCGCGCCTCCGGGCTACGTCGGCTTTGACCAGGGCGGTCTTCTGACCGACGGCGTGGATCAGCACCCGCACTGTGTGCTTCTGCTCGACGAGATCGAGAAAGCGCATCCGGATGTCTTCAACATCCTGCTTCAAGTGATGGATCACGGCAGTCTGACAGACCACAACGGTCGCAAGGTCGACTTCCGCAATGTCGTGTTGATCATGACGTCGAATGCCGGGGCCGCCGATATGGCGAAAGAAGCCATCGGGTTTGGCCGCGACAAGCGCGAGGGCGAAGATACAGCCGCGATTGAACGGATGTTCACACCGGAATTCCGCAACCGACTGGATGCTGTCATCAGCTTTGGTGCTTTGCCGAAGGAGGTCATCCTGCAGGTGGTCGAGAAGTTTGTCCTGCAACTGGAAGCCCAATTGATGGACCGCAACGTCTCGATCGAATTGACGCGCCCCGCCGCGGAGTGGCTCGCCGAGAAAGGCTACGACGATCGCATGGGCGCGCGCCCCTTGGGTCGGGTGATCCAGGAAGAGATCAAGAAGCCGCTGGCCGAAGAACTGCTCTTTGGCAAACTCGCCAAAGGCGGGCTGGTCAAAATCGGCGTCAAGGATGGCAAGCTGGACATACGCACCGAAGAGGTGACGCGGCGCCTATCGTCGAAGAAGCCACCGCTTCTTACTGCAGATTGATAGGACGGCGGAGGCTCTGCCCCCGTCGCTTCGCTCCTCCCCCGGGATATTTAGCGCCAGATGAAGAGCCACGTTCGGCTTCAATTTCATCTGGCCTTAAATATCCCGGGGTTTGGGGCAGAGCCCCAAAGAAAAAATCGCGTGCGGCGCAGCCGCCCCTTTGGATCAGCGTTCCGTGATCTTGAGCTCGATGCGCCGGTTGCGCGCGCGCGCCTCTGGCGTGTCTGCGGGATCGACGGGGCGGTATTCACCGAAGCCGGTCGCCGCGAGACGGCGTGCGGGGAAACCGAGGTTATCGGTCAGGAACCGAACAACCGACAAGGCGCGCGCCTGGCTGAGTTCCCAGTTGTCCGCGAAGGTACCACCGGAAATCGGCACGTTGTCGGTGTGGCCGTCTACGCGCACGATCCAGTCGACGCCCTCGGGAATATCTGCGGAAATGTCGCTCAGGATCGCGGCGACGCGTTCGATCTGAAGCTGTCCTTCGAGTGACAGCGTGGCGGAGCCCGTCTGGAACAGAACCTCATTCGAGAATACGAAACGGTCGCCGACAATTTCGATCCCTTCGCGGTCGCCAAGGACACTGCGGAGCGCGGCAAAGAATTCCGAGCGCGCCTCTTCAAGTTCTTCGGCCTCGGTTCGAAGGCGCGCGGCCTCTTCGCGCAGGCGTTCGGCCTCGGCCGCTTCAAGCACAGCGCGTTGGCGCTGTTCGTCCGCCGCCCGGGCCAAGGCCGCATTCAACTGCGTGCCAAGGGACTGGATACGGATCTGGTTCTCCGCATCCTCGGCGTCCGCAAGGTCCAGATTGGTCTGCAACTGGTTCAACTCGGCGCGCAGCGTTTCGATCTGACTGTTCAACAGCGCCACTTCGCGCAGGCTTTCCGCCGATTTGGCTTCTTCTTCAGCCAGCGCCGAATTGGCGGTCGCAAGAAGCGTATCCCGACGCTCGATCTCGCTGAGTTGCGTCGTCACGGTTTCTTCGGCGGCCACCTGCGCGGCGAGCGCTTCGGCCAGTCGATCCCGCAGGCTGGTGTCGGCCTCGGCCCCGCGCAGGCTTTCAACCTCGGCCAGCAATGCGTCCCGCTCTGCTGTCAGAAGGGCCAGTTGCTGGGTCTGTTCATCGCCGCTGGCAACCAGCGAGGCAAGCTCGCTTTCGGCAGCTTCCTGGCTCAGGATCGCCAGCGCCAATTGCAATTCGATATCGTCTGCAGCGGCTTCAAGCTCGGCCAAAGCAGCTTCGGCTGACCCTTGCGCGTCTTCGGCCTGCTGACGCGCCAGAAGGGCAGCTGCCAGCCTTTGGTTCAGTTCTTCTTCCGCGGCATCGGCAGCCGCAAGAAGCGTCAGCGTTTCTTCGGCCTCGCGGCGGCGTTCTTCCAGCGCCAGGGTCATGGCCGACAGTTCAGCATCCGCATTTGCCAACTGCTCGCGGAGCGCCTCGGCGGCGGCGGCTTCGGCCAGACGTGCCGTTTCTTCCTCGGTCAGTGCGTTTTCGGCATTGGCCAGCCGTTGGCGCAAAGCCTCTGCAGCGGCCAGTTCTGCCAAACGGTCCGCCTCGCTGGCCTGAAGGGCAAGTGTTACTTCCTGCGCCGCCTCCAACTGCTGACGCAACGCTTCTGCGGCGGCCAGTTCGGCCAGACGCGCCGCCTCTTCTTCGCTTAGCGCTGCTTCCGCCTCGGCTAAGGCTGCTGTGATTTCGTCAATGCGCTCGAGACCAAGAATGCGCGCGCTTTCGGCGACCGAGAGCTGATCGCGCAAGGTGTCGGTTTCGCCTTGAAGCGCTGCAAGAGCCGCCAACGCGTCCGATTCACGTGTCTCGGTCTCTTGAAGCTGGGCCAACGCATCGGCCAATGATGTATTGGTTTCGACCATCTGCGCGCGCAGGTTTTCGGTCAGCGCCTGTAGCGCATCCCGGCGCGCCGCGGCCAGTCGCGCAGCCTCGGTTTGCGCATCGATTTCATCGCGAGCCTGCGCAAGGGCAAGGTTCAGCGCCTCTTGCTCGGTCAACAGGGTCTCGCGCGCCGCCTCTGCTTCTTCCAGCGATACCGCCAGCGCCGCGCCCTCGCTCAAAGCCGCATCGCGCGCCGCAATCAGCGAGGCCACTTGTTCTTCGAAGGACGCAATCGCTGCCGTTTGCTGATCGATTTCCGCTGACAGGTTGGCGATCAGCGCGGCCTGGCGATCGGACTCGGCCTGCGTTGCGGCCAGATCATCTTCAAGCCGGGCCGAGGCCTGTTGGCTCAGGCCCAGCGCTTGACTGAGCGACAGGATCTCGGTGTTGAGCGCATCCAGTTCGTCTTCCTGCCCCGAGATCGTTTCGCGCAGTACGAATTGCACGATCATAAAGATCGTCAGCACGAACATCAGAACCAGAAGAAGCGCCGTCATCGCGTCCACGAAACCGGGCCAGATTGACCCCGAAACGCGCTGCGTCGAGCGGCGGGTGAGCGCCATGGCCTAGCCCGAGCGACCGAGCATGCGCACGGCCTTGGTCAATTGCTGGATATCGGTGCGCAGGTCGGCAGTGGTTTCCTGTCGACCCGCCGACAGCTCTTCGAGGATGCGCAAAAGCTGGACATCCATCGACCGCAGGCGCATCCGGCTTTCAGCGTCGCCGCCCGAGCCTGTTCCGTCGCGTGTCTGGGCCTCGATCGCATCCGCCAGCCGCTCCTGAGCATTGGCAAGGCGCACCGCGTCACTGCCAGCCCCCGACGAGGCATCCAGCCGCCGCGTGATCTCGCTCAACGTATCGGCCAGTTGGGCTAGCGTTTGATCCGCGCCGGTGCGGGCCGCGAGCATATCCTGCATCCCGTCCATGCGCGCCGACATCAGTTCTGCCAGCGCCATAACGGCGCTTTGGTCGGTGCCGTCGGTGTCCGCAGCCGAGAACCCGAGCTTGGTGATCGTGGACAACCACTCCTCAAGCTCGCGGTAGAAGCGGTTCTGACCGTGGCTGGCGAATAGTTCCAATAGGCCCACAACAAGAGACCCGGCCAGGCCCAAAAGCGAGCTGGAGAAGGCAACGCCCATGCCGTCAAGCTGCGCCTCAAGCCCCGACATCAGCCGGTTGAAGACGGTTATGCCTTCCTCGCCTTCTTGCGGGGCGAGGGATCGAATGGTCTCAACAATCGCCGGAACGGTTGTGGCCAGCCCAAAGAACGTCCCGAGAAGACCAAGGAAAATCAGCAGGTTGACGATATAGCGCGTGATGTCGCGCGCCTCGTCGATCCGCGTGGCGACCGAGTCGAGGATCGAGCGCGACGATGACGCACCGATCTGCGTGCGTGCGCCGCGCGTGCGCAACAACGCGGCGAGCGGTGCCAAAAGGCGGGGTGCACGGGTCAGTTGGTGCCCGGGCCGGTTTTCAACGAACCCTTCGATCCAGCTGACGGACGAGCCAATCTGAAACACCTGCACGAAACAGGTGATGATCCCGATGATGAAAACGCCCGCGATAAAACCGTTCAGCCAAAGGTTGGCCAGAAACACCGGCAGGACCTGCGGAATGGCGATGTAGCCGCCGAAACCGACAAGCGCCAACACGATCACCATCAGCGACAGCTGACGGATGGGTTGGGTAAAATGGGCTACGGCCTCGCGATCCGGCTGATCCATCAGCGGCCTTCTATTCTTTGCTCGCAACCACAATAGGCTGTGATCCAAAGCGTGCCAACCGCTATTTGTGCCCCTTGAGCGCCCGTACGCGCATCGAAAGCCAATCCAGATCGGCGTCTTCAATCCCGATCGAGACAAGGTGCTCGGCCGTGTTCCATAGGTACTCGGTATTGGGACCGCGTCCGCCCATGGCCGTCGCGATGATCTGCGCCTGCTCTTCAAGATCAAGGTGGCAGTACTGCACGTGGTGCTCGTCCACGACATAAGCCAGTGCCGTGATCTTGCGCCCGTCAATCAGATCCAGCGCAACTACCTTTTCCAGATAGGCGCTCGAGATCAATTCGCGCTCGCGCAACGCTGCCAAAGCCGGTGTTGCCTGATCCGCGGGTATGCGAAACGCGACGCCGTCACAGACCGCCTCTGGGTCAGGTTCCAGCGCCAAAACAAGGCCCGGTTCCGTCGCGCTACCGCGATGGTGGATCGAGCGCATGCAAAAGCGCCGCGCATATCCGCCAAGGCGCGCCTGCGCCTGTTCAGCCACTGGAAATTCCGGGTTCCAGATCAGGGATCCGTATCCGAACACCCACAGGGGGTCCGGCGTTTGCGCCTCTGGTTCTTCGCTCATGCTTCGCTATAACCACGTCCATCGAGCTATGGAAAGAGCGGGCATGCGGCGCATCATCGGTCTTGTTGTCTTCGCGGCTGTCCTTTGGGGCGGCTACTGGTTCGTGGCCTCTAACGCCGTCAAACAAGCCGTGACGAATGCGGTTGAAGCCGACCCGCGGATCAGTGCCAGCGATATCCGCCTTGCCGGGTTTCCGAACCGGTTCGACACGACGTTCACCGAGCCAAGCTGGAGCGATCCGGCCTTCACATGGTCCGCGCCGTTTTTTCAGACCTTCGCGCTCAGCTACAAGCCGACCCACCTAGTCATGGTCTGGCCTGAAACGCAGGATCTGACGTTTGCAGGAAATACCATTTCCATCGCGCAAGAGGACTTACGCGCAAGTGTGGTGTTCGAAGGTCTGACCGCGCTTAGGCTGGCGCGCACAACGATGGTCGGCGATGCGCTGACCGTCTCGATCCCCGGCGTTGCCGATACAACCGTCGGCGTGCTGCGGGCCGCCACGCGCCTCAGCGACGACACGGGAAACCGCCATCAGGCTGCCATCGCAGTGGAAGACATCCGCCTGCCTGCGACGCTTGCAACAGCCGTCTTTGGTCCAACACCGCCTCCGGGCCTTATCGCACAAATCGACGCCGATCTGGGCCTCGCGTTCGACGCGCCCTTGGACCGGGAAAGCATTGCCGCATTGCCCGCGCCGCAAATGACGCAAATCGCCGTGAACTCTGCCAAGCTTTCCTGGGGACCGCTGCAGCTTTCGGCCGATGGAACATTGGATATCGACGCGCGTGGGCGTCCGATGGGGCGCATAAACCTTGTCTTTGAAGACTGGCGGGCGTGGTTCGACGCGCTGGATGTGCTGGGCCTTATCCCCGCCGAAACCGCCCAGACATGGCGGCGCGCGGGTGAACTTTTGGCCGCAACAAGCGGGTCATCCGATACGCTGTCCGCGCCGCTGTCGTTTCAAAACGGCTTCATGAGCCTCGGCCCCCTGCCCCTCGGACCGGCGCCGCGATTTCGCTGACGCCCTCTTCTTCTTGGAAAAAATACTCCCGCCGGAGGCTCCTGCCCTATCGGCAATAGGATCCGCCACGATATTGCGCGGTATCGAAGTGGAAATGATCCTGATGATAGCGGTCCGAGTTCGGCCCGAGAACGGTGCCAAATGGCCCGCAAGCGGATTTGTGGAGCTTCTTGAGGATGCGGCCTTCTTTGCCGCGTCCCCATCCATCCAAGACCGTCAGAGTCTCACCGTTCTTGAGGCGAAAGCCACGGAGATCGATCGCATTGCCTTTGCCGTGCTCGGACACTTTCGCACCGGCACGGTTGTTGCGTGTCCTGCACGAATAGTGCGCTGCCACCTCAATCCGTGCGAGCCCTCCACCATGACGACCAATCGTCTTGATCAAGTCATCCTCGACCCAGTCCTTCAGCGTCTCGGCGGTGCGGCAATTCAAAACCGCAGGCTGGGACAAGGGCACTCCGGCAACCGACATCACACGAACCGGGTTCTTGATACCGCAGCCCGGCAAGGTGCCCGGAATACGCTCAAGCGCTTCGCCCTGGATGGCGCGATCTCCGCACAGCTTGCCAGCGGCCTGCGCGGGCCCTGAGCCGATTAGTGTTCCTGCGAAGAGCGCGGCGAAACAGCCCGCCCAAAGTCCGGAGCGGCGGTATCCTGACCCGCTTCGATGATCCCGCGCCGGATGGCGCGCGTGCGCGTGAAATAGTCGAATAAAAACTCTCCATCGCCTGTGCGGATCGCCCTTTGCAGCTGAAAGAGCTCTTCCGTGAACCGTCCGAGAATTTCTAGGGTGGCATCCTTGTTTGTCAAAAATACGTCGCGCCACATGGTGGGATCGCTGGCAGCAATCCGCGTGAAGTCTCGAAAACCGGCTGCAGAGTATTTGACCACTTCGCTATCGGTCACACGGCCCAGATCGTCGGCGACCCCCACCATCGTGTACGCAATAAGGTGCGGGGTATGAGAGGTCACGGACAAAACCAGATCGTGATGCTCGGGCTCCATTTCATCGACCAGCGCCCCCAGTGCTTCCCAATAGGCGCGGAGTTTTGCGACCGGTTCGGCGGGCGTTCCTTCGGTTGGCACAAGGATCGTGAAGCGGTTCTTGAACAGGGTTGCAAAGCCCGACATCGGTCCTGATTGCTCGGTCCCCGCAATCGGGTGGGCGGGCACGAAATGCACGCCGTTAGGCATATGCGGTCCCACGGCGTCGATGACCGCACGCTTGACCGAGCCGACATCGCTGACAGTTGCGCCCGGTTTCAGATGTGGGGCGATTTCGGCGGCCAGCGCGGCCATGGCCCCGACCGGCGTGGCCAGCACGATCAGGTCGGCGTCCTTCACGGCCTCGGCGGCGGTCTCGGTGATCTCGTCGCACAGGTTGATGTCGCGCGCGATCTGGCGGGTCTCGGCTGATCTCGCCGTGCCGACGATTGTGCCCGCCACGCCCGCTTCGCGCATGGCATGGGCCATGGACGAGGCAATCAGGCCAAGCCCGATCAGAGCAACCCGGTCGTAAATCTGGGTCATGCCCCCTCCTTGAACGCCGTTAGCGTGGCGATGACGCGATCGTTGTCTTCGGGGCGACCAACCGTGATCCGCAAGCTTTCGGGAAAGCCGTACCCGGCAACATGGCGCACGATGATTCCGGCCTCGCGCAGATGCGCATCCACGGCCTTGGCTTCTTCAGCATCCGCAAAACGGGCCAGAACGAAATTGGTGTGGCTGCGATCCGAGGGGATGTTCAGCGCGGCGAGCGCCTTTTGAAGGCGCGCGCGTTCGGAGGCGTTGAGGTCAACTGCCTTTTCCGCCCAGTCGCGGTCCCGCACCGCCGCTTCCGCCGCTGAAAGCTGCGCTGCGGACAAATTGAACGGCCCACGCAGCCGCATAAGGACGTCAATCACGTCTTCAGGCCCATAGGCCCAGCCCACGCGCAAGCCACCAAGCCCGTAGAGCTTGGAAAACGTGCGCGTCATGATCACATTGGACCGCGTGCGCGCGAATTCCGCGCCCCCATCATAGCCCTCGGCGAACTCGGCATAAGCGCCGTCCAGAACCAGCATCACATGCGCAGGCAATGCATCGGCCAGTTGCGTCAGGGCGTTGTTGCCCAGCATTGTGCCCGACGGGTTCGCCGGGTTGGCAATGAAAACGAGGCGCGTCGCGTCTGAGACCTGCGCAAGGATCGCGTCCACATCGACGCAACGGTTGCTTTCAGCCGCTTCGACCGGCGTCGCGCCTGCTGCAAGCGCCGAAATCTTGTACATCGCAAAGCCGTGGCGCGTGTGGATCACTTCGGTCTCTGGTCCGGCATAGGCCTGACACAAAAGGTGGATGATCTCGTCAGAGCCCACGCCACAGATAATGCGCTCGGCCTCCAACCCATGCACCTCGGCAATCGCGGTCGCAAGGCTAGCGTGGTCCGTGGGCGGATATCGATGCAGGTCACCACTGGCCGCTTGGAATGCCGCAATCGCCGCCGGGTTTGGCCCGTACGGGTTTTCGTTCGCCGACAGCTTCAGCACATCATCGCGCCCCTCGAGCGCGCTTTCACCCCCCTTGTACAGGGCGATGTCCATGATGCCGGGTTGCGGTTCGGGTCGGGTCACGTCTGCTTTTCCATCTCGCTCAGCCGCGCCTTTCTAGCCGCGCTCTCCTAGGGATGCCAGAGGCGTATGATTGTCCGTTTGGAGCGCAAACATGGCCGACTGGCGAAAGCGCGGTCGCGCGGGGTGCGCGATGATCGCCGCCATGAACCAGACCCTGACCCTTCGCTATGATCGCGCCGCGCCTCGGTGGCGCCGCGCCATTGCCCGCCTTGGATACAACGCGGCCTATGATCATCTGATGTCGCATCTCCCGGTGCCTCCTGCAGGCGCACGGATTGCCGACATCGGATGTGGCTCGGGCGCGATGATGGACGCCTTCGTACGGCGCCACGGAGCATTCCATGCGCTTCATCTTGTCGATCCGTCGTCCGAAATGCTCGTCCAGGCCCGCAAGACGCTGGAGCACTGCCCACGTCTGACGTGCGAAACAAAGGCGCTTGATCAGATCGGCACCGCCCGGTTCGACGTCATCCTGTGCGCCCATGTGATCGAGCATTGCCCGTCGACCGAGGCCGCCTTGCGCCAGCTTTTCGAGGCCCTGCGACCGGGCGGCTGGCTGATCCTTGCGGCCAGCAAGCCCCATTGGTGCACTTGGGCGCTGAGACGTATCTGGGGCCACCGCGCTTATGCGCCCGACGCCCTCCTCGACAGCCTGCACAACGCGGGATTTTCAAACGCCTCCACTCACGCCTTTTCCGACGGCCCACCCAGCCGCCTCAGTCAAGGCTATATCGCCAGAAAGGACCACACCCATGTTCATTGTTACCGTTGACGCCGTCGTCGCTGCCCCGGACCAGTCAAGCGTTCTAAGCGCCTTGCAAAAGGCCGCCGAGACAATTCGCGACCTTCCAGGAAACCAGTCCTTCCGCCCCCTCATCGGTGACGCGCCGGGCCGATTGACCATCCTGCAAGAATGGGACACGCCAGAGGCCTTCGCCGGCTATCAGGGGCACGAGATCTACGGGGCCCTGAACGCGACACTGGGGCCCAAACTGATCGAACCGCCCGTGATCCGAAAGTTCTCGGCAAGCCTTGTGGAATAGAGGCTTTGGCGGTGGATAAACCCGGCTAGAGTGACGCTATGACCGACCTGCCCGCGTATGCCGTCTATCGGGACTTTCCGCCCGAGGCGATGAAGAAGGAAATGGCCTTTGATCGCCATTATCTTCTGTATGCGTCCAAAGGAACGATGCGTCTGGAGGCAGAGGGGCGGACATGGTCTCTACCCCCTGCGCGGGCGGCCTGGATGCAGGCCCACGCACCAATCCGCGTCTCCAGCCAAAGCGGGATCACCTGCTGTTCGGTGCTTTTTTCAACGGACGTCTACGGCGCGCCTGCGGACCCGTTGACCGTATTTGACATGAGCGCTTTGGGCCGCGCGCTGGCACTAGAGTGTCGCGCGTGGGGGCCGGACACGCCGGACCTGACCCCTTATGCGCGCCAGCTTTTTGATACGTTGCACGCTACTGCGTGTGATCTTGCCAACCGGCCCAGCGTCGCCTGGATGCCCGAAGCACAGTCTCCGGCCCTTCGCCGCGCAATGGATCTGACCGAAGCGCGCTTGGCGGACGAAGTGACATTTGGGGACATTGCGGCCTTTGCCGCGCTTTCCGAACGCTCTTTGGCGCGTCGGTTTTCCGAGGAACTGGGCATGACATGGCGACAGGCCCAGCGTCGCCTGCGTATGATCCGAGCCCTTGAAATGCTGGCGTTGGACAGTGCTCAGGTCACCGAGATCGCAATGGCCGTCGGGTACAGTTCCTTGTCAGCCTTCAACGCAGGGTTTCGCGACTTTACCGGCATGACCCCCAGCGCCTACCGCGCGTCGATGGCGCCCGACTAACCGGCGCGCGCTTCACGCGCCTTTAGTTTCGCACAAGCCGAAAGATAGTCCATGATCGCCAGAAGCACGCCCGAGACGATGAACGTCATGTGCAGCGTGATCAGCCAGAACAACTCACGATCCCCAAAAATCTCATCCGCTGTCGGCACACCGATCTCCATGAAGCGCTTGAGCAAATGGATGCCCGAAATCGCGACAATCGACGCGATCAGCTTCATCTTGAGGCCCTGGAAATCGACCGTTCCCATCCAGTCCGGCTTATCCTCTTCGCCTTCCAGATCCAGCTTGGAGACGAAATTCTCATAGCCCGAGAACAGAACGATCAACAGCAGGTTCGCCGCAAGGGTCAGGTCGATGAGGGTCAGCACGACAAGAATGGACTTGTCCGCGCTCATCGAAAGAACCTGCGGCATGTAGTAAAGAAGCTCGCGCAAGAAGACGACCGTCAGCATGGCCAGGCAGATGACAAGGCCGAAATACATCGGCGCCATCAGCCAACGGGAACTGAACAGCCCGCGTTCAAAAGATTCTTCAATGGAAATGCGTTGGTCCGTCATCGTCACTATCCGTAAAAATCGAGGCCCAGCGCCTCTGGAAACAGTTAACCATTCACAAAGAAGATTGACCGGAATGCGGCAACAGCGTGTCCTGAGCGGGGTTTGCGTTTTCGCCTTTGCCTTTACTGCCCGCCTGATAGTCTGCCCACAAACAACCAAGACGGGCGCGACACGCGACTATGCCCCAACTCGAAATCACACCGGAGGAACGAACCGTCCGTCTGAACGGTGAGGTTTTGGTGCTTGGGGCCCGTGCTTTTGATGTTCTGCGGTTGCTGCATGAGAACAGCGGCGAAGTCGTGAGCAAACAGACACTGCTTGAAGAGGTATGGGGCGGCTTGGCGGTGGAAGAAGGGAATCTGACGGTTCAGGTATCGACTTTGCGCAAGGCGCTGGGAACGGACGCGATCCGCACCGTGCCGGGCATCGGCTACTTGCTCAGCGGTCAATCCGCATCGTCTGTGGAAGACGGTCCAGCCGTTCCAACGGTGCCTTCCGTCGCGGTTTTGCCCTTTGCAAACCTGACCGGCGACACAGCTCGCGACTATTACGTCGATGGCGTCGCAACCGATCTGATTGCAACTCTTTCGCGGATCCGCGGACTGTTCGTCATCGCGGCAACGTCGAGTTTTCGCTTTAAGGGCCAATCCGTTGACCTTCGGGACGTCGGGCGCGAGCTTGGAGTGCGGTACCTCTTGGAAGGCGCGGTTCAGCAAGCAGGTGACGCACTGCGCGTGACAGTGCAACTGGTGGTGGCGGAAACCGGTCACACCATTTGGTCGGACCGAGTCACCGGCTCCTTGGATGACATTTTCGACGTGCAAGATGCCCTGGCAGAAAAAGTCAGCACGGCAATCGAGCCAACACTTTTGACAGCGGAAACGGCGCGCGCAATGGCCAAGCCGACCGATAGCCAAGAAGCATATGACCTTTTCTTGCAGGCAACGTCCCTGCTCAACGGCATTCCGGATGTGCACGCCTTTGAGAACAGTGTGTCCTTGCTGGATCGCGCCCTTGAGATGGACCCCGGCTTTGACCGAGCCAAGGCATGGAAATGCAGAGCCTTTATGATGGCGCGCGCCTCTCGCCTCATAACGTTTGAGCGGGCCATGAGCGTATTTGACCTTGCTGAAGAAATCATTGGGCGCGATCAAGATGACCCGTATGTTCTTGTTTTTGCAGGCCTGACCCACGGCTTTCTGGCAAAAAACAAGGAACCCGGCGCACAAGCAGCGCGCCGCGCAATTTCGATGGCCCCCCATTCATGCGTCATCATGAACACGGCCGCCTGGCCGCTGACGTATGTGAGCGATTACGACGCTGCGATCGAATGCTTCGAAAAGTCGCTTCGCTTGGATCCGATCGGGCCACTGAGCTACTATGGAAGAGCGGGCTATGGTGCTGCCCTTCTGTTTTCGGGGCGCTTGGCCGAAGCGATTACGGTTCTTGAAGACTGTCGCGCGACAAGTCCCGGATTTGGCTCAGTTCTGCAGTGGTTGACGATGGCCTATTGGAAAGCGGGGCGTGTTGATGACGCGCGAGACGCTGCGGCAGCCTTGAAAGCGGTTGTTCCTGACATCGGGCTGGCCATGACGATCGAGGGAACGCCGCACAAGCAACCCGAGCAGCTTGACCTACTTGAAGCCGTATTTCGTGGTGTTGGGCTGCCGGACTAGCGCCGCCTTCCGAACGCTTCACGCAAAGCACAGAAGAAGCCCAGACGCGGGCCGGCGCGCGTGGCCTGCCAAATCCGGGATGCATCGGTTTGTCGGCGAGCAGCTATCATCCGGCCTCGGGCGTTCATGTCGGGAAACTGGTGTGGAGCGTACATGGACTGGGTCCTTTCGGTAAACGTTTCGATGACACCACCATCGCCGCCACCACCCCAAACGTCCTTAAGCCGAGTCTTAAACCGCCTTAAACGTTCCAAAACGAAAAAGGGCCGCCCGAAGGCGACCCCTAAACCGTGCACAGAGATGAACTTAGTTCTGTGCGTAGTATTCGATGACGAGGTTTGGTTCCATTTGAACCGGGTACGGCACGTCGCCCAGACCCGGCGTGCGGGTGAACGTTGCCATCATCTTGGAATGGTCAGCTTCAATGTAATCAGGAACGTCGCGCTCTGCCAGTTGCGTAGCTTCAAGCAGAACGGCAAGCTGCTTTGAGCGGTCACGGACCTCGATCACGTCGCCTTCCTTGACGCGGTAGGACGGGATGTTGACCTTCTTGCCATTCACTTTGACGTGGCCGTGGTTCACGAACTGGCGCGCGGCAAAGATCGTTGGGACAAACTTGGCGCGATAAACAACCGCATCCAAACGGCGCTCGAGCAGACCGATCAAGTTTTCACCGGTGTCGCCTTTGACACGCTCCGCTTCGGCATAGATGCGGCGGAATTGCTTTTCCGTCAGATCGCCGTAATAGCCTTTCAGCTTCTGCTTGGCGCGCAGCTGAATGCCAAAGTCGGACAATTTGCCCTTGCGGCGCTGACCGTGCTGGCCGGGGCCGTATTCGCGGCGGTTGACAGGGGATTTCGGACGACCCCAGATGTTTTCGCCCATCCGGCGGTCAC
>CAZWZG010000049.1:0-18288 GCA_964638245.1 uncultured Rhodobacterales bacterium
CATCTATGTTGATCCTGAAGCCGCTGATATCGTGTTCAAATCCGGCATTCCGATTGTGGTGATGCCGCTGGATGTCACTCATAAGGTTCTTGTGACGACGCCTAGAAATGACGCCTTCCGAGCGCTTGATACGCCTGTGGGCATTGCGGTGGCCGAGATGACAGATTTCTTCGAGCGCTTTGACAAGGAAAAATACGGCTCTGAAGGCGCGCCATTGCACGACCCATGCGTGACCGCCTACCTGATCCGGCCCGAAATTTTTTCGGGGCGTCAGATCAATGTCGAGATTGAAACCGTCTCCGATTTGACCCGCGGGATGACGGTCGCCGACTGGTGGGGCGTTACGGATCGCGCGGCGAACGCGTACTTCGTGGGCCACGCGGATGCCGATGCGTTTTTCGACCTTCTGACCGAACGCCTGGGGCGGTTATGAGTGCCGCGCTTCACCTTGCCGGGCCAGATGATCTGGGCAAACTCGCGCCGATGGTGGCGGCCTATCATGCGTTTGAGGGCATCAAGAGTGACGCTGAACACATTGCAACCGCGCTCGCCCCCCTGCTCGAGGGCAGCCCCCATGGTTGCGCCTATCTGATCGGACCGCGCAATGCCCCGATTGGCTATGCGGTGCTGACATTCGGCTGGTCGGTGGAGTTCGGCGGGTTGGACGGATTCGTCGATGAGTTGTTCATCCGCGAAGGTGTCCGAGGTCGTGGTATTGGGACCGAGGCCCTGGCCGCTTTGCAACGGGCCATGGCCGATGCGGGGCTGAAGGCGCTGCACCTTGAGGTCGGCCAATCCAATGCCCGCGCCAAAGCGATGTATACGCGGCGGGGTTTCAGGGCACGTGACGGGTTTCACTTGATGAGTTGGCAGCCGTGAGGGGCGCTCGATCCGCTCGCGGTTGGGAAGCGCTGCTTCCCTTGCCCCATCGGGATATTTACGGACCTTTGGAGATGCCGGTGTGACGGACCTGTTTGCATTCGATAATTCCTATGCGCGCTTGCCGGACCGCTTCTTTGCGAAACTGCCGCCCGAACCCGTGGCGACCCCAAGGGTCGTGGCGGTGAACGAAGATCTGGCGACAGACCTCGGGCTTGATGCAAAAGCTTTGGCGTCGCCAGAAGGGGTCGCAGTTCTTGCCGGGAACGACCTTCCCGAAGGCGCACAGCCGCTGGCACAAGCCTATGCCGGACATCAGTTTGGTGGGTTTTCGCCGCAGCTTGGCGATGGGCGTGCCGTCCTTCTGGGAGAGATCGTGGCACCTGATGGGACGCGCCGCGACATCCAACTTAAAGGATCCGGACGAACACCGTTTTCACGTATGGGCGACGGGCGGGCTTGGCTGGGCCCCGTGATGCGAGAGTATATCGTGTCTGAGGCCATGCACGCGCTCGGCGTGCCTACAACACGGGCTCTGGCGGCTGTTACAACTGGCGAGATCGTCGTTCGCGAGGCGCCCATGCCCGGCGCCGTCCTGACCCGCGTCGCATCCAGTCACATACGCGTTGGCACGTTCCAGTATTTCGCCGCGCGTCAGGATACCGACGCGTTACAGACGCTTTTTGAGTACGTCACCAAGCGCCACTACCCGGAGGCCGAAACGGCGCTTGATCTGCTCAATGCAGTGATCGACCGACAAGCGGCGCTGGTGGCGAAATGGATGGGCCTTGGGTTCATTCACGGGGTGATGAACACTGACAACACGACCATTTCGGGAGAGACGATCGACTACGGGCCCTGCGCGTTCATGGATGCTTATGATCCGGCGAAGGTCTTTTCTTCGATCGACCAATTCGGGCGATATGCCTATGGCCGACAGCCCGAGATCCTTGTCTGGAACCTGGCCCAGCTTGCCACAAGCCTGTTGCCGCTCATGGGCGAAGATCGCAATGCCGCGATCGAAGCAGCGACCGAAGCCGTGCACCGCTTTCCGGATCAATACGCGGCGAACTGGAGCGCGGTGTTCGGGGCCAAGTTGGGTCTACACACACACGAGCCGGGCGATGCGGATTTGATTGAGGATTTCCTCGAAGGGGTGGCCTCCGTCGGTGCTGATTTCACCGACACGTTCCGGTCGCTCGGCACATCCGCGATCTCCAGCCAGCTTGGACTATGGAGCGGGCTTGCGGCGTGGGAGGCGCGCTGGACCAAACGTCTGGAGAATGAAGGCATCTCAATCGATACCGCTCGCGAAAGGCTGGCTTCTGCGAACCCGGCGATCATTCCGCGCAACCACCGCATTGAAGAGGCCATACAGGCGGGCGTGGCAGGCGACTTTGCGCCATTCCACCACCTGAACGCCGCGCTGAAGGTGCCTTTCGCCGATGATGAAGCTTTCGACGATTTGCGCCATCCCCCGGCCCCCGAAGAAGAGGTTCGCCAGACCTTCTGCGGGACATGAAGCACAGTTTGCGCAGGCCTAGAGCGATGCTAAGGCTCGGGTCATGACCTTTCTTCAGATCACCTCCCTTACAATCGTGCTCGCCGCGCTTTTCGGTTCGATCAACTATCTCTTTTTGAAGCTGCCCTCGGCCATCGGGATCCTGATCGTCGCGCTTGCGGCGTCTTTTGGGATATTCGGGCTGGATCTCTTGCTGCCGCATCTTGGCATGGCAGACGAGGTGCGCCGGATCGTCACCGGGATCGATTTCTCGGACGCCTTGCTAGAGGGCATGCTGGGGCTGTTGCTGTTTGCGGGCGCGCTGCATGTCAAACTGAGCGATCTCAGGCGTGAGTGGTTGCCGGTTCTCCTGATGGCCACGATCGGCGTTGGGCTTTCCACGGTGATCGTTGGAACGGCCTTCAGCCTTTACACAGGCATGCCAATCCTGATCGCACTGGTCTTTGGCGCGTTGATTTCACCCACCGATCCGGTTGCCGTTCTGGGCGTGCTCAAGGAAACCAATCTTCCGACATCGCTGGAAACCAAGATTGCCGGCGAAAGTCTGTTCAATGACGGCGTTGGATATGTCGTTTTTCTGGTGCTCGTAAGCCTTGCGTTCACTGGCGACGGAGGTCATGGCGCGAGTTTTGGCGAAGCGGCACTTCTGTTCATTCAAGAGGCTCTTGGGGGCGCGATCCTTGGGCTTGGACTGGGGTATTTGACCTTTCGGATCATGCGCAGGATCGATGACTATTCGCTCGAAGTCTTGCTCACTCTCGCCTTGGCCTTTGGGGGCTATGAGTTGGCGATTTACCTCCATGTCTCGGCCCCGATCATGGCTGTGACCGCAGGCCTTCTGATCGGGGATTTTGAACATTCGATGTCCAAGGAAACGCGCGACTATGTCGATGCCTTCTGGAAGCTGGTCGATGAGATCCTCAATGCCGTGCTGTTCCTGATGATCGGATTTGAGGTCTTTGCTGTGTCCTTCGAAGGCAATAGCGCGCTTGCAGGGCTGGCGGCGATCGTGATGGCGCTGGTGGCGCGGTTCGTGGCGGTCTCCGTTCCGGTGATGCTGCTCAAACCGTTCCGAGACTTCTCAAGCGGCGTGATCCCGATCATGACGTGGGGCGGGCTGAAAGGCGGGATTTCCGTCGCGTTGGTGCTTTCAGTGCCCGACAATGAGTGGAAGCCGCTCCTTTTGACGGCGACCTATATCGTCGTGATCTTCTCGATCATCGTACAGGGACTGACGGTCGCGTCCGTTGCTAGAAGGTTCAGCTAGGATGTTCAAGTTTTCCGTTTACGATGTTTTCACCGACCAGAAGCTTGCCGGGAACCCATTGGCGGTGGTGTTTGGCGCGGACGATCTGCCCGAAGAGGCGTTCCAGAAACTGGCGGTCGAATTCAACCTGTCCGAGACTGCGTTTGTCCTGGCGCCCAAGCACGCGAAACATACAGCACGGGTGCGCATTTTCACGCCGGTGATGGAGCTTCCCTTTGCGGGACATCCGACGATCGGCACGGCTCTTGCGCTCCATGATCGCGGTGCGGCGGACGAAATGGTGTTTGAGCTTGGCGTCGGGCCAATCCCCATCGAGGTCGACAACGGTCGTGCCGCATTCACAACCCGCGTTCCATTGACCCGCGGTGCAACCGTGGATGTGGCCGATCTGGCGCGCGCGGTGAGCCTTTCGCCCGATGATATCCGTACAGACACGCATGCGCCGCAACTCGCGGGGGTCGGTCTTGATTATGTGTTTGCGGAAGTCACCGATCGTGCGGCCCTTGCGCGGGCCAAGCCGGACAGCGCCGCGATGGAAGCCGCTCAGGCGAACTGCCCTCCGAACACGCGCTTTGAAACCCATATCTACGCCCGTGAAGGACATCGGGTGTTCGCGCGCATGTTCGCGCCACTTTTCGGCATTCCCGAGGACCCCGCAACTGGCAGCGCCAATGCGGCCCTTACGGCGTATCTTGCCGAGCATCAGGGATCCGATCTTGCGCTTGAGATCACGCAAGGGGTCGAGATGGGGCGGCCATCACGGTTGGAGGTGTCAGCGCGTGTTGAAGGTGGCAAGGCCGTCGCCGTGACAGTCGCAGGTCAGGCCGTCAAGGTCATGGAAGGGCGGATCGCCCTGCCCTAGCCGCGCGCGCCCTTAATCAAAAGCGCAAGTGCTTCGGGGAACACCTCTTCGAACGCGGCGGAGGCCACAAGGTCGCGCACGTCTTCAGGCAAGTCCTTTTCAAGGTTGGCCATCGCCACATCCACCTGCGACGCCCCCTGGAGTGCCACATGAATGGCCCGCGACACCGGCAAGCCCTGGCCCGAGGGAAGGCCGAGCCCCCGCTCGACCGCCGCGGAGACCCGGGGATAGATCGCCATCATTTCTCGCTTGGCCGCCACAAGGGCATCGCGGGATGTATTGATCTCGATCACCGTGGTCAGGCGCGCGTTCATCGCCAGATAGAGCGGCGTCTCGGTAAACGCTTTGATCATGCCATCGATGAAGGCGGCATCACTTACCGGCCCTGGAAAGGCCTCTTCAAGCCGCGTTGTGACGGCATCAAGAAGGTCGACGTAAAGCCACAGGAAAACCTCTTCCTTGGTTTCAAAGTAGAGATAAAGCGTGCCTTTGGCGACGCCCGCGCGCCGCGCAAGACCGGCCATGGTCACCGCGTCATAGCCCTCTTCCAGCATCGCTTCACGCGCCGCTTTTAGGATCGCGGCACGCCGTTCGGCTTTGGCCGTGTCGGTGCGTGCGCGCTTTTTTACGTCCTGCATCGCAGAAGCCTCTTTACAAATGACCAGCGGTCATTAATTAAGTGACCGTCAGTCATATATAGATTCGACCGAATGGAAAGCCAAGGATTAATGCCCAATGGGGCAGTCGGAAAGGACGCACAGGATGAGCGGATCGAAAGTCGTATTGGTGACGGGGGCGTCATCTGGAATTGGGCAGGCAACGGCGCTGGAACTGATCAAGGCTGGGTACACGGTTTATGGCGGCGCACGCCGGGTCGATGCCATGGCACCGCTCGTCGAGGCTGGTGGCAAGGCTTTGTCACTCGACGTGACGGATGACGCGTCGATGGTCGCTGCTGTCGATGCAATCATGGCTGCAGAAGGCAAGATCGACGCGCTGGTGAACAACGCAGGCTACGGGTCCTACGGTGCGGTTGAAGACGTGCCCATGAACGAGGGTCGCCGCCAATTGGAGGTGAACGTCTTCGGTCTGGCGCGCATGACCCAACTCGTCCTGCCCCACATGCGCGAGGCGCGCTCGGGGCGGATCATCAACATATCATCAATCGGTGGAACAGTCTGGACCCCACTCGGCGCGTGGTACCACGGCACGAAGTGGTTCGTCGAAGGCTTCACAAATGCAATGCGATTCGAGGTCGAGCCCTTCGGGATCAAAATGATCATCGTCGCACCGGGTCTTATCGACACCGGGTTCAGTGGCGGCGTTGCAGACACGCTTGGCAAAACCTCGATGGAAGGCCCCTACTCCGAGCTTGCGGGCAAACTTTCAGCGTCCAGCAACGACCCCTCCAGCTGGTCGCAACCCGTTGTCATCGCCAAAGCAATCCGACAAGCCCTTGGCGACCGAAAACCAAAGACACTCTACCGCGCGGGCGCGATGAGCCGGCTCCTGCCTTTCCTGGCACGCACCCTTCCGAACCGTTGGTTTGACCGCCTTGTCATGAGCCAGCTTCGCTAGGGCTGGCCCCGCCACGCGACACGCGCTAGGACGGTTCCGAAGACAAGGGACCGTCTATGGGCGACACAATCATCGAGCGGTGTGAGGCGAAAGGCCTGCGCATGACAGAGCAGCGGCGCACGATCGCCGGCGTGCTCGAAGATTCCAACGACCACCCGGATGTTGAAGAGCTTTACGCCCGCGCTTCGGCCGCCGACCCGCGCATTTCGCTCGCGACCGTCTACAGGACCGTGAAGCTATTTGAAGAAGCCGGCATTCTTGAAAAGTTGGAGTTCGGGGATGGACGCGCGCGCTATGAGGACGCCGAGCGCGACCACCACGACCACCTGATCGACATCCAGTCCGGCGAGGTGATCGAGTTCATCGATGAAGACATCGAAGCGCTACAAGAACGCATTGCAGCCAAACTCGGGTACGAGTTGCGCGGTCACAAGCTTGAACTTTACGGCGTCCCGCTCAAATCGGCCAAGCGGGAGTGAACGCGGCCGCCGAGCGGAGCGAGCTTCTTCGTGCCATAGCCTTGATGATCGCCGCCATGGCCGCGTTTGCTTGCGGCGATACGCTGATCAACTACTTGTCGGCCTCGGTCAGCCTCGCCCAGATCATGCTGACCTTCGGCATCAGCTCGATCATCATCTTCGGCGGGTTCGCGGTGTTGCAGGGGCAATCATTGGCGCTCAGCGGCCTGCGCGATCGCGGGGTTCAGCTGCGCGCGGTGTCCGAAGTCGTCGGCGCACTTGGCATGATCACGGCCTTGATGCTGGCCCCGCTGGCGACAGTATCGGCGGTGATGCAGGCCACCCCCTTGTTCGTAACCATGGGAGCCGCCGCGATTTTGGGCGAAACCGTAGGGTGGCGGCGGTGGAGTGCCGCCGTGGTCGGGTTCCTTGGCGTCATCATAATCCTAAACCCCTTCGCTGACAGCTTTGATCCCGACGCCCTCTGGGCGGTCCTTGGTGTCCTCGGCCTTTCGATGCGCGATCTTGCGACACGGATGGTTCCAAAAGACATGGGATCAAGCGCTGTTGCCTTCTTTTCAACGCTCGGACTCTTACCTCTTGGATTGATCCTTGTGCCCGTAACCGGCGTCGAGCCGCTGGCTGGATCGACTTTGGCCCTTCTTGTGCTCCTGTCCTGCATTGGCGGCGCGGGCTACCTGCTTTTGACTGCGGCTCTTCGGTTGAGCGAAATTTCCGCGGTTTCGCCGTTTCGCTACACGCGCCTCGTCTTTTCGATCCTGTTTGCAGTCATCCTTTTGGGTGAGCGCCCACCGCTTTCCGTCTACATCGGCTCGGCCATCGTGGTCGCTTCAGGCCTGTTCATCCTTTGGCGCGAACGGCGCGTGACATCCGACTGATAACGCAAACAATTCGTTTTCACGGCGTGCCTGCCCTGCTATAGGACGCCCAAATCAGAAATTTGGGAACCCGAGCCATGAGCATGATCACCGACATCCACGCCCGCGAAATCCTCGATAGCCGAGGCAATCCGACCGTCGAGGTCGATGTGATGCTCGAAGATGGCACGCTGGGACGCGCCGCGGTCCCGTCTGGCGCATCGACCGGCGCTTACGAGGCAGTCGAGCGTCGCGATGGCGACAAGGGCCGCTATTTGGGCAAAGGTGTGCGCGAAGCCGTGGCGGCGGTAAACGGCGAGATCGCGGATGCGCTGGTTGGCTTTGATGCCACCGAACAAGAAGCCATCGACGCCACAATGATCGAGCTTGACGGCACCGACAACAAAGGCCGCCTTGGCGCAAACGCAATCCTTGGTGTCTCGCTCGCCGCGGCCAAGGCCGCTGCCGATTTCACGATGCAGCCGCTCTATCGCTATGTGGGCGGCACGTCCGCGCGCGTCCTACCGGTTCCGATGATGAACATCATCAACGGCGGTGAGCATGCCGATAACCCGATCGACATCCAGGAATTCATGGTCATGCCGGTAGGGGCCGAGACCTGTTCGGACGCAATCCGCTGGGGTGCGGAGATCTTCCATACACTGAAGAAAGAGCTGTCCAGCGCTGGCCACAACACCGGCATCGGCGACGAAGGCGGCTTTGCCCCCAACCTCGGGTCGACCCGCGAAGCGCTCGACTTCATTATGACGTCTATCGAAAAGGCCGGGTTCAAGCCGGGTCAGGACGTCTACCTGGCGCTCGATTGTGCTGCGACCGAGTATTTCGCCGACGGCAAGTACGATATGAAAGGCGAAGGCAAAGTCCTGACGTCGGAAGAAAACGCCGACTACCTTGCTGCACTCGCTGGCGACTACCCGATCATCTCGATCGAAGACGGGATGAGCGAGGACGACTGGGACGGCTGGAAGCTACTGACCGACAAGATCGGTGCCTCGGTCCAACTGGTCGGCGACGACTTGTTCGTGACCAACCCTGCCCGTCTTGCCGATGGCATCGCCAAAGGCTGCGCGAACTCGATGCTGGTCAAAGTGAACCAGATCGGATCCTTGTCCGAAACGTTGAAGGCCGTCGATATGGCCCACCGCGCGCGCTACACGAATGTGATGTCGCACCGTTCGGGAGAGACCGAGGATGTGACGATTGCCGACCTCGCCGTGGCCACCAATTGCGGTCAGATCAAGACCGGCTCGCTGTCCCGCTCGGACCGTTTGGCCAAGTACAATCAGCTGATCCGCATCGAAGAGATGCTGGGCGAAAGCGCAATTTTCGCGGGTCGCTCCATCCTGCGCTAGTTGCTAAGACGCAGGCTGGCAAAGGCCTCAACTAGGGCGTCTTCGGTCAGGTCCGGGTTCGCCTCTTGAAGACAGGATACAAGGGCCGCCCGGCGTTCCGGCGCGGCCCTTTCGCTTTCCTGAGGCTCGCCGAACTGATTGCGGACGCCTTGTGCGCAGGCGCGAAAGTCCTGCGGTGACACACCAAGGCTTTCAATGGCTGCGCGCATCTCGGCACGTGTCGGGCGATCCGACGCATGGACGGCTGCAGCCGCGCCAATCAGCACAGCAGCAACGGGAATGATCTTGAGAAACGGATTCATATTGGACCTCTTCGCGCGTTTCCTAAGCAATACGCGCGGGCACAAAGGTTCCGTCGCAGAAATGCAGTCCAAGGCTGGATTCCCCCTGCCCCGCATGGCAGCCTTGGCGCATGATGACCCCCGGATTTCACCCCGTTCCCCGTGGCATGGTCGCCACCATTGTCACCCATCTCGAAATGACCAATCCGCCTCCGATGCGGGCCATAGAGCCCTTGTCCAACCGCGAGATCTTGCCCGTCACCGCCCCGACGGTTGGCTGGTATCGCGAGCTCTTCAAGGCCATCGGAACGCCGTGGCTCTGGTGGTCACGCCTTGCGCTCGACAATGCAGCGCTTGAAGCGATCATCACGGACCCGGATGTGTTGATCTTTACGTTGAACGAGGACGGCAAGGATATCGGCCTTTTGGAGCTTGATTTTCGTACCACCGATGAATGCGAACTCGCCTTCTTCGGCCTTGTGCCGGGCGCGACGGGCACAGGCGGCGGGCGCGCTTTGATGAGCCATGCCATTGAACAGGCCTTTGCGCGCCCGATCACGCGGTTTTGGGTGCACACCTGTACGCTCGATGACCCTCGCGCTCTAAGCTTCTATCGGCGATCTGGGTTCACACCCATTGCACAAGAGGTCGAAATTGCTCCCGACCCGCGCCTGGCGGGCCACTTGCCCGACGACGCGGGCCCACACATCCCGGTTTTTCCATGACCGCCGACGAGATCATCGCAAAGCTATCGCTCGAACCCCACCCCGAAGGCGGCCATTTCCGGCAGACATGGATCGCACAGGCGGAGGGCGATGAGCGTCCGGCAGGAACCTGCATCTATTTCCTGCTCAAAGCGGGTGAGCGAAGCCATTGGCACACCGTCGATGCCGCCGAGATCTGGCATTTCTACGCAGGGGCACCGCTGTTGCTCCACTCTGCCCCCAGCGCGCAAGGCCCGGCGACGAAACGCGTGCTTGGACCCGATCTAAGCGCCGAACAGAATCCCCAATACGTTGTTCCGCCGCATCAATGGCAATCCGCAGAGACTTTGGGTGACTGGACCCTTGTAGGATGCACGGTCAGTCCCGGCTTTCAGTTCAAAGGGTTCAAACTTGCCCCACCCGGTTTCACGATCCCAGAAGAAATGGACTGAAGAGAAACCCTTGCACTGGTAAAACCAATCCTTGAATTGACCATACTTCTTGCAGGTCTCTAAATGTTGATCCCAATGCAATTGTTGCACTTACTTAGTCGGCACAAATTCGCTTCGGCGCACGCATCCGCCTCTGCAAACGGGAACATCGCTACGAAGGTGCGGTCGACGGATGCGCCGCTTTCGATAGGCATCCACTCTTGGGCTACTGGTAGACTGGCAAGGCGTCTATCCGCGCTTCGATCTCATTGAAAACAGCGTTGTAAGAGTCGCTTCCGATTTCGCCATAGCGGGCCCTGAAGGCGGCGTCCGTCATTTTCGGCGGCAACCCATCCAAGTGCACGATAACAGAAGCTTCGTTCGCTATTCGCGCGATGGCATCAGGCCAGTCTTCGGCTGGCAGCATTGAAAAAAAGTCCGCAACGCGAATACCCGAGTTGCTTGCAGCGAGATCTGTAAAGTCAAAGCCAGACCCGCCAATCGAGTCTGACAGCTCTTCAAACTCGCTCAGGGTGACTGCAAATCCTCGGTTCGCCGCGGCGCGCAGGCCAGCCGATGTTACAAAATGCAAGCGGCTATCAATACGTCCACGCAAAGTAGCATCGTCGCAGGATCGCTCCCAAGTTCCAAGTTCAGCGGGTTTTTTTCCCGACAGACCGCCAACGAGAAAGGCATAGTCCCATTCACCGCAAGCCTTGGTCAACGCCATGAGTGCAACAGCAGCACGATCCTCAGGCGCAATGCCAAGGACCGGGTCTGTTGCTGCTCTCAAAACAAAAACGAGATACGGCTGAAGAGACCCTTCGCTCTCAACTTCGCCAACATCCATGGCCTCTCTCAAGGAGATAAACACGCTGTCGATTGCAACACCAAGCTCGACCGTCCCGCCTCTCATGACCCCAAAGAGGCTCGCCATGATGTCACCACGTTCCTCTCTAGTGAGATCCATGGTGAACCGAAGCGCATTATCTTCTACGGCCATGTTGGATGCCGCTTGAAGGATTTTGTCCCCAGCGCGATCCCCGAAGACCGCATTCACGCCATTGCGACCGAAAAAAACCGCCACTGCAGGAGGCAAACTCAGGTTCCCAACGCGAAAACGTTCTAAACGAAATCCATCTTCAAATGCTGGGACGGCCGCTTCAACATTTAGCCATCGTTCAGGCAATGGGGCAGGTAAAGGGACAGAAGCGCGAAGGGTCGCAATATCTGCTTCGATTCTGCCTTCACCGCGGAAGCCAGGTATGAGTCGTCCCACGGTCAGAAATCCACTTTGGAGCTGTTTCTGCGTGACGATCACCTCGGCTCCCCGTGGCGCGTTCACATTCGTAGCACTTCTGATTTGCCTGGCGAGTTGTCGGGTTGCCCGAACATCGGCGCCTGTGGGTTGAACTGCTTTTTCCACGAGCGGAGCGGGCTCCGTGAACAGAAAGAACAGTGCTCCCGGCAGCAGAACCAGCCAAATGAACAGCCGTCGGATCAGCTTGCCCATGTCACACGCATTCCCGTTTCGGACGTCTTCCCGGCGCGCTGATCTGCCCGCCCCCTACAGCCGCTGAAACGCCTGTGGTCGTGGGCGAAGATGTCGGCAGGCCGCGCTTGACCCGCGCGGCGAGGAACGCGAACGCCTGCGCTTCGATCATGTCGCCGTCCAGACCCACCGCTTCAACCGGCTCCACCCGAGCATCGACGCCTGCATCAAGCATCGCCATGAGCAGCGGGTTCTTGCGCCCGCCTCCGGACACCAGAACGCGCCCTGGCGCGCGCGGGCAATGTTCCATCCCTCGGGCAACGCTTGCCGCTGCAAGCGCCGTCAGCGTGGCTGCCGCATCGGCATCTCCCAAGGCATCAACCGCCTCAATGCAGTCGGCGAAGTCGTTTCTATCCAATGACTTGGGCGGCATTTTCTTGAAATACGAACGCTCAAGGAATTTTGCGACCAGCGCCATGTCCGCTTTGCCCTTCCGCGCCAAACGCGCATTGCGGTCAAAAGGTTGGCCAAGCCGCGCCGCAACCAGATCGTTGATCGGCGCATTCGCAGGACCGGTATCAAACGCAATACAGGCGCCCGCTTCAGCAGGATCCTCGATCGACGGATCGACCCAAGTCAGGTTGCCCACGCCGCCAAGGTTCAGAAACACAGTCGGAGCGTCCGCCCCGATATAACGTGCCAGAGCGTGGTGGTAGAAGCTGGCCAAAGGAGCACCCTGCCCGCCAAGCGCCACATCCGCCGAGCGGAAATCCCACACCGTTTCGATCCCGCTTTGCATCGCCAGTTCCAGACCGCTCCCGATCTGAAGCGTGCCGCGCCCCGCAGGCTCATGCGCAATCGTCTGGCCGTGAAACCCGATCAAGGCCGGTGCAGGCGCTTCCGATATCTCGGCAATACAGGCCAAATGCTCTTCCACGACCGACCGCCCCAATGCCGGATCAGGATCCCATGATCCCAATGCCGCGCGCAGTCGCGTCTGAAGTGCGGCATCATACGGCCGATAAGCCGTTGATCCAAATGACAGAATTGAGCGCCCATCTGTCAGAAGCATCGCCGCATCGACCCCGTCGAGCGATGTCCCCGACATCATGCCAAGCACCCATTGAACCTCATGCGCCGCCATGGCTTTCCCTTGCCCTCTGCCCCCGTTAAAAGGAGCGCCGATACATCCCGCCTCGGGATCACACTACGCGAGTTTTCATGACCTATCACCCGAAATCCGACTTCTTGCACGTCGTAAAAGAGCGCGGCTTTCTGGCCGACTGCACGGACCTGCAATCGCTGGACGAAGCTTTGGCCAAGGGCGTGGTGACCGCGTATATCGGCTATGACGCGACGGCGCAGTCGCTACATGTCGGGCACCTGTTGAACATCATGCTGTTGCGCTGGTTCCAGAAGACGGGGCATCGCCCGATCACGCTGATGGGGGGCGGGACGACGAAGGTTGGTGACCCATCCTTCCGTTCCGAAGAGCGTCCGCTTCTGGATGATGCGGCAATTCAAAGCAATATCAACGGGATGCAGCGCGTCTTTGATCGGTATCTTTCGTACGGCGATACGCCCAAAGACGCCATGATGCTCAACAATGCCGAGTGGCTGGATGGGCTGAATTACCTGGAATTTCTGCGCGACATCGGGCGGCATTTTTCAGTCAATCGGATGCTGTCATTCGAGTCCGTCAAATCGCGGATTGATCGCGAGCAATCGCTGTCCTTCCTCGAATTCAACTATATGATCCTGCAGGCCTATGACTTCTTGGAGCTGAACCGACGCCATGGCTGTCTCTTGCAGATGGGTGGCTCGGATCAGTGGGGCAATATCGTCAACGGGATCGACCTGACCCGCCGCGTCGCCGAGACCGAAATTTTCGGGCTGACCACGCCCCTTTTGACCACGGCGGACGGCCGCAAAATGGGCAAAAGTCAGGGCGGTGCAATCTGGCTTTCTGGCGACCTTCTGAGTTCTTACGAATTCTGGCAATTCTGGCGCAACACGATGGACGCCGACGTCGGCAAATTTCTGAAATTGTTCACGGAACTGCCCGTCGATGAGTGTGAGCGAATGGGCGCGCTGGAAGGCTCGGAGATCAACGAAGCTAAGATCGCCTTGGCCAACGAAGTCACCAGCCTGCTTCATGGTGCCGAGGCCGCAGAAGCCGCAGCCACAACGGCGCGCGAGGTCTTCGAGAAGGGCGGTGTTGGCGATGACCTTCCGACGCTGGCATTGACGTCAGAGGATGTCGGCGACGGGATTTCCATCGTTCAACTGATTGTGCGTTCCGGGCTCGCTCCGAGTGGGAAAGAAGCCAAACGTCTTATCCAGTCCAACGCCATCCGGATGGACGACGCCCCGCTCGACAATGCCGGTCTGATGCTGGATGCGGCGCGCTTGGCTGAGCCGATTAAGCTGTCCGCGGGCAAGAAACGCCACGCGCTTGTGACGCTGGACGCCTAGGTCTACTCGACCAGAAGCGCGGCCGACACCGGGGCAAGCGCTACCTGCCCCGTCCGGTTTGCCAGCGCCCATTCGACAACTGCCGTCACGGACGACAGATCCGAGCGTACGGTCAGGATCACGCTGCGATCCTGGCGCGCCCGGAACGTCGCTTGGTCGAGCTGGCGGCGGATCGCTTCGTCACTTTGAGCGGCAGCATCAAGCGAACGGAACACCAATCGCGCGGGCACCCCTTCGCGTTCCGCGGCCTGCTGGGTCGAATTGAAGCCCCGTGGATACGTGATAACCCCGTGACCGGATGCGCTGGTGGCCGCGACCAGTGACGCAATGGTATTGCGATCCGAGCCAAAGCCGGTTTCCGGACTGTCCATGATGGCAACGGCCCCGGGCACCTGATCAAACGCCGCGACGATGGCGTCGGCCTGTGCGCCGCTGGTCAGATCGGGAATCGCAACCACTTCACGCCCCGCATTTCGATACGTCTGTGCGATGGTGCGCGCTGCTGGAAGGTCGGCGGGCACGGCGAAAGCAATCTCGACCGGCAGGTCGTCCAGCTGGTCCTGCGACGGCGGCAGGTTGCCGGAATGGACGAGGACAAGAGCGATAAGCGCAGCGTCAGGGTCTGCTTCGAACTCGATCGCGTTGGCGTAGATCGCACGAGGATCAACTTCGCCTTCCTCGGTGGCGGCCTCATCCGTCTCTTGCGTTGCGGCAGAGGGCAACGGAGTGCTTTCGGGCCGGAAAACGCGCGGCAAAGCGGCCGTTTCGGTCGTCGACGGGGCCGGCGCTTGAACGACAGTGTCCTGAACAGGAACGCCCGCAGGTGCTGGCAGAGAATCAGGCGCCGTTGCAGGAGCCTCTGGCGCAGGTTGTGCTGGCAAGGTCGGTTCGGCCTCGGGCAAGGACGCAATTTCTTGTGGCAGCGTGTCTGGTGCGTTTGGTGCGCTGACGCTTGGCGTCGTCGCTGCAATGCTGGGAGCTGCGTCGAGGGAGGCATCGCTTGGCGCGCTCGGGCTTTCCCCAATTTCGATATTGGTCTCAGGCGCACTCACAGCGGCTTCGATCGTGGGGCGCGCAGGCGCATCAGGGGCCTGAGCCGGGCTCGGCAAGGCCACGTCAGCAGAAGGGAGGCTTGGAGCCGAAGGACTGCTCGGTGCGGAAGGTGCAGGCCGCGCCGTTTCTGGTGCCGCTTCGGGAGCCGGTTCGGGCGCTGGTGCCGCGGTTTCCAACGTCGTGGTCCGCTCGGGCGCCTGAGCCGCGGGCGTGGGTTCGACGGGTGCGGCATCGCTGGATGGCACGGCAATGGCCGGGGCCGGATCGGTTTCGGGAAGCGCCTCGACGGTCGCGCTTGGCGCCTCGGCGGGCTCTAGGGCCGTCGGCGTGTCAGGTTCGGCGGGGGCCGCCTCGCTGCGGATCGGTTGGTCCAGCGTGGCAGTGTCCACCGATTGTGGAGCATTTTCGGCTTCTGGTACGGCCGGGCTGACAACGGCTTGCTCGCTCGGGCGTGGCTCAACCGCGCCTGGTGTCACTGGATCAGTCTCGGGGCGCGCCTGATTGAACTCGGTCCCGCCGGGCACATCCACCGGCGCCGCATCAGGCTGTGGGAAACTGAGTTTCTGGCGCGTCGATACCTGCGTCGCCATCACAATGATGAACGCCCCAATCAGCAGCCCCCAAAATGTGCCTGCCAGTAAGCCTCTGCCCACGGATGTGTCTCCGCTCGTTGCCCCGTTTGGGCCGCGCTTGATGCCTTGACCCGCGCGCGCCTCTCTGAACATGTATAGCCCGGCCTGAGGGGGCGGTGCAGCCCCTTTTTTGAATGAGGTGCGCTTTGCTGCTGTTGATCGACAATTACGACAGTTTCACCTTCAATCTTGTCCAGTATTTGGGCGAGTTGGGAGCTGACGTGGTCGTTCGGCGGAATGATGCTCTGGACGTACAGGAAGCGATGGGGATGCGGCCCGACGGGATCGTATTGTCCCCGGGGCCCGGAACACCACAGCAATCGGGCATCTGTTTGGCCTTGACCCACGCGGCGGCTGAAACCGGGACGCCTCTGTTTGGGGTGTGCCTGGGGATGCAATCCATCGGTGAAGCCTTTGGTGGCGAAGTCGTGCGCCATGGCGAGATCGTTCATGGCAAGGCGGGTGTGATCCATCACGAAGGCAAGGGAGTATTTGCCGGCCTGCCCTCTCCGCTTTCGGCAACGCGGTATCACTCGCTGGTGGTCGATGCCAAAACCGTGCCCGACACTCTGGAGGTGACGGCCACGCTGGAGGATGGCACGATCATGGGGCTGCGCCACAAAACGGCACCGGTCGAGGGCGTGCAGTTTCACCCCGAATCCATCCGCTCCGAGCACGGTCACGCGATGCTCAAGACATTTCTGGACAGCCTGAAGGTGCCGGCATGAGCGATGCGATGAAGCCCTTGATCGCTGCAGCAGCCGATCGCGCGCTGACCCAGGACGAAGCAGAAGCTGCTTTCGGGCTCTTGTTCGATGGTGAGGCGACGCCCAGCCAGATTGGCGGTCTGCTCATGGCGCTGCGTGTTCGTGGTGAAACCGTGACGGAGATCGCGGCGGCGGCAGGTGTGATGCGGGCCAAATGCAAGGCCGTGCGTGCGCCTGAAGGCGCGATGGATATCGTGGGCACTGGGGGCGACGGTAAGGGCACGCTGAATATCTCGACGGCGACCGCGTTTGTTGTAGCGGGCGCGGGCGTGCCCGTGGCCAAGCATGGCAACCGGAACCTGAGCTCGAAATCGGGCGCGGCGGATGCGATTGGCCAGATGGGCATCGACGTTATGGTTGGGCCTGACGTGGTCGAGCAAGCGCTTGAGGAGGTCGGAATCGGCTTCATGATGGCGCCCATGCACCATCCCGCGATTGCCCATGTCATGCCCACGCGCATGGAACTGGGGACCCGCACGGTGTTCAATATCCTCGGCCCGCTGACCAACCCGGCCGGTGTGAAACGCCAGCTGACAGGTGCGTTTTCACCAGCGCTGCTGATGCCTATGGCCGAAACGCTGGCAGCCCTTGGGTCCGAAGCGGCGTGGATCGTTCATGGGTCGGACGGTACGGATGAATTGACGATCACCGGGATCAGCCATGTGGCCGAGCTGGACGCCGAAATGGTGACTGAGCGCGAAGTCCATCCCGAAGATGCAGGCCTGCCCGTTCACCCATTCGAGGCTATTCTGGGCGGAACGCCTCAGGAAAACGGCGTGGCATTCCGCGCCCTGCTGGACGGCGCAGCGAGCGCCTATCGCGATGCGGTGTGCCTGAATGCGGCAGCGGCGCTTTTGATCGCGGGCAAGGCTAGTGACCTAAAAGACGGTGCGGCAATGGCCGCAGAGGCCATCGATAGCGGGGCAGCCAAAGCAAAGGTCGAGGGGCTGGCGCGTGTCTCTCCTCTATCAAACAGTGATTAAAGTGGGAGGGGGCGCTGCCCCCGCTTGGGCACGCCAAAGCCCCCCGCACGTATTTGGAAAAAGAAGAAGGGCAGATTGGTGAGCACGGTTCTGGATCGCATCAAGGCCTACAAGCTGGACGAAGTGGCTGCAGCAAAAGCGCGCCTGCCGCTGGCCGAGGTTGAGGCGGCAGCAAAGGCGGCAGACCCTGTACGTGGGTTTGGGGCGGCTTTGGCGCGCGCGGAGACGACTGGGTATGGATTGATTGCCGAGATCAAGAAGGCCAGTCCGTCCAAGGGTTTGATCCGCGCGGATTTTGATCCCCCGACTTTAGCGCGCGCCTACGAGGCTGGTGGGGCGACCTGTCTGTCAGTGTTGACGGATACGCCCAGTTTTCAAGGCGCGCCCGCTTTTCTGACCGCAGCGCGGGCGACAGTCACGCTGCCTGCTTTGCGCAAGGATTTCATGTACGACACCTATCAGGTCGCGGAAGCGCGGGCCTGGGGGGCCGATTGCATTCTGATCATCATGGCGAGCGTGTCAGATGCTCAGGCGGCCGAGTTGGAAGAGGCGGCCTTTGGTTGGGGTATGGATGTGCTGGTCGAGGTGCATGATGAAGAGGAACTGGATCGCGCTCTTGCACTCAACAGCCCGCTTCTTGGGGTCAACAACCG
>CAZWZG010000050.1:0-18208 GCA_964638245.1 uncultured Rhodobacterales bacterium
CGTGGAACTTGACCTCGCACATCTCGAACGGGGTCGAGTGCCAGTGGCGCATGAGGTAGCGGATCAGGCCTTCGTCGTTGGAGACGGCCTTGGTGCCCTTGCCGTAAGAGACCCGCGCGGCTTGCGTGATGGCGGCGTCATCGCCCATGTAGTCGATGAAGCGCACGAAGCCGTGGTCGAGCACCGGGATGGCCTTATAGAGGTGCGCCTCCATGGCGGGGACGGTGGCGCGCAGCGTTGGATGCGTGTTTGCGCGGGCCTCGTTGATCTCGGCTTCTTGTTCTGGTGTCAGCGGCATCTGTTCCCCCAATGCGTTGAGTCGCTTTGCCACTATATCTATGGGGGCCGCGCCGTGAAACCGCGATATGGGGGCTGGCGTTGCGGTCGGGGGACACATTTCGGCTGCTGTGGGGATATCTCTGGGGATAACATTGACTTGATCGGGGTTTGTGGCAGGATTTGCGCAAACACGAGAACGAGAGCAGGTTCCATGAAACATATCCTCTACGCGGGGGCGGCGGTGTGTGCGCTGGCGGCCTGCGACGGCAACACGATTTCAGTCTTTCCGCCCGCTGGTGGCGGAGGGGTGCCTGACATTCCTTCATCGAATACCTGTAACGCGGGCGGGCTGAATTGTTCGGGCGACGTGACGGCGGTGAGCTATGATAGCGGGACGGATACACTGACGATCACCGGCACGCCGTTTGATGACGACAACATTGATGGCGACTATGTGCGCACGCCGGGAGCAGACGTTGTCGGCGCGGGTGGTACGTGGCTGGCCTATCAGAATGACCCTGTAGGCCTATCGCCGTATACCGCTTATATCCGCGCAAGTGCGGGGGGCGAGGTGACGGCGGGTGTCGTCAACAACGAAGACTATTTCGACTTTGGCTATGGCGGGTCGTTCTATTCGGTGAACGTGAATGGTGGCACGCCGGGTGGGCTGGCGACCTATTCGGGCGACTATGTTGGTCTGCGGGTTTTCACCGGCGCCTCTGGGATCGACACAGCCACGGGCGACGTCGATATGGAAGTCGACTTTGGCGACAACCGAGTGCGCGGCTTCATCACGAACCGTCAGATTGTCGGCGGCGCAGGATTGCCAAATCTCATCCTGAATGACGGCACAATCGCCAATGGTGATTTCTCGGGAACGGCGGTGTCACGCACGGGCGGCAACGAAGTGGAATCCGGCACGTACAACGGATCCTTTGCTGGTGTAGGCGCATCAACGCTGGTCGGCGTCTTTGTCGTCACCGACACGGTCACAGACCCCGATGTCACCGTACAGGAGACAGGCGTCTTTATCGCCGACAAGGATCCGTGAACTGGTGCGGCGGGGTGGGCCGCCACGGGTTTGCTGTTTTGCTTATCGCGCTCGGCCTCTGGTCGGGCGCGATTTCTGCTCAGGATCCCGTTGAGCTGAGCCCGGCACAGGCCGTTGGGGTTGCCCGTGAAGCTTTGTCGCGCGGTGATCTTGATCTGGCCGAAGGAATTGCGCGCGCTTTGATCGAGCGCAATCCGGAGGACGCGGGCGCCCTTCTTCTTCTGGCAATCGTTGCTCAGGAGCGCGGGCAATCCGACGTTGCACTCAATGTCGCGCGCCGCGCGTACCGGGCCGAAGCGCCGGATCGGTTGCGGTTCGAGGCGGCCATGATTGCCGCACAGGCGCATTTCGCCCAAACGCGTTACGGATCAGCGCGCTGGTGGTTGCGCCATGCCATCGAAGTGGCGCCTGGCCCCGAAGAGGCGAAGGTGGCTGAACAGAATTTTGCCCATGCGCGTCGGGTCGATCCCTTGTCCGTCACGCTGCGTTTTGCGGCCAATCCATCGTCCAACGTCAACAACGGGGCCGAGACCGAGACGATCGATATCGGCGGCCTTCCCTTCACGCTGTCGGCGGATGCGCGTGAACTTGCAGGATACGAAGTCAGCGCTGGCGTGGACTTGTCCTATACGCTTTCGGAAAGCGCCGAGCACAAGCTGACCGCGTTGGCCGGCGTTTTCGCGCAGGCCGTATGGCTGACGGACGAGGCGGCGGAGGCAGCGCCGGATGTCGATGGCTCGGACTTCAACTATGTGAATGTGTCTGCCGGGCTGCGCTACGAAACGCTGGCCTTTGACGGGCTCGGTGCGACGGGCGGCGTGCTGACGCTTGGGCGGACGTGGTATGGCAATGCGCCCTACTCCAACGTCATCGGCGTGAGCCTGTTTCAGGACCTCAAGGCGCCAGAAGGTCAGGGCACGCGGTTGCGCGCGCGGTTTGAGTACGAAGAGATCCTCGATGACGCTGAAGAAAACAACACGACATTCGAAATCGGCTCGCTGTTGCGCCGCCCGCTCGGGGACATGGGCGTGATCGATTTGAACGCCTCGATCGGCACGACGGCGTCCGACAGCATCAGCGTCGATCACCGCTTTGCCAGTCTGGGCGCGCGGTTTTTCCTGGCCGAGCCCGTTGGCCCTGCGCGTGTTTCGGTTCATGCCGGCGGCAAGGCGCGCGACTATGACGCTTCGCCCTACTCGGCGAGCGGCCGTCACGATCGCGAAGTATCGGCGGGCATCTCGTTGGCGTTTCCGGAGGCCTCTTACATGGGGTTCCAGCCGACCTTTGATCTTTCGGCCCGCAAGGTGTTTTCCAGCGTTGACCTGTTCGACCGGGGCGAGGTTTCGGCGTCCCTAGGGGTGGCGTCCCGCTTCTGACGCCTTAAGTTCGTTTCAACGCTGGAACGAAAGGAACCGCCATGAAAATCGAATACCTCCACACGATGGTCCGCGTCAAAGACCTCGACGCGTCGATCGCCTTCTACGAACTCCTTGGCCTTGAAGAAACCAGCCGCCGCGACAGCGAAGGGGGGCGGTTCACGCTGGTCTTTTTGGCAGCGCCGGGGCAACCCGATGCCAAGCTGGAACTGACCTACAACTGGGACGGCGACGACGGCCTGCCCTCGGACAGCCGCCATTTCGGGCACCTCGCCTACCGGGTCGAAAACATCTACGACCTTTGCCAGCACCTGATGGACAATGGCGTCACCATCAATCGCCCTCCGCGCGACGGCCACATGGCCTTCGTGCGGTCACCGGACAATGTTTCGATCGAATTGCTTCAGATGGGTGACAACCTGCCCAAGCAGGAACCCTGGGCCAGCATGGAAAACACGGGCCATTGGTGATCCGCTCCCACCTTCACCTGGGCAAAAATATCCCGGGGGAGCCGAAGGCGGGGGCAGAGCCCCCTTCTGCCTCTCCTTCCGGGTCTGCGTTTGAACCGGGTCGGTCGGCGCGCCGCAGCGCTCAGTAGATGTAGCGGATCTGGTCGCCCCAATAGCGTTCCATGCGGTGCAACGAGTCGTTGATCTCGTGCATACCCTGATCGTCCAGAACGCTCTTGACCTTCAGACCGTCTGCGTGGCGGTGGAACAGGTCCGCGACGATCTCGCGGATTTCACGGCCACGCTCGGTCAGGCGCACGCGCACGGAACGGCGATCAATCTCGCACCGCTGGTGATGCATGAACCCAAGTTCGACAAGCTTCTTGAGGTTATAGGACACGTTGGAGCCCTGATAGTAACCGCGCGATTTCAGTTCGCCCGCCGTCACCTCGTTGTCGCCGATGTTGAACAGCAAGAGCGCCTGAACCGCGTTGATTTCGAGGACCCCCAATCGTTCGAACTCATCCTTGATGACATCCAGCAAAAGCCGGTGCAGACGTTCCACCAGCGCAAGACATTCAAGGTAGTTCGCCATGAAGTCTTTCGTCGGTGCCTCGATAATCGGTTTTTGCATACTCATCAGGACTGCTCCGCCACATTCGGTTCCCCCGCCTTGTGGCCTGCATTCCCAAACAATCGGTTAAATCAGCCCGGTTGCTTCGATTTTTCCAGAAATTCCCGAACAGTTACGATCAAAGCTTCATGTTCCTTGGGCGTCTCGGATTGGCCCGAAACCCATAGGTAGAGGTCCTGATCGTTTTCGTTCAAAAGCGCCTCGTAGGCATCGAGGACACCGGGTTCCAGTGTCGCCCCGCGCACATCAAAGAACGGCCCGAGGATCAGGTCCATCTCCTTGGTCCCGCGCCGCCACGAGCGGATCTTGAGCCGTTTGAGGCGTGCTTCAGCCGTCTCGCTCACGCGCTGGCCCAGGCGCTCAGGCGCTTTTCGATCACGGCCATCCGCTCGGCCGATTTCAGCGTTTCCTGGCGCAACTGGCGCAACTCGACCAGAAGCGTGCGGATATCGTCGTCGGTCACGGGTTCTTCACCCGGTGCACTCAACCCTTCGCCCATACCCGTCAGAAGCCAGGGCATCGATACGTTGAGCAGGCCAGCGACCATCTGCAACTTGTTGGCGCGCGGTTCGGCAAGGTCCTGTTCCCACGCCTGGAGCGTTTTGGTTTTGATCCCCATGCGCTTGGACAGCGCGGCCTGGGTCAGGCCGGCCGCCTCGCGCGCGCCGGCAAGACGGTCGCCGAAGGTCGCTTCGGCATCCGAATACCACGCGTCGGGCTCGGAAGGTTCGAACGGGGTGACGTTCATGCTCATCGAAAATTGCCTTCTGCTTGCCCCTCACAAGCACTCAACATAGACCATTGCTGACCCCGTCCACCACCGGAGACGACCATGGCTTTCCTGTCCGCGACACTTGACCGCGTGAAACCTTCGCTGACGGTGGCGGTGTCGACCAAAGCGGACGAGTTGAAGCGCGCCGGGCGCGATATCATTGCGCTTGGGGCGGGCGAGCCGGATTTTGACACGCCTGACCATATCAAGGCCGCTGCGAAGGCGGCGATGGACCGGGGCGAGACGAAGTACACGGCCGTCGATGGCATTCCGGAACTGAAAGACGCCATTGCCGCCAAATTCAAGCGCGACAACGGGTTGGACTATGGGCCAAGCGAAATCACGGTCGCCTGCGGCGGCAAGCAGGTTTTGTTCAATGCCCTGATGGCGACGCTTGATCCGGGCGACGAGGTGATCATCCCTGCCCCGTTCTGGACCAGCTATCCCGACATGACGCGGCTGTGCGGCGGTGATCCGGTGATCGTGCCGACGCGGCTTGATCAGGGGTTTCGCCTGACGCCGGACGCGCTGGCGGCAGCGATCACGCCCAAGACGAAATGGCTGATGCTGAACACGCCGTCCAACCCGACGGGCGCAGGGTATGATGCCGCGGCGCTCGGAGCATTGGCGGCGGTTTTGCGCGATCACCCGCAAATCTGGGTCATGACCGACGATATCTACGAGCATATCGTCTATGACGATTTCACCTTCGCGACGATGGCAGAAGTGGCCCCCGACCTCAAAGACCGCACGCTGACGGTCAATGGTGTGTCCAAAGCTTACGCCATGACCGGCTGGCGCATCGGCTATGCGGGCGGACCGGCCCAACTGATCAGCGCCATGCGCAAGGTTCAGAGCCAGACAACGACCCACACCTCTTCGATCAGCCAGTGGGCGGCGGTCGAGGCGCTGAATGGGCCGCAAGGGTTTCTGGCCGATTGGGTCGCCACGTTTGATGGGCGGCGGCGTCTGGTGGTGGACGGGCTGAATGCCATTGACGGGATCGACTGCCCGACGCCGGAAGGCGCGTTTTATGTGTACCCCGACATCAGCGCTTTGATCGGGAGAACCTCGAAAAGCGGGGTTGTGATCGAAGACGACACGGCCTTTGTCACAGCGCTTCTGGAAGAAACAGGCGTGTCGATCGTGCAAGGCGCGGCCTTTGGACTAAGCCCGCATTTTCGCGTCTCTTATGCCGCGTCCGACGAAAGCCTTGCTGATGCCGTCGCGCGGATTGCGCGCTTTGTGGACGGGTTGTCGTGACTTTTCGGCCCGCGTTAATTGAGCTAGTGTTCCATTCATGAGCATTCGACTGCCCGACTACTTCTTCCGCGTGCGCGAAAACGGCGCACAGGTGTTTCGTGTGGACACCGAAAACCGGATGAAGCGGATCGAGATGGACCCGATCGCAGTGGTCAACATCAAGAACGGCGAGATCAAGCCGCAAGGCCAGCGTACGCTGTCCGAAACCGACATGGCCGAGATCAACCGATGGATGGACGAGCGGCGCACACTTCTTGCGCGGCGCGATCTGGATGACATCCACAGAACCATCGACCACCTGAACCTGACGGCGGCCTGGGCGCAATCGAAGGCCAGCGACGAAGCGCTGGACGAAGTCACCGATGCGCTTTTGATGGCCATGCATGATCTGCGCACCGTTCTGGTGCGCAAGAAGGCAGACCGCATGGAAAAGGCCGACAAGACCGCATGAGGTCCAAAGAACTGGCCTGAACGGCGTTGAGTTGCGATCCTGCCCTATATTTCAGGAGGTGATTCTATGCGACTTTCCCTTCTTGTGGCACCGCTGGCTGTTGTTTCGCTGGCGGCGTGTGAGGACATCACGGCAGAGAATGGGCGTGGCCCTGTGGTGACCGTCGCCTTGAGCGACACGACCCCGCCGACCTCCTATTCCAGTGAGGATGAACTGCGTGCGCCCGAGGATTGCGCGCGGATGCGGGCCAATCGGCCGGATCGTCAGCGGATCATCCTGTCGGCCAATGATCCGGGCGGTTTGGCGCGGCTTCGCATTGATGCTTTTCCCGCCAATATCGTGCTGCTTGAGGCGTCGCCGCCCATGGAGACCGACCTGTTCCGCCAGCCGTCTGGGCGGACATTCCTGACCATGACACCGCCAGCAACGCCTGCGGGAACTGGCTTTGTCAGCGCGCTCGTCACGCTGGAACTGCACCCCTCGCCCGCAGGATCCACAGTGGTTTTGAACGCCGAGGCCCGCGACTTGGCTGGCAATATCAGTTTCACGCCCGTCTTTACGCTGATTGGAGACGACAACGCCGGGATCAACTGTCGTGGAGACCAGTAAACGGTGAGCGACGACCTTACGATTGTCAGGCCCAAGACCGTCTCGAAGACCGAGCGGCCCAAGATGTACAAGGTCATCTTGCTCAACGACGACTTCACGCCGCGCGATTTCGTGGTGGTCGTTCTGAAGAAGATCTTTCGCATGAACGAGAGCGAGGCGCTGGCGGTGATGATGACGGCCCACCAGAAAGGCGCCTCGGTTGTGGCGGTCTATACGAAGGAGATCGCCGAGGAGAAGGCTCGCCAGGGAACGGAATCGGGCGAGCGGTTCGGGTATCCGTTGGCGTTTACGACGGAAAAAGAAGACTGAACCTCAATGATTTAAGAGGTAACCGCGATCTGGTGGCCCCAAAAAGCTTGATCCCTGCGACAATTTGGCAATGCTTCTAAATATTCAAGACGGTGGCCGCGCTTGGGGGCGGCCCGATTAAGGGGGAAAGAATGAAGTTCAAAATTGCTTTGATTGCAGGCGTGATAGCGCTGGCCGGGTGCCAGCAGGAAGAGGTGATGTTCACGCCGATGATCCTGGATGGCTCGGTGACGGTCGACGGCGTGGAATACACGCGAAAGGCGCGCGAGACGAACGGGTTCAGAGAGTATTTCGTGGTTGTGAACGGTCGGACCTTCATGTGCGAGAACGCGGACTGCGTCAAAGCCGTTGCGCGCGGCCTGCGGGCGGAAGAAAACGACGACGACGGCGACGACTACTAAGACCTATCCGGGTCGGTCGCAGCCTTGCTGACCGGCCCGGACACGCCGTTCCAGGCATCGGTCACCAGTGCACGACCCAGAATGCGTTGCGCGTTCGTGGGTGGTGGCATGTCGATGCCTGACAGTCGGTGGAAGCCAAAACGACCGTAATAGGGTTCGTCCCCGATAAGGAGGACGCGCTCCCATGCGGATGCGCGCGCAAGGGCGTCTTCGATCAGGAGCGCGCCGAGGCCTTCGCCCTGTCGGGTCGGATGGACTGCGATTGGCCCCAGCAAAAGGGCTGGATGCTTCACAATCCGCACGGGCCAGAAGCGGATGGCCCCGGCAAGGATGCCGTCCGGGTCGCGGGCAATGCGGCAAAGGTCAGCCACCGGGTCGACCCCGTCGCGCAGACGGTAGGACGACAGCGCCTCGCGCCCCGGAGCGAAGGCCAGATCGAAAAGGGCTTCGACCTCCCACCAATCGTCTGGCTGTTCCTGCCGGATCTCCATGAGCTCTTTCCTTTGAGCCTTTGCCCCTTTAGCTCTGCATAGGAAGACCTGCTGAGGAAGGCCAGACGTGTTCTACAAACCTGAAGACGGGCACGGGCTGCCCCACAATCCGTTCAACGCCCTTATCACGCCGCGCCCGATCGCGTGGATTTCGACGCGCGACACGGATGGGTCCGAGAACCTTGCCCCCTATTCCTTCTTCAATGGGGTCGCCTATACGCCGCCCCAGGTGATGTATGCGTCAACCACGCCCGCGTCCCAGCAGGGTGAGCAGAAAGACAGCGTGAGCAAAATTCGCGACAGTGGCGTGTTCTGCGTGAACATCGTGGAGTATGCGGCGCGCGATCAGATGAACATCAGTTCGGGAATGGTGCCGTCGGATGTTGACGAGTTTGACTTGGCCGGGGTCGAGCGAGCGGAGTGTGAGACAATCGCATGCTCGCGCGTAGCAGGTGCCCCTGCGTCGATGGAGTGTCGCCTGAGCCAGGTTGTCGATTTGGCCGGGGATCGGAATTTCCTGATCGTGGGAGAGGTCGTGGGCATCCATCTTCGCGATGATCTGATCGTGGATGGCAAGTTCGATGCGACCGCGTACCAACCGCTCGCCCGGATGGGGTATCGCGACTATGCGCGCGTCACCGAGGTGTTCACGCTCAAGCGCCCCGGAGAGTGAGTCGAGCCCGGATCTGTTTGTTGGCGGATTGCCACTGACGGTGGGTCCGATTTGGAAACAGTCTTTGCGCAACGTCTCGTTAACCGTAAAATAAGTGGGTTAACGGGCGTAAAATACAAAAATTTGCCAAAGACGGGCGGTCATAGAGCAAACAATGAACACAATTTTAGGCAAACTCGTAGCACACGAGTGTAGTGCAGTAGTGAGTAAGAGTATGTTGGTACGTCAGACGACGAAACGCGGCTGGGTCCCGGCCTTTTGGGCAGGATTTGCCACCCTTTTTTGGGCAAGCAGCGCCTTGGCCCAGAATGTTCCTGCAGATAGCGTCACAGCGAATGGGACGCCGGACCGATGGGGGCATAGCAGTTGTCAGGCGACACTCGCCGAACTCTCCGATGGCAGCAATGCCAACCCCGGGGTTTGCTACCTTGCCCCACTCGATCCGAACTTCGAGATCACCTTTTCCTTCTCGCCTGCGAACAACGTGTTCATGGACGGGATCGACATCTGGGCGAATGCCGGTAACAGCATGACCGACAATGAACTGCGCCGCCTTGACGTCGAAGTGGACTACTTCGACCCAACAACGAACGCGACCCAGACGCTGTCACTGGACAACGTCAACATCGGCAACACGACAAGCTTCAACGATCCCAAGTTTGTCTCATTCGGCGGATCAGGCCTTTATCAGGTGTCGGAAGTCCGTATCAGCGACATGGTAGGCACCTCAGCCAATGGACGCGTGGTGTTCCGCGAAGTTCAGGGTGTCTTTTCGACCCAGGCCGTTGCGCCAGAGATCACCGTTGCCTCGTCCGAAAGCGGAAGCCTGAGCGATGGCGGCACGGATGCCCAGGGCACCGAGCCTGTGGGAACCCCAAAGACCGTGACCTACACGATAACCAATACGGGCACGGACACGTTGACGCTTGTTGGAACGCCAACGGTTAGTGGTGAAAGCAACATCTCAGGCGCGGTGAGCGTCGGTGCACCGGGCGCGCTCAGCCTTGCTCCGGGCGCAACCACGACATTCGATGTGACTTATACGCCAGATGCCGCAGGGGCCTACGGTTTTGATATCGACGTGCCCAGCAACGATGCGGACGAAGCGGTATTTGATATCACCGTCTCAGGAACGGCCAATGAAGCGCCGGGTGTTGTTTTGACCTCGTCCGGCGGCGCCCCTGGCGATCCCTTCGTTGTCACGGCGACCTTCAGTGAAGACGTTTCGGGCATGGACCTGAGCGATTTCAACGTGACCAACGGCGTGGCCACCGGGTTTTCAAACCCATCGCCGGGTGTGTTCATCGTCAATGTCACACCCACCGACCCGACCCTTCCCGTCGGCGTTCAGGTTCCGGCCAATGCCGCCACGGACGGTGATGGCGAACCCAATACGGCGTCCAATTCCCTGAACCTTTTTGTGATCGGGGCGCCTACGGACCCGGAACTGGCCGAGATTGAATCGATCATCATCGACGAAACCATTCGCGATCTGCGCAACGGTATCGCATTGAACCAGCGCGCCGTGCGCGAGGCGCGTGGCCGCCACGCCGGTTTCCTTGAGTGCCGTGATCAGGCCGAGGATCTGGAGCGCTCGCCGTTGGATGACGACTGGAACACGGCCTGCCCCGATCTGCGCAATGTGACGGTCGAGCCATCGTTTGAGGGCAAGTTCACAGCCTCGGAAAAGAACGTGGAAGGCAACGGATCGTTCTTTGCGATGAAGACGACCGATGACGGCACCAAGCGGCGTCTCGCCTTTGGCGAGTTGTCTTTCAACCGCTACGAAGGCGGCGACACATCAGCCTCGCTGAATGGTCGCATCGCCTGGGAAAGCCTTGTCGGCGAAGACGCGATGCGCGGGCTTTTTGTCGGAGCGTCTGCCGTGATGTCGGACATCGACGACACGTTTTCGGGAAACCGAACCGGGTACGGGCTGAACGCCGGGGCGTATTTCGTGGATCGGCTGGACGAGAACCTTTATTGGGACGGTTTCATCTCGGTTGGGCTGGGCCGCAACAACCTGGAGCTCGACAACGGCACGCTTGATGTTGAGGGCGACTACAACACGACCACCGTTCAGGCGGGTGTGGCTCTGACGGGCGAGAAGAACTACGACAATTTTGACGTCTTCCCCGAGTTGAGCCTTGCTTATGGCGTGACCTCGGTGGGCGATGCGGAGTTGGTATCGACGTCGATCACGGGCACCGCGACGGACACGCTTGAGGTCAGCGATGTTGCTCTCGGCGTCATCCGCTTCCGGCCCGAGTTTGTCTGGGGCGATGAGGACGACCCGGCCAACCGTCAGCAGACGTTCAGCGCCGCGCCCAGTGTGATGTGCGAGATGATCCGTACAGATACGACCGACACCGATTGTGGTGCGGGGCTGGAGCTGGAGTGGTCGTTGTCAAATCGCACCGAACTGACCGAGTTTTCGGCACGTATCAGCCGCGAAGTGGTCGGTGGCGCTTTCCGGGATCAGCTGAGCCTGTCTTACGAGATGCAGTTCTGAGCCAAGTGCAAGTGGCCCGGCCCCGTTGGGGTCGGGCAAGGCGGGTCCTGGGGCACATTTGGCTTCCCTGGTCTAGTCTGCTTTTGCACCGGACCACTCGGCGTTTTGGTTTTTCGGCGAATGACTGCAAAAAAATTGAAAACAGAAATCCAGCTCGCGAGGGCGCTACGCCGGTTGGCGTTTAATGACCATCTGCGCCGTGGATATGCACGCTGTACCCAGCCGCTCTATAGCTAAAGAAGACTTTCAAGCCCTATTGTGAAGCTTTGGCTCTCCTTATTTTTCAGAACGGCAAGGTTCCAATTCAAATTTGCCTGTCCATATGCTGAGGCTGGCTGCCAGCAAACAGAACTTTACCAAAGGGTGGTTGCACGTCTAAGCCTGCTGGGACCAACCAAACAAATGGCGCAAAAGCCCCTTCGGGCACAGGTGCGTCAAGATCAGTCAGCATGACGACAATCGAGGGATCTAGCGTTTCGGCTTCTGCAAATACCGGGCCAAAATCCGTTCCACCACCCCGGCGCATTGAAAGTGTTTTAATGCGATCGACGTGGTCAAATCGAGCTCGGCAGTGAACTTCGGTATCAAATCCAAGAATATGAGCTTCTGCGCCATTGCTGCGTACCATCGAAATGGCTTCTGCAGCAAACATCGCGAGTACTGCTTCAGAGATCGAACTCGATGTATCCAATCCTATGACAAGACGCGGTCGCCTCTGCTCGCGTGCCAGGCCCGGCTCGAACACGGGTTGGACACCCCCCGCATGGCGAGCCTGAGCATCGCGCGCAAGCCACCCGCGAGCCGGTCGTCGGTGCGAACGGTGTGTTTGCGGCGCAAGGGCCTTGTTGAGCAGCCGCCGCAACCTGATTTCCCATGGCACTACTGCGTTTGGGAGATCTCCAAAGCGAAAAAGCGTAGCGCCAATGCCGAGTCCGGCGAACCGTCCTGTAGCCAAGGCTTGCTCAACACGTCCTGCCCAGATTTCGGCATCCTTGGCGAAGGGATCATCCCCCTTTAGGTCGGGGTTAAAGCCCTGTGCGCGGGCGTATTCCTGCAATGGCTTGTCGTGCGGACCACCTACGCCCCTAAGGTGTGCAACCATCTCCGCATACAATCTTTCTGCGTCCCAATCCTTGAGAACGTTCTCTGGGCGTTCTTCTACCGGAAGCATGGCAACAATGTCGGCGGCCCGCACCGCCGGGCGTGGAAGGGCATGCCCGGCTTGGAGCAAAGCCTCGTTCACCAATGCATCGCAGGCCAGATCGAAATCGATCGCGCGAAATCTGGCACCATAGCGCTCCTGTGCCGCACTTCGGCGCGATGAATGGCGCAAAGCCACATGCAGAACGTGATGGGCAATGACGCCAGTTTGCTCAGATATCGGCAGAAGCGGAAGCTCTGGACCAACAAGGATCGTATCGCCTTGGGTGGCCGTTGGTTCATCGCTATCGCGATACGTGCACCACAGAGCAAGCGCTGAAATAGCGGGGTCAATTTCCGAAAGCCGAGCAAGGGCAGGTTGCGCACGCGCGGAATGCCTCATGGCAGTCTAAGACGCTTCGGCCGCAGCACGTTCATCGGCATACCGGCGGTAAGACGGGGAAGTTCTGAACGCCTCGGCAAGACCTTGGGCCATGGCCTTGCGAATGAGGATTTCGAAACCGAATGTTGTCAGTTCCGCCAGCGGAAGGCCGGGTGCGTCTACATTTTCAAGATCAGCCATGATATCAATCACATCGCCTATCGATGCCTCGTCGACTACGGCAACCAGCGCATAGGTCAGGCCAACGAGTCCGTTGACCGTTGTGGGATAGAGGTCCCGGCGCTTGGCGGGTGGCGCACCAAGTATTTCTTCGAGCGATACGAGCGCTTCCAGCTCTGCCGCAACTTGTGCAAATTCTGCAGCAGCGGCTGTTCCAATCGTGCCCGCGATCATGGCATGGCGCAGCCGTTTGTCCGCAACGGCTTTGACGATGTCGCTCACACGTTCCCAGGAGCGCGGCGTACAGCTGATCATATCGCCGCGGCGCATGTCTGCCTCGGTCGTATCCAAGAGATCGGGCCGGGCGCGAAGGAACGCGGTAACAAGTGGAGCAATGCTTCGGTCGACCGCATAGCGTTCCAACCAGTCTTTCGCCTCCGCGTTTAGCTGCAGATGGATCAGGCGGTCCGACAGCGCGGTTCCCATCTCATAGGCAATCGCGCCATCATCGACGGTGTTCCCCGCCGCCACGATGAACACCGAACTTGGCAAGACATGTCGCCCGACCCGGCGTTCCTGGAGAAGGCCATAGACTGTCGGCTGAAGGTTTGGCGACGCAGCCGTCAACTCGTCCAAAAACAGCACGGAAGGTCGGTCTGGATCATCGGGGAGGTCTTCTGGGCGATACCAGACGGTCTTCTTGGAATCGTGATCATAATACGGCAGCCCGCGGAGATCCTGCGGTTCTATCGTCGTGAGGCGAATGTCAAAAAGGCGTCCGCCAATGTGCTCGGCAAGCTCCGTGACCACTTGGGTTTTGCCAACACCTGGACGACCGTGCAGCATCCAGGACGCCGTCAGTCTGCCTTCACTCTGCGCCGTCCAGCCGGCCATAAGGATCTCAAGGGCGTCCCCGGCACTGACGATTTGCGCATTCACGCTCATGCGGGTGCATCCACTTCGGCAGGCGGGGTATCGAGGAACGCAGCCAGCCGCGCGTGGGCGGACACACCGCGCGCCTCGAAAGCGACGGATCGCATCGACACCCCTTCACGTAGGTTGGCCAGAAGCAACTGACGCTCGGTGAAATCGGTATCAAACAGGCCGTCGCGTATGACCGCACGTTCCTCAGCGCTTAGCGGTGCAAGGCGAGACTTGCCTTCGTCCAGTTGCAGGCTGGCAATCGTTAGCGGCGGAAGACGCGCCATGTCGGATTGCTCGACAACAAGGTAAATTGTCCCGGCCTGAATACCGCGCTTGGCCGCAAGTTTTGCAAGGATCCGCCGCCCTCGAAAATTGAGTGTATCAAGGGTCCGGGCCGCCTCTGCTTCGGTGGTGATCGTCTCACGTTTGTGCTGGGGGATGCGGAGGACTCGCAATTCAACGAACCCAAGCGTGATGAGCATTGCGATAGGCGCGGAACTGATCGGCAAAGCGGTTTCGGGCCAAATTAACGGCGCGATACCAAACGGAAGAAGCGCCAGCAGGAAACGCAAAAGTTGGTTTTCGAGCACAACGCGCGCGACGAACCCCCAGCTCACATCGCGCTTTGGCAGAACCATCCCGCGCTCAAGAATTTTTCGAGGCGCGGTCGGGAACTTCAGGACGCCCGGGTTCCAGACGACATCGGGGGACAAGACGAAAAGGCTCATACTAGCTCGCAACCGCAAAGAGCGGGGTCGAGGCCGCAATTGCCCAAGCCAGCACAACCGCTTGGCCAATCCCCACTGCAGCAGAGCCCCGACGCGCAGCAATCCAGCGCGCCATGGTCCCGTAGACAAGGTAGAATAGAATGAGAACGGGCAGCACCGTAAATGTCAGACCCAACTCGGTGGGCGAGAACGCCATGGCGGTGCTCAAAGCAAGCAAGAGCGCGAGTCGCGCCAACAGCCGGCGCAAAAGCGATGCGCGATAGACGAGCCGGGCATCGGAAACCATCAAAGGTACTGTGCCGACCAGAATGCCAAGCATCACGATCAGGCGATCTCCGACCGGCAGAAACGCCGCGCCATAGCGATCCAGCGCAAGTGCAAATACCAATGCGATTGCCAGATAAACAAGTAATCCCGTCCCGTCAGGCCGCTCGAAACCGATGCCGTTCCAACGCAGAATCGCGATTTGAACGCCTCCCCAGATGACCAAGAGTAGGGATAAACTACCAAAGGCGGCGTTTCCGCCGATCCCGAATACCGGGAGTGCCGCGATCAGAGCAACGGCGGGAAACGGCGAGAGGATCGCGATCAAAAAAGTTCGCCAGGGGACTGGCGCAACGGTGCCAACCGTTTGGCTTGGGATAAAGCTTGAGACAGGCCGCACAAGCAGAACCAAACCGACAAGAAGAACGCCAGCAACCCAGCCGGTCTGATCAAGCGCTGCCGGACCACCTGCTTCGGTTGCAGTTCTCAGCCATGTTGAGACCTCGTCCAAAGTCATCGACGAATACAATACACCAACATGACCTACGAATGGGGCAACAGCCGTACGTCGGAGGATGTCGTCGCTAGAAACGGTCGTTCCTTCTTGTGCGTCCGGGGCGATTTGCTGAACGGTCTCTAGTCCTGCGCGCCGCAGATGCCCCTCCCATGCACCACTCACGACAAGAAGCGCTTGGGGCGAGGACTCGGTTACTGCGGGCGAATACATCGAAATCGCCACAACGCCGCCCGCGTCCGGCATGTTCTGAGCGGCGCGGATCACAACATCGGTGGCCATGGAATGACCAACAAAGGAAATCGGTTCGGACGTATCGGCCCGCGCCAGCAGAGCGTCCGCGACATCCTCTATCACGCCCACCAGTTGTGCCGTCGTCCCTTCGATGCGGGTGATGTCGGGGGAAAGCTGGTTCCCATTGCGACCATGTCCGGGAAGATCGACAGACGCAACGACAAACCCCTGTCTTGCCAGCGAAACCGCAATCTGATCCATCATCTGCCGAGACCCCGCAAAGCCATGGGCAACAATAACCGGCGGCGCGGCGGCGGCCCCTTCGAGCTTGTAGAGCGAAACCGGTGTTTCCCCCAATCGCAGGAGTTCGACTTTTAGGCCTGCAAACCGAGCCTCCAGAGAAATCAGACAAAACCCAACAACCGCCGTCAGCAACAAAAGCGGCGCAAACACGCGCCAAGTGGCTGGGCCGGTGCTTCTCCTATTGTGCGGCAATTGGGATGCAGTCGTGCTTTCGGTCATTGCTCGAAAGTAGCGTGTCAGAGACATCCTGCCAGTGCCGCAGACAGGTTGCCGCACAGCCCTCATTGTGCCCGAGCCACCAAGCCTTGAGGCCGAAAGATCCGCCGATCTATCTTGTTGAGCGGGAGTGTTTAACGCAAGACAATGCAGGCCCGTGGACCCGTGCGCAATTTTGACCATCTGCCCGGCATTGGGAAATGACGCTCCGAAACAGATGCACGCCCTCGCGCCCGGCATTGGCCGCCACTATGCGGCGGGACACAACGCCAACCTTGGTCCGGACCGGCACACCGCGGCATTGACGCTTTCCCCTTCCATCTGGCGCAGATTTTTCACCTAATCCCAGCTGGTCTTGATTGCCATCGCCAAACACAGGCTCGATGAGTCCGAGCACTTCGTCCAAGAGGATTTCCGGCTCGGCTCCTTCAAAGGCTGGCTCAAACGGCATCCTTGTCCGCAGTTCGAACACTGAATAAGCACTCGCTGCCTCAATGCGCGCCTTCAAACAGCCCGACCCGCACGCCATAGTTCGTCGCCACGCCGTAATCGGGGTCGTCGTCGCTTTTGTCAAAGAGCAGCCCTGTGCGCGACAGGAGGCGATAACAGTCGCGGCTGAGGTGGCGTAGGCGGATGGTTTTGCCTTGCTCCTCGTACATGGCGGCGATGGTCTCGATCGCGCTTAGTGCGGACTGGTCGGTGACGCGGCTGTCGGCGAAGTCGATGATGACGTCATCGGGGTCGTTCTCGGGATCGAACAGGTCGACAAACCCGGTCGCCGAGCCAAAGAAAAGCGGGCCCGAGATGCGGTAGATGCGGGCGCCGTCTTCTTCCGTGTCGACCTTGGCCTCAATCCGGCGGGCGTGGTCCCAGGCAAAGCGAAGGGCCGAGGCGATGACACCGACGACCACGGCCGTGGCGAGGTCGTAAAAAACGGTCACGACCGTCACGAGCAGCATCACATAAGTCGCGTGGATCGGGACGACGCGCATGATGCGGAACGTCTCCCACGCGAATGTGCCGATGACGACCATGAACATCACGCCCACCAGCGCGGCGAGCGGGATCTGCTCGATCAGTGGTGACGCGAATAGAATGAAGCTGAGAAGGAACAGCGCCGCCGTGATGCCCGAAAGGCGATGACGCCCGCCAGAACGCACGTTGATCATCGACTGGCCGATCATCGCACAGCCGCCCATGCCGCCGAAGAACCCGGTGATCGTGTTGGCCGCGCCTTGGGCCAGACATTCCTGGCTGGCCCCGCCCCGCTCGCCCGTGATGCGGCCCACGAGGTTGAGCGTCAGAAGGCTTTCGATCAGCCCGATTGCGGCAAGGATGAAGGCGTATGGTACGATGATGCGCAGGGTTTCGAAATTAAGCGGCACGGCGGGGATATGGAAGGCGGGCAATCCACCTTCGATCGAAGCCATGTCGCCGACACGGGGAACGTTGATGTCAAAGGCGATCACGATGATTGCGACAATGGCGATGCCCGCCAGCGGTGCGGGAATGAAGTTCGTGATCTTGGGCAGAAGCCAGATGATCGCCATGGTCAGCGCCACAAGCGCAAGCATCGTATAAAGCTGCGCCCCTTCAAGCCATTCGCCCCCAGACATGCCGTGGCCTGACACCTCGGCGCTGCCCGGGACCTGGAATTGGGTCAATTGGGCAAGGAAAAACACGATGGCCAGCCCGTTGACGAAGCCCAGCATGACGGCGTGTGGCACCAGCCGGATAAAGCGGCCCAAGTGAAATGCGCCTGCCAAAAGCTGCAGGATGCCCATTAAGACAACGGTGGCAAAAAGGTACTCGATCCCGTGCTGCGCCACGAGGCTGACCATGACGACGGCCAGTGCACCCGTTGCGCCGGAGATCATGCCCGGACGCCCGCCGAAGATTGCGGTGACAAGCCCAACGATGAAGGCGGCATAAAGGCCGACCAGCGGGTGTACGCCAGCAACGAACGCAAAGGCGACGGCTTCGGGGACAAGGGCGAGAGCGACGGTGAGGCCTGAGAGAACTTCGGTCTTGACGGCGGCGGGCGTCAGGCTGG
>CAZWZG010000051.1:0-10036 GCA_964638245.1 uncultured Rhodobacterales bacterium
CGGGTGAGTAATAGTCGTGCAGCGTAGCGATGCCGCGGTCTTCCCAGATCTCTTTGGTGATCCCGATGATATAGTCGGGGAAATCCTTGAACTTGGGATCGAAGCCTTTCATTGCACTCACTGGGTCCATCCTTCGGGAATACGGGCCGACCCGCGCACGATCAGCGGGCCTTCAATTTCTGTTTTCTGGGTCGGGGCACCTGGCGTTTCGATCTGGCCCAGAATTGTGTCCACGGTTGCTTCGACCATCCGGTTCACAGGCTGGCGCACCGTCGTCAGGTCGTAGGCCGCCCATCCGGCCTGAGGCACGTCGTCATATCCAATGATCGAGACGTCATCCGGGATCGACAGCCCGAGTTCGTTCCGGATCACGTCCATGACGGCAAAGGCCATGTGGTCGTTGCCCACGAAAATGGCGTCCGGGTTGTGCTCGGCCATGATCGAGCGTGTGACCTCGGCGGCGATGTCGCGGTTGTACATGCCTTCGACGATGGCAACGGGGGCCACTTCAAGCTGGGTCAGACCCATCTCGAACCCATAGCGGCGGTCGCGCCCGGTGGACGCGCCCTGCCAGCCCGCGACATGGGCGATGCGCGTGTGCCCGGCGGCACAAAAGAATTCGGCAGCTTTGCGCCCGCCTTCAATATTGGCGGACGTCACCGTCGACAGGCCCGAGCCGTCCTGACCCCGGTTGAACATGACAACCGGGATGCCCGCAGCCGCGCAACGGTCTGTGAGCGAGTTGCTCATCCCCACGCTGGCCATGATGATCCCGTCCACACGATAATCCAGAAGCTCCTGCACAACCTTGTCGACCTCGGCCTCGTCGTTGGAGGTCATGAAGATCAGGATGTGATAGCCTTGGTCCTGAAGCGCTTTGGACAGGCGTTCAATGGCCACCGGATAGAACTGGTTGTCGAGATAGGCGACCAGAAGGCCGATGATCCGGCTTTTGCCTGTGATCATCGCGCGTGCAATCGGGTTAGGGCGATAGCCCAGCTTTTCAGCGGCGTCTTTGACCTTCTCTGCCGTGGCCTTGGATGCGGATGCGCCGGGCGTGAACACCCGGCTGACCGCCGACTGGCTCACGCCCGCCATGCGGGCCACATCAAGAGAGGTCACCTTGCTCATTAGTCCGCGGTCCAGCCTCCGTCGACCAATAGGGACGTGCCTGTGATAAGCGCGGCGGCGTCCGAAGCGAGGAACACGACAGACCCCATGATGTCTTCAACCTCGCCCACGCGGCCGAGCTTGATCTTTTCTTCGATCCAGGCGCGGCGTTCGGGGTTCTCGAAGGTCGACGCGGTCAGAGCGGTGCGGATGAAGGTCGGCGCGATCGTGTTGATGCGGATCTTCATCGGGCCCCATTCGATGGCAAAGGCCTTGGTGAACCCTTCAACGGCATGCTTGGCGCCGCAATAGACCGCGCGGTCGATGCCGCCGACATGGGCCATCTGCGAAGTTATGTTGATCAGGCTGCCGGGCTTGCCCGCCTCGATCAGGCCTTTCGCCACGGCGCGGGTCAAGAAGTAGGCGCCCTTGGTGTTCAGGTCGGCGACGGGGTCGTAATCCTCGTGCGTGGTCTCCAACGCAGGGCCGTGGCGGGCGAGGCCTGCGGAGTTGACGAGGATGTCGTAGGGGCCGGTTTCAGCGACTGCCGCTTCGGTCGCTTTGACGTCGGCCACGTCGAGCGTCATCGGCGTGGCTTTCCAGCCTTCGGCACGAATGTCGGAGGCAAGCTCTTCGAGCTTGTCGGCGCGGCGGGCAGCAAGGGTCACGTCAGCGCCCGCTTCGGCTAGGGCCACGGCGCAGGCCGCGCCAATGCCAGAGGAGGCGCCGGCGACCAGCGCGCGTTTGCCATCAAGACGGAAAGTTGGAGTGCGAGGGAGGGTCAATAGCCTGTCCACCTGAATTCATCGTTCGGCCCCAATGGGGCATGAGGGTTCCATGCCACTTCCCATATGTGCTCGTCGGGGTCAGTGAAATAGGCGATGTGCCCTCCCCAGAAGATGTCGTGAGGCTCCTTGAGGATGGTCGCCCCAGCGGCGCGCGCTGCATCGATGACCTCGGCCACTTCTGATTTCTCCCGAACATTGCAGGACAACGTCATGGACCCCGACCCGCGCGGCAGGTCGCGGCCCATGTCTTTGGCGAGGTCTGCTCTTGGATAAAGGCCCAGTGTTGCGCCGAACAGATCGAAGGCGATAACGCCGTCCGGGCTGTCCACGCGCGTCCAGCCCAACGCCTCGTAAAAGGCCGCGGAGGCCGACGGGTTGTCGACGCCCAGCGTGATGAGATGGACGCGTTGGCGCATTACTCTGCCGCCTCGCGGTAAGGCGCGCCTTCGCCGTAGGGCACGTTGATGCCACCGTAGCGCCGGACGCGGACGTTGCATTGCTCGGCGTGGCCGACGAAGCCTTCGAGCATACACAGGCGCGAGCCGTATTCGCCGATCATCGTGGCCGCCTCGTCGGTGGTGACCTTTTGATAGCTGTGGGTTTTCAGGAACTTGCCGACCCAGAGACCGCCGGTGTAGCGCCCCGCCTTCTTGGTCGGAAGTGTATGGTTGGTACCGATGACCTTGTCGCCATTGGCGACGTTCGTGCGCGGCCCGAGGAACAGCGCGCCGTAGCTGTGCATGTTCTCAAGGTACCAGTCGTCGCGGTCGGTCATGACCTGGACGTGCTCGTAGGCCATGTCGTTGGCGACCTCGAGCATCTCTTCATGGGTGTCGCAGAGGATGATGTCGCCGTAATCCTCCCAGCTGACCTTTGCCGTGCCTGCGGTTGGCAGGATTTCGAGGATGCGCCCGATCTCGACCATGGTTTCTTCGGCGAGTTTCTTCGAGTTTGTGATCAGCGCGGCAGGGGAGTTGTAGCCATGTTCGGCCTGCCCCAAGAGGTCGGTCGCGACCATTTCAGCGTCAACGGTGTCGTCGGCGATGACCATGGTCTCGGTGGGACCGGCGAAGAGGTCGATGCCGACGCGGCCGTATAGCTGACGCTTGGCTTCGGCGACGAAGGCGTTGCCGGGGCCGACGAGAAGGTGGACGGCATCGATGGTTTCGGTGCCGATGGCCATCGCGCCGACGGCCTGAATGCCGCCGAGCACGTAGATCTCATGGGCGCCGCCGAGGTGCATGGCGGCGATGACGGCCGGGTTCGGCTCGCCATTGAACGGCGGGGTGCAGGCGATGATGCGCGGCACACCGGCGACCGAAGCGGTGGCGACGGACATATGCGCCGAGGCGACCATCGGGAATTTGCCGCCGGGCACGTAGCAGCCGACCGATTGGACCGGAATGTTCTTGTGGCCAAGGATCACGCCGGGGAGGGTTTCAACCTCGATATCCACCATCGAGTCCCGCTGGGCCTGAGCGAAGTTGCGGACCTGTTCTTGCGCGAATTCGATGTCGGCCATTTCGCGGGGCGAGACCTTGGCGATGATGGCCTGGATTTCGTCTTCGCTCAGGCGGTAACTGTCGCGGTCGTATTTGTCGAACTTGACGGCAAGCTCGCGGACGGCAGCGTCCCCGCGGGCTTCGATGTCTTTTAGCGTCGCTTCGACCGATGCGCGGACCTTGGCGTCGTCTTCGGCGCGCTCGGTTTCAGGTTTGCCGGATTTCAGGTGTTCAATCGTCATGCTGTTACTCCTCCGGAGCCGGTGGCGTCCTCTCGCCCCGGTCATATGCTTCGAAACCGTCGCCGTCGAAAACGTCCCGCCCGAGCTGATAGAGCACGTAGGCGAGGTCGACGGAAACGGGGTTATCGGCGATGCGGCCATCCTCAACGCGCCAAAAATCCATGTAGGGGATTTTCACGCGCTTGCCGGTGGCCTCGATCCCCATGAAGGTGCCCGAATGCAGGGCATCGATGTAGCCGAAGCACGACGCCCAGTCGCCATCGGCCATGTAGTGTTCGGTGATATATTTGCGGTCGGTGAAGGCCGCCCGGATCGGCAGTTGCCAGTTGCGCCGGAACTCAGCCAAGCCATTCTTGGTACCCGAGCCATAGTTGCCGCGCCATGTGAAGTCTTCCGTGAAATATGTGTCCATGTCGTTGGCGTTTTCGCCAAGCGCTTTTTCCATGGCTTTCACCACGCGCATGGTCTCGGCGGTCTTGGTGGCGTGGTCGGTCATGCGGCATCCTCTGCGATCATGTGACCGGCGCGGTGGCCGATCATCATGGATGGGGCGTTGGTGTTGTTGGATGTGATGGAGGGCATCACTGACGCGTCCGCGACCCAGAGTCCGTCTAGGCCGCGCACTTTGCAGCGGGGCGTGACGGGGGTGTCTTCCCCCATCGCGAGCGTGCCAACCGGGTGGTAGGCGGTGCCGGCGCCGGCGCGGATGTAGTCGCGGGCTTGTTCGAAGGACTGGACGGCCTCGCCCGGGTGGGCTTCGGGAGCGCGATAGGGGCCGAAGTCGGCTTCCTGCATCAACGCGCGCAGGCGCAGCCAGCCTTTGGTCAGCGTGTCGAGATCGCTTTCGTCCTTGAAGAGTCCCAAGTCGATCTGCAGGCCGTCTTTGGTCATGTAAAGGCGGCCGCGCGACTTGGGGCGGCAGAGGCAGGCATCGGCGAAATAGCCGCGCCCGGTTGGGTATTTCTTGCCCGTCCAGTCGAGGAGGAACGGGATGAAATGGGATTGGATATCAGGCGGGCCACCGTCGTTTGCCGCGTTGAAGACCGCGCCGCCTTCGACAGTGGGCGAGCCGAAAATACCCCGCCGCAAGAGCGCCCATTGCAGCGGTGCTGCTGCCCAGCGGTGGGCAAGGCTTGGGTCAAGGCCATAGCCCGAACCGGAGCCTTTGTAGAAGATCGCGGCACCGGGGTGGTCGTGCAGGTTGTCACCAACCCCGGGAAGGTCAGCCACCACATCGATGCCCGCCGCCTTGAGGTCGTCTGCCGGGCCTAGACCTGATCGCAGCATGATTTCGGGTGATCCGATGGACCCCGATGACAGGACAATACCTTTGCGCGCCCGCACGACAGTTCCGTCCGTGAAAATCACGCGGCGCGCAACACCGTTGACCACGCCGATGCGGTCGACTTGGTTATTCTGGAGCACCTGCACGCCTTTGGCCATGGCCGGACGCAGGAAAGCGTCGGCCGCCGACCAGCGACGGCCATTGCGCATGTTGAACCGAAAGACGCCCGCGCTTTCGCGTTCAGGATCGACCTTACCTTCGGGGTCATTTCCACCCAGCAAGGTCGACAGGCTTTGTGTCAGAGGATGCGCGTTGTCGAAACGATCCGGGGTCGTGTGGCTTTCTACCTCTTCAAAGGCAGTGCGCACCTCATCCCAGCCCCAGCCATCAAGGTTCCAGTCCCGGAAATCATCCGCCCTGCCCCGGAACCAGACCATCGAGTTGATCGAGCCAGACCCGCCGATCATCTTGCCCCGCGGGATACCAATGGCGCGCCCGCCCAACCCCTCTTGCGGGGTCGAGCGGTACTGCCAGTCGCGCGATTTCGTGCCCATCATCCAGACAAGGCCGAAGGGCATACGCACCAGCGGATACCGGTCAGACGGTCCCGCTTCGATCACAAGGATCGATCCGGCCTCTTTTGAGGCCAGTGCATGCGCAACGGCACAGCCCGCAGAGCCTGCGCCGATCACGACAAAATCGTATTCCCGCGTGGGAGAGGACATGCCTTAGATCCGTTCTCCGGATTTGGCGTCAAAGAGGTGGCAGATCGATGCCGGGATCGATGCGGTCACCTTGTCGCCGATTTCAGCGCGGAATTCCTTGGGCGCTTTGACCGAGGCCATGCCGCCGCCTGCCTTGACTGTGACCATCGTCGCGTCCCCGAGCAGTTCAAGCGCGAAGACCTCGGAGTTCAGCTCACCGGTTTCAGCAAGCGAGGCATCCTCGGCGCGGTATCCAAGCGTGACCGGGCCATCGGGGCCTTGGAGGCCGGGGATCGAGATGTGGTCGCCAACGAAAGTACCGCCTTTCAACTCGCCTTCCAGCAGGTTCATCGCAGGGTTCCCGATGAAGCTGGCCACGAAGGTGTTCGCCGGGCGGTCATAGATTTCCGTGGGCGTGCCCATCTGCTGAACCTTGCCCTTGGACATGACGACCACGCGGTCGGCCAGCGTCATGGCTTCGATCTGGTCGTGCGTCACGTAAACGGTCGTGACCTTCAGCTCGTGGCTGAGGTTTTTGATTTGGGCGCGGGTCGAAACACGCAGTTTGGCGTCAAGGTTGGACAAGGGTTCGTCCATCAGGAAGACGTTGGGCTGGCGCACGATGGCACGGGCCAGGGCCACACGCTGACGCTGACCACCGGAGAGTTCGGCGGGGCGGCGGTGCAGGAATTCTTCAAGCTCGACCATATTGGCGGCACGCATGACCGCATCATTGTGCGTCGAAGGGTCCGTTTTGCGGACTTTCAGCGGGAAGCGGATGTTTTCGTAGACGGTCAGGTTCGGATAGAGCGCGTAGGATTGGAACACCATCGCCACGTCGCGGTCCTTGGGGTCCAGGTCGTTGACACGCTTGCCGTCGATCAGGATGTCGCCTTCGGTGGCGTCTTCGAGCCCCGCGATCATCCGCATGGTTGTCGTCTTGCCGCAGCCCGAGGGGCCGAGAAGGACGAGAAACTCCTGATCTGCAATCGTCAGATCGAATTTTTCGACCCCGACAAAGCTCCCCCAGCGCTTGGAAATGTTACGAAGCTGAACCTCGGCCATGAGCGACCCCCTGAATGTGTCCCGTTATGTATTTTTTCGCAGCTTGCCTTTGCATACGTATGCAAAACACTATCCGATTCCTTGCATCGCGCAACGGAAAATCTTCTGAGGGCCCTTTCTCGCGCCTTAGTGCGATGCAATTTCAGGCGTTTCTTGATCTCCACTTGCCATTTCGTTGCAAACGTATGCAACATTTCTCCGACAGACGGGGAGAATCAAGGCCCCGAACCGGAAAGGGTCAGGACGTGAGCAGGTTTGAGGCCGCCAAGGCTTTGTTGAAGGATCACCACGAGGACATCGCAACAGCGACGCCCGAAACCGTTCAAGCGCACCTGGCGCGTACGACATCCAAGGACTGGCACTGGCGCGGGATGCACCCTTGGCACGAACAGCATGGGGCGGAAAACGTAGCTGCCGCTTTTTGGGCGCCCTTCCTGACAGCGTTTACGTCCGTTCAGCGCCGCGAGGACATGTTTTTTGCAGGTCTGAACCAGATCGATGACTACCAGTCGACATGGGTCGTCTCGATGGGCCACTTGATGGGCCTGTTTGATGCACCTTTCCTTGGGATCCCGCCGACCTCAAAGATCGCGATGCTGCGCTACGCCGAGTTCAATCGGGTCGAGGAAGGTGAGATCACCGAGACGGCGTTTTTCGTCGATATCCTTCACCTGATGAAGCAGGCCGGTCTGAACCCGATCCCCGAGCAGACGGCGCAGCATCTTATTCAGCCCGGTCCGATGACCCACGATGGTTTGCAGTTCAAGGATGCCCCCGAAGACGAAGCGCCAAAGACGCTGGCCCTGATCAACAAGATGATCGGGGACATCAGCAATCATCAGATCTACGAGTCTCCGGAAGTCGAGCTTGCCCGGAGCTGGCATGATGATTTCGTCTGGTGGGGCCCCGAAGGCATCGGCGCGACCTACACCATCCCCCGCTATATCGAACAGCACCAGCAGCCGTTTCGGCGCAATGTTTCAAACCGAGCGTTCAACGGCCATTTGTCCAAGCTGGCCGAAGGGAACTACGGGGGGTTCTTTGGTTGGCCGAACCTCACGCTGACCATGAAAGAAGGCTACATGGGCAAATCCAAGGAAGGTGCGATCGCCGATATGCGGGTGATTGACCTGTATCGGCGGGACGGCGACAAGCTGGCCGAGAACTGGATCTTCATCGACATGCTGCATTACTTGAACATGCAGGGCATCGACGTGCTTGGAGATCTGCAGGCCGGTTGAGCTTTGCTTGTATAAACGTAAAAAATCGATATTATTGGCCCCATGCAAGATTTAGGGTCATTTTCGAAGTCGGCCGGCGGTCCATCTGCGACGCAGCAGGCCTATGATGCGATACGCCAATTGATCCTGACCGGAGCGTTGCAACCCGGCGAAAAGCTCAAGATCGAACGCTTGCGCGAAACGCTGGGTCTGGGTGCCTCGCCGGTGCGCGAGGCGCTGTCACTTCTGACGTCGGATCACCTTGTCGAACGCCTGGACCAACGCGGGTTTCGCGCGGCAGAAACGAGCGGCGATGATTTTCAGTCAATCCTGAACCTGCGCTGCCTTCTTGAAGAAAGCGCGATCCGCCAAAGCATCGCCAACGCCGATGCCGCGTGGGAGGACCGTCTGGTTCTGTCGCATCATCGCCTGACGAAAACACCGCGCGACGTGACAACCGAGTTCGAGGCCCGCCACAAGGCCTTCCATATGGCCCTTTTGGACAATTGCGGATCGCCGATCCTGCTGAAGTTCTGCAGTCAGTTATATGACCTGAACATCCGGTATCGCTTTATCGCTGGCCGCGGGATCACGTACGGCAAGCGTGACGTCTCGAAAGAACACGCCGATATTCTGGACGCCGCCATCGAGCGCGATGCCGACCTGGCAAGCACACGCCTGCTGGAGCACTATCGCGGTACTGGGCAATTTCTGGCGGATGCGTTGAATACCTAGCAGTCTGAAAACCCTTCTGGGTCGTCTTATGAAACCTCAATCGGGTATCGGTGCTTGTCTACTCTAGGTCGCTTTCGATCCGACCCAGCCATCCGGGCGACCCGGAGCAAAACACCGGGCAACGCCTAGATTCCTAGCCTTCGGGCACCAGCTTCAGATCGAAGTCGGCTTCCAGCCATGGCTCCGTCACCGAACCTGAGATGTCGTAGCCGTCCGGGAAATCGGACGCTGGGCGTTCCACGTATTTCATCACAAGATCCGAGCGCACGCCAAAGACGGTGTCTTCGTCAAGGTAAGGATCATCGTCGGGAAAAATCTCGGTGACCAGTGGGCGGTACCCTTTGGCCTTGATGATGTAGTGAAGGTGCGATGGGCGCCAGGGGTGGCGGCCTGTGGCATCCAGAATGCCGCCGACAGGGCCATCTGTGGGCACCGTATAGCTGACCGGTTTGACGGTCGAAAAACCGTACTTGCCATCCGGCCCCGTGGTCATGATCCCGTGGAAGGAATAGGTGTCCTGATCGGGGTCCTGGCTGGAATAGAGGCCGTTGGGCGCCGTTTGCCAGATGTCGATTTCCGCACCCTCGATCGGGTTACCTTCGGGGTCAGTGACTGTCCCGCGCGCAACAAGGATCTGACCCTCATAGTCGCGCTTCATGTCATGACCGAACGGGATCGGCGGGGCGTCGGTGATGTGGAACGGTCCAAGCACGCTCGAAGATGTTCCCTCTGGCACGGTGTTGATCATATCCACCAGCGACGACAGGCCGAGGACGTCGGACAACAGCACGAACTCGTGGCGTTCCTTGTCCGAGATATCGCCGGCCCATTCCATGAATTCGATGCCCTTTTCCCATTCGGCATGGGTCAGTTTGACGTCCTTGGCGAAGGCGTGGAGGTGCTTGGCAAGGCTCGCCATCACTTCGCGCATGCGCGGCGAGGTGTCTTCGCCGAAATAGCCGATGAATACGTCCGTGATGTTGTCGATATTGACGTCGCGCATGGGGCGGCTCCTTCGATATTCTAGATGAGGGCCAGGCTGAGGATTGGGAAGCGGATCAGCACGATCAGCACCAGCAGCATGACAAAGGCAAATGGCAGGGCGCCAAGGAAGACATCCTTTAGCTTGATCCGGTCGTCGTCAAGCGTAGCCTTGATAACGAAACAACTGAGGCCGAGGGGCGGCGTCAGGAGGCCGATCTCGGCGGCGACAACGGCGACGATGCCGAACCAGACGAGGCTGAGGCCCATGGTCTCGATGAGGCCGAGGAAGAGCGGGACGACGATCAGGATGATCGAGGCGGTGTCTAGGATCGTGCCGAGAAACAACATCAGAACGACCATGAGCGCCATGATCCAGAAGAAGCTGAAGTTGTTCTCGGCCA
>CAZWZG010000051.1:10136-18018 GCA_964638245.1 uncultured Rhodobacterales bacterium
ATGATCATGCCAAGAACGCTGGAGCCTGCGACGACGCCCACCGCAAAGCGCGGGTTATAGTCGTGGTTGAGCATCGCCGGGACGGACATTTTTGAGAAGACCGAGGCGCTTGCGATCGACGACCCCGTAACGGCGGCAAAGACCGCATTCGCACCAACCGTGGCCATCCCGATGCCGCCGGTGATCTTGCGGCAGCTTTGGTTGAGGACGGTATAGATGTCCTGCCCCAGCCCCGCCTTGGACACGATCAGACCCATCAGTACGAACAGCGGGATCGTCGCGAAAGTGTATTCCATCGGACTGTCGGCGATAGCGATTTTGGTCAGACCCATCGCCAGATCGAAGTTCCCGCGCATGATCCAGATGGCAAGGAACGACACCATGCCCAGCGCAATGGGGATGTAGACCCCCATCCAGATGAGCAGAACGATCGCGACGATCGAAATCAGGCCAATTGTGACGGGATCCATCAGGCGGCGTCCTCGGCATGGGGCTCTAGCCCTGCGGGTTCGTAGGGCCGCAAAATGATGCGGAGGATGAAGTGGACGGCACACAGGCAGGCGGACAGGAAGATCGCAAGCTTGATCGGCCACCAGGGCGCGGTGAAGACGCCGGGCACGCCAAAGAAGTCCTGCGTTTCCCACATGTCCAGGAATTCGGGCCAGATCGCCCAGGCGACGATGATCATAAAGGTCAGCGAGAATGCGTCGATCAGACGAGAAAGGGTCCGACCTGTCGCTCGATTGCGCCGGGTGATGATGCCAAGCAGTCCATCAGAACGGGTCAGCCGTCCGGCGCGGATCACGTCCGGCAGCTGAAGAAAGACGATCATGACCAGAGAGAACTGAACCATCTCGTAGGTCCCGCGGAAGGGCTGATTGAACACCCCGCGTGCCACGATCTCGTAGTTCACCATCAGGACCATGAGGAGAATAATGAGGGTGCCAGCGGCGTTGGCTGCTTTGGCAACGCCGCTGGCGATTGTATCGATGGTTCGGATCACGTCCGATGCCCCCGGTTTCGCTTAGTTCATCGCGTCCTGGGTCCAGTCACGGACACCGGTATATCCAGCGGCTTCGAGCTTGCCGAGGTAAGCGTTCAGCATCTCGGTGCCGGGCTCACCCTTGGCATCAAGGCCTGCGGCCCATTCCTGCGCAATGTTTGGCATGGCCATGGCCCAAGCTGCACGCTCGGCCGGGTCCATTTCGACGATCGTCCCGCCACCGGCGACATAGGCGTCGCGGCTGGCCTGAGCGCGGTCCATGGCGATACCGGCAACGTGGTCACGGTAGAGAACGGCAACCTCTTGCAGAACGCCTTTGACTTCGTCCGGCAGGCCGTCCCAGTACTGTTTGTTCACCGTGATCGTCTTGGAGTTCACGGCGCCGAGGTCAGCCTTGATCATGTAAGGAGCGACTTCGGCGATCTTGAAGGTCGCTGCCGATTCCGGCCAGAGCATGGCTGCATCGACAAGGCCCGTCTGAACCATGTTGTAGAAGTCGGTCAGACCGCCGCGCACGCCAGCAGCGCCGTCGATGCCTTCGAGATAGCGCAGGTTCATGCCCGCACCAGCGATCTTCTTGTTCTCAAGATCGGCAAGCGAGGTTACCGGGGTCTTGGAAAACACTTGATAGGTGTCGAGCACGACGCCGGTCGCCAGGTAAACCTGGTTCTGGGCCGCAAACTCGTTCTGCATCGTTGGGAATTCTTTGGCGATCTCGTCAACAGCCTGAGCCACGGCGCGGGCGTCCGGCGCGACCATCGGGGTCACGGCAGAAATCGCCTGGCTTGGGAGTTTCGAGCTGTGGAAGATCGTGGTGACGATGCCAATATCGCCGAGGCCAAGTTCGATGCCCTCAAGAACGCCCTTCGGCTTTACGATCGAACCGCCATAGCTTTCCTGCCAGTCCATGACGTAGTTGCCGTTGGCCGCCAGACGCTTGTCGACTTCGGGGATGAAGAAGTTGGTGAATTCCTGTACCCAGAGCGCGCGCGCTGGATAGCCGTCGATGACGACAGCTTTGATCGTTTCAGCCGCCGACAGCGGAAGCGCTGTGGCTGACATCAGAAGGCCGACGAGGCCTGCTTTGGTCCAGTTCATTGACATGAGGTTCCTCCCTTAATGTCGCTTATGCCTTCGCCCAGGTGGTCGTGACCTGAGTTCCGGAGTTGATGAATAGCTTAGACAGTGGACAGTATTTGGCGACGTCTTCGCCGAGTTGGGCCAGCTCTTCTTTTGTGGCGGAGCCGGTACAGGTGACGCGCTGGTTGAGCGCGACGAATGGGGTTTCGATTTCTTCTGCCAGTGTGACGCCGCGGCGGTCGAAATCGCAATTTATTTCGACGTGAATATTCCCGGCGTCGATGCCGAGTTTTTCCGCGCATTTGTTCCCGATGACGTTGGTGCATCCGGCCAGCGCGGCGATGGCCGTGTCCGTCGGCGTCAGGCCCAGATTGGTGCCGCCACGCTCGGTGGGTTCATCAATCGTGCTGGTCAGGTCGCGCACGGCCACGTCCATACGGCTATGGCTGAACCCGGTGCCCTTGGCCCGAAGCTTTACCGTGGTTTTGAGCTTCACCTGACCCATGATCTCACGCGAAGCTGCAGACTTTGTCGAAGGGGAAACGCGGCAGTTTTTGGAACAGCGCCGTTTCGTCCGCATGACCAAGGTTACAGAGGAAGTTCGATTTCAGCGTGGTGCCCGCGAAGAACTCTTCGTCGATCACCGCGTTGTCAAAGCCCGACATGGCGCCAACGTCGAGGCCCAAGGCCCGAGCAGCAATCATAAAGTAGGCCCCTTGAAGCGTACCGTTTCGAAACGCCGTCGTCTCGATATGCTTGGCCTTGCCTTCAAACATCGGGCGACGGTCTTCATGCGGGAACAGGAACGGAAGTTCTTTCCAGAAGTCCAAGTCATGCGCGATGATCGCGGTGACCGGGGCCGATCGCATCTTGGCGACATTGGCCGGTTTCAACGATTTCTCGACCCGGTCCTTGCCCTCCTCTGAAGTGACAAAAACGATCCGCGCGGGACACGTGTTCATTGAGGTCGGGCCGGAGGCCATAATGTCGTAAATCGCTTCGAGCGTTTCACGCGACACGGGCTTGTCCGTCCACGCGTAATGTGAACGCGCCTCGCGCAGGATCAAGTCAATCGCATCCGGCTCAAGACCCGGAACGCGTTGTTTCAAATCGCGGAAATGCTCCTGCGCTTGCGCGCGCAGCGTGTCGAGTTCTGATCCGGTCGGCGCGTTCACTCTGCGGCCTCCTTGGCCAAGTCTTCTTCTGCGATGATCGGGCTTGAGCAAATGCCAATGCCTTCGATTTCAATGTCCACCGTCTCGCCCGGGCGCAGCCAGCGCGGACCGGGAACCTTGGCATGGCCCACGCCCGGAGGCGTGCCCATGGCCAGGTAGTCACCGGGTTCCAACGTCGAATATTCCGAGATCGTCGCGATTGTGCGCGCCGTGGACCACAGCATGTCGGATGTCGAGGCGCTTTGCAGGATTTCATCGCCCACACGACTTTCGATCTTGAGGCCTTCGCCACCTTCGGGAAGCTCGTCCGGGGTGACAACCGACGGACCAATCGCGCCCGTGGCGTCGAAATTCTTGCCGGGCGTCCACTGGTGCGTCTTGCGCTGGTAGTCGCGAACCGAGCCATCGTTGAAGATCGTGTATGCAAAGACATGGCTAAGAGCTTGGCTTTCGGGAATGTGCCGACCGCCCTTGCCGATGATGACCATCAGTTCGGCTTCATAATCCAGCTGCTCGGAGCACGACGGGCGTACCATCGGCTCGCCCGCGGCCATCAGCGAACTCGGGCCGCGCATGAACAGCGCAGGATAGGTCGGCACGTCGTAGCCGCCTTCCTTGATGTGATCGACATAGTTCAGACCAAGGCAGATCGTCTTGCTTGGGCGTGCAATCGGTAGGCCGGGGGTGATGTTTGCGACTGGCTCTTTCGGAGCGCTCGGCGCGCGCGCCGCGACATCGCTAAGGCTGACGGTACCGGCGGCCAGCGCCATCAAGTCGGACCCAACACGCGGTTCGATGGCCGTCAGATTGAAGGCATCATCGCCATCTACAAGAAATACGCCCTGCCCGGTGGTCCCGGTTCCAACCATCAGCCGCATCGTCATCTCCTCCGTTGTTGATCTTTTTTGGCGATTATTTTTTCCGTTGTCAAATAATATCGATTTTTTTACCTTGGGGCACCTAGAGGAGAGATTTCGATGCCTGCATGGGACGACTACAAGGCTCAGGCCAAGGAACGCGGGGCCTTGGCGCACGAGGTCTACGTGGTTCAAAGCCTCAAGAACGTCGATGGTGACATACCCTCGGTACTTTCTGATCATCTGGCCTATATCGGTTCGCTCGAATCGTCCGGGGCGCTGATGTTTGCGGGTCCGATGTCGGATCCCACGGGCGCTCGCAACGACGGCGATGGTATGCTCGTGTTGCGGGCAGAATCGCTTGAGCAAGCAACCGAGATGGCGGCGAACGACCCGATGCACAGCTCGGGCACCCGCAGTTTCACGATCCGGAAATGGATGATCAACGAAGGAACGCTTGGCTTGACGGTGGGACTGTCGACGGGCGCCTTGACCCTTGGCTGACATCCGGCGCCCTCAACCCCGGGCAGGCACGCTTGGCGGGCTGATTGCGTCGTTCTTCGAACCCCGGCGCGCCGATCCTGCACAGCTGGATGATCGACCGATTATCGAGCAATGCCGGGACCTTATGGACGCCAAAGCCGAAGGGCCTGTGCAACGCCTGAGCGCATCGATCCTTGCCACCTTTCCCGAACTCGATGAGGACGCCAAGGCTGAATTCTTTGCCTATCTTGCGTCCGAACTGGACCTTGATGCGGACGCCGTCGCCAAGGCGGCAGAGGCTTACCGAGACGCACAGAATGCCGAAACACTCGATACGCTTCTGAACGTTTCCGAGCCGGGACGGCAGACGCTGTTTCGCAAACTCAACACCAGCGAAGGCGCGACCACGGCACTCGTGAACATGCGCGCAGCCCTTTTGGGCTTCATGCGCCAAACCCCGGATTTTCGCCGGATTGATCTGGACCTCGTGCACCTGTTCACCTCGTGGTTCAACCGCGGCTTTCTGGTGTTGGAGCGGGTCGACTGGGCGACGCCCGCACGGGTTCTGGAAAAGATCATCGCCTATGAGGCGGTGCATCAGATCAACGACTGGGATGACCTGCGGCGGCGAACCGAACCTTCCGATCGCCGGTGCTATGCTTATTTTCACCCGCGCATGCCGGACGAACCGCTGATCTTTGTCGAAGTGGCCCTGACGCAGGGTGTGCCAGCGTCAATTCAAGGCGTTCTGGCCGAAGATCGCGCACCGCTCGATGCGACCGAGGCCGATACCGCCGTCTTTTATTCCATTTCGAACTGCCAGAAAGGCTTGGCCGGTATTTCGTTTGGCGAGTCGCTGATCAAGAACGTCGTCGCCGACCTTTCGGCGGAACTGCCGGAGTTGAAGACGTTCATCACCCTTTCGCCGATCCCGGGCTTTCGTAAATGGGTCGGTGAGTTGGACCAAAGTACGGATCTGCGTCCTGGGGCGATTCTGGAGGCCGTCGCAGTCGCAGAAGACAGCGGAGACACGAGCGCGCTCGACGAACAGGCCGAGGCGATCAGGTCGCTGGCGGCGCACTATCTTGCCAAGTCCAAGCGCGGCGATGGACAGCCCAGAAACCCGGTGGCGCGGTTCCACCTGTCCAATGGCGCGGAAATTGACAACGTGCTTGCGGGTGCGGACCAGTCGCAAAACGGTTGGGCACAATCGGTCGGGGCGATGGTCAACTATCGCTATCGCTTGAAACGGGTCGAAGCCAACGGGGCCGCCTACGCGACCAAGTCCAAGATTGCGGTGTCACGCGGCGTTCAGGCGTTGTTGCGCGCAGCGCCGGGTGGGTCTGAGCAAGCCTAGGAGGCGGCCTGAACGAAGGCGCGGATCAGTTCGGCGTCCTTGACACCGGGCGCGCTTTCCACGCCCGAAGCCACGTCCACTTGGAGCGCGCCTGTCCGCTCGATTGCTTCACCAACGGTTTGCGGCGTTAGCCCACCGGCAAGCATCCATGGCCTCTTGAACGAGCGTCCTGCGATCAGCCGCCAATCAAAGCGAAGTCCATTTCCGCCAGGCAATTCCCCAGGTCCCGGTTTGGCATCCAAAAGCAATTGGTCAGCTACGTCTTCGAAGGCCGCAATGGCCTCAACGTCTTCTGCCGAGCCTACCCCAAGCGCCTTCATCACCGGCAAGCCATATCGGTTTTTGACTTCAGCCACCCGCGCAGGGCTTTCGCTTCCGTGAAGCTGGATCATGTCGATCGGGACCTCGGCGGTCAGAGCGTCAAGGAAGGCATCATCCGCATCCACAACCAGCGCCACCTTAGCTACGCCCGGCGGAATATCAGCGGACAGCGCTGCGGCAACCGTGGGAGAGACCGAGCGTTTAGATTTGGAATAGAAGTTGAACCCGATATAGCGCGCACCGGCGTCTACGCAGGCAGCAACGGTTTCAGGCTCTTTCAGCCCGCATATCTTGACCCGTGCCATGACGTGTCAGCGTGCAGCGCTGGTGTCGTCCAGGATAGCGAGGATGTCGTCGCCGGCCTTTTCGTTGGGCTTGAGCGTGTTGAGCTCTTTTTCCAGCTTCTGGCGTGAGCGGCGCTCGATCCGGGCTTCGGCGCGATGTTTTCTTTCGCGGAACCATTCGACGACGAAGCCGATCAAAAGCCCAGCGATGATCGCCGCGAAGATGATGATGAAGAGAGGTAATTCGACCTGCCACGAAAAGCCCATCAACCCGGCCATGTCTTCGGGCAAAAGGTTGAGCGTCACGGACCCGCGGTTCGCGATTGCGACGGTGATAAGTACGATGCCGAGGGCGATGTAAAAAAGGTAGCGCAGATAGCGCATCAGGCTTTCCCGTTCAGACGATCCCTAAGAAGCTTACCTGTCTTAAAGAACGGCACGTGCTTCTGGTCAACCTGAACGCTTTCACCCGTGCGTGGGTTCCGGCCGATCCGAGCGTCCCGGGCCTTGACCGAAAACGCGCCAAAGCCGCGAAGTTCGACCCGGTCACCGCGCGCCATAGCCTCGATTATCTCATCAAAGATCGTCCCTACGATCCGCTCGACATCGCGTTGATAGAGATGGGGATTCTCGTCTGCGATCTTTTGCACGAGCTCGGACCTAATCATACGATGACCCCCCTTGATATGGCGCTGACCGACTCTGGTGACGGCCTTAAATGTCCGGGAACTATAGGATTAAAATCGCGGTTTCGAAACACTTGCGCTTGAAATGAATGTGGAAAAATACGGGCAATGCCCTGAATTTGGGCCTGAATCTGCGCCGCGCTGCAGCGTAACGGGGCCGTGCAAGGAAAATCAGACCTCGCCGTGACCAAGCGATTCGCGGCCAACAAAAAACCCGCGGCAGGTCTGCCGCGGGTTTCGTTCAGAGTATCTGTCCGAACTTACTTGTCGTCGTCGCTCTTCAGAGCAGCGCCCAGGATGTCGCCAAGCGAGGCGCCCGAGTCCGACGAGCCATACTGTTCGACGGCTTCTTTCTCTTCGGCGATCTCGCGTGCTTTGATCGACAGGTTCAGGCGGCGTGTCTTGGCGTCTACATTGGTGACGCGGACGTCGATCTTGTCGCCAACACCGAAACGCTCGGGGCGCTGTTCGGCACGATCGCGGGACAGGTCGGAGCGGCGGATGAAGGATTTTGCGCCCTCGTATTCCACTTCGATCCCGCCGTCTTCGATAGCCGTGACTTCGACCGTGATGATCGAGCCGCGCTTGACGCCTTCGACGGCACCCGAGAAGCTATCGTCCAGCGCCTTGATCGAG
>CAZWZG010000052.1:0-14518 GCA_964638245.1 uncultured Rhodobacterales bacterium
ATCCCGGTTCACCTTTTCGCAGGTATCTGGGGCACGCTGGCTGTTGCCTTCTACACAGGCGGCTGGGGTATCCAGATCACGGGCATCATTGCCTACGGTGTCTTCACCTTCGTGATCTCGCTGGTGCTCTGGTACATCCTGAAAGGCATCCTTGGCATTCGCGTCAGCGAAGAAGCCGAACTGGCAGGCCTCGATACGGCCGAGCTGGGCATGGAAGCCTATCCGGACTTTACCAAAGGCTGATCTCCCTTCCATTCAGTCTTAAACTCAGCCCGGGCGGAAACGCCCGGGCTTTTTCGTTTGCAATGGTGTGGCTTTGCGCCTTGGCTTGGCAGCGGGAAAAAGGAGGGGCCTCATGGCGGACATGATGGCAGTTGTGACCACCGGAAACGGCGAGTTCGACAAGCTTGAATACAAATCGGTCCCACGCCCGGAACCGGGTCCAGGCGAGGTCCGGCTCAAGGTTCTCGCCGCAGGCGTAAACAACACTGAGATCAACACCCGCCTCGGCTGGTACGCCGCCGACGTCACAGGCGCGACCGAAGACACCGGCGGTCAGGCGCGCGCAGATGGCGGCTGGAACAAGGCAACGCCCTTTCCGCTCATTCAGGGCACCGATTGCTGCGGTCGAATTGAGGAAGTCGGCGAAGGCGTAGACGCCTCTCGGCTCGGGGAACGCGTGATCGTACGCGCCTGCATGCGACCCAAGGGCTTTGATGACCCTGAAAACATCTGGATGGCCTCGGACTTCGACGGGGCCTTCGCGGACTATGTCGTTGTCCCCGCCAGTGAGGCTTTTTCCGCGGAGTGTGACTGGAGTGACGCCGAACTAGCCTCGATCCCCTGTGCATACGGTACGTCCGAAAACATGCTCCATCGCGCCAATCTCAAGGCGGGCGAAACGGTGCTCGTCACCGGCGCCTCGGGCGGCGTCGGGTCGGCGACGGTGCAACTGGCCAAGCGCCGCGGAGCGCGGGTCATCGCGATGACAAGCCCGTCCAAGGCAGAAGCTCTGACGGCGTTAGGAGCGGATCAAATCGTATCGCGGGATGACCCCGTCGCGCCGGAGAGCGTTGATCTCGTGGTGGACAACGTGGCGGGTGCGCGGTTTCCAAGAATGCTCAAGGCGCTCAAACGCCGCGGGCGGCTGGTCAGCTCGGGCGCGATCGCTGGGCCGATGGTCGATCTGGACATGCGCGACATGTACCTCAAGGATCTGACGCTGATCGGCTCCACGGGCTGGGACGAGCCGGTCTTTCCGAACCTGATACGCTATTTCGAGGCAGGCGAAATCCGCCCTCTGGTCGCCGGGACCTATGCGCTATCCGAGATCGTCGCCGCCCAGAAAGCGTTCATGGAAAAGACCCATGTCGGAAAAATTGTCCTGATCCCAGGTACCTAGGCGCCCCTCGGCTTACCCCGCGCTGGCGAGATCCGCTGTCAGCCGTGCGATGTTGCCGCCACGACGGTCCAGCATCGCGCCGATCTCCGTCCGCTCGGATTTCAAAAGGCTCACGCCTTCAATCAGCAGATCAAAGAACAGGTCCCTGCCCGAGCGATCGGACACCATGAAGTTCACACGATACGGCGGCTGCCCGCGCAGCGTGGCCACGGTTTCGACCTCGAAAAACGACTTCACCGCACGTGCATCCCGCACTTCAACATTGCCGCCAATGAACTCCCGGAACCGCTTGCCGTATTTGCGCGACATGTAGCCCGCAAACGCGTTCGAGAACGCCCGCAACTCGCCTGAAGACGCGCTGCGCGCCTCTGGCCCGAGTGCTGAGCGCGAAATCGTGTCGACATCGGCATAGCGATTGAAGATCTTCTCGAACTCACCATACATCGCGGTTTCGCTGCGACCCGAATTGATCACCTTGTTGATGTCCGCAACGGCGCGATCAATCAGCGCGCGTGCTTCAGCGGTCGACAATGCCTGAGCCGGGAACGCCATCGCTGCACCCGTTGCAGCCATCCCAGCCAGCACGGCGCGGCGCGAAAAGCCCTTATTGATAAAGGTCATCGTACAAATCCTCCAGATCCCCGAACGGGTCTTCCTGGTCTTCCGGCACGCCGAGGGCGAACCGCCTGTTCTGCAAATATAGGGTACGAGACTGCGCATAACTATCCGCACTTTCGTACAAAATTCCGTCAATTGTCGCGCCGAACTGGTAGCGATCTCCAAGGATCTGACCCGCCCGTGCCGTCGTCGAAAACGCCTGCACGGTTTCCGATGCGACCTGACCAACAGGATTGATGACGAAATCGACAATGCGTCCGAACGTGTGCCGCTCGGTTGATGGACCAAGCAACGGAAGTTCTTGATACGCGCCTTCGGGCGCACCTATGACCGCTAGAGTTTCGCCAAAATCGGTCGTATCGGTCCCAAAATCGTGGGCACCGGCCAGATCGATCAGACCAAACACCCCAAAGGTCGAATTCAACACAAACGCACCGGTCTTTTCTGCAGCGGCCCCCAGTTCGCCCTGCAGCACGAAATTCAAAATTGACCTTGGCGCAGCAAGGTTGCGCGCCGCATTCGAGAGTCCGGCGCGAGCATCCTCAGGCACCACAGCCCCGTACGTCTCTGCAGCAGGTTTCAGGAGGGCACTGTCGACGTCCTTGTTAAATTCATGAACGGCGCGATTTCCACTCTCATAAGGGTCGAAAATCTCCTGCCCTTCGGGCGCAACGGTACACGCACCCAACGCGGCAAGCGCGCCGACAAAAGTAAGGCGGATCAGCAGGGGGCGGGCAGCAGGCAAAGGTCAGTCCTTCAAAATGTGTCTTCGGTCCGTCAGACCGCTATACATAGTGGAGGTTGCACCATATCACAGGTTTGAAGGCAATGCCGGAGCAACTTGAAACCGAAAGGGCACGGAATCCCGGACCCAAAACGGCAATATTTCGCAAAAAAGGGATGAAATTTTGATGTCTGTTTCTGAAAAACTGAGCGCTTTGGGGATCGAGCTTCCCAAAAGCCCTGCGCCCGCCGCCAACTACGTGCCTTTCGTGATTTCCGGCCAGACAATCTACGTCTCGGGCCAACTGCCCATGGGACCGGGCGGCCTCGTGACCGGCAAGCTTGGCGCGGGTCTGGATGTCGAGGCGGGCGCGGCTGCAGCCCGGTTTTGCGGCATCGCCCTTCTGGCACAGGCACAAGCCGCCGCCGGAGACCTTGATCGCGTGCGCCTTGTCAAACTGACCGGCTTTGTGAACTCGGCCCCCGATTTCACCGATCAACCCAAAGTCATAAACGGCGCGTCCGACCTCATGGTCGATGTCCTTGGCGACGCTGGACGCCACGCACGCTCGGCCGTCAGCGCGGCCGCCCTGCCCTTTGATGTTGCCGTCGAAATCGAAGCCATTTTCGAGATGACATGACCTTGGATCCTGCTTTTATGGACCGTCCGCTGGCCCATCGGGGTCTCCACGACGGCAGCGGTGCTTGTCCGGAGAACTCGATCCCCGCCATCGAAGCCGCCGTCATCGCGGGCTATGGGATCGAGATCGACGTGCAGGTCAGCGCCGATGACGTCGCCATGGCGTTTCACGACGACGACTTGCAACGGCTTGCCGGTCAAATGGGCCTCGTGCGGGATCGCTCTTCGTTCGAGCTCGGACAACAGCGGCTTCTGGGCGGAACGGCCCGCATTCCGCGCCTGTCCGAAGTGCTGTCGCTGGTCAACGGCGCGGTCCCGCTGCTTATCGAGATCAAGGATCAGGACGGTGGTTTGGGCGACAGACTCTCTGGCCTTGAAGATGCGGTTGCGCGCGATCTTGCGGGGTACCGGGGGCCGGTGGCCGTGATGTCCTTCAACCCTCATTCGATCGCGAAAATGGCGCGCCTTGCCCCCACCATCGCGCGAGGTCTGGTGACGTGCTCCTTCAAGGCCCCCGACTGGCCCGGCGCGAATGGCGCGCGGCTGAACGCCCTGCGTGCGATCCGGGATTTCGACCGTGTGGGTGCCACGTTCATCAGCCACGAAGCCGCCGACCTTGACCGCACGCGCGTTGGCGCACTGAAGGCCGCGGGCGTTCCAATCCTGTGCTGGACAATCCGGTCACAAGAGCAGGAAAAAACCGCGCGCGCCGTGGCCGACAACATCACGTTCGAGGGATACCGTCCCTGACGTCCAGATCCGGTGCGATTTCGCGCCGTCGACGCCTTGACCCTGTGTCCTCATGTGCCACCTCATAGGGAACATCCGGAGCACGCATGGACACCCAACCCGTCGAGATCACGGTTTTTGAGCGCCTGTCAGACATTGACGCGTCCGACTGGGATCCGTGCGCCTGCCCGGAGGCAGCCGACGGCGGCCGCCCCAATGACCCCTTCACCACCCACCGGTTTCTCTCCGCACTCGAGGAATCTGGCTCGGTCGGAGCGGGCACGGGATGGGAAGCACACCATTTGGCCGCGCGCATCGATGGCGAACTCATCGCCGTCGCCCCGCTCTATGCAAAAGGCCACAGTCAGGGCGAATACATCTTCGACCACAACTGGGCCCACGCTTACGAGCGGGCGGGCGGGCGCTACTATCCAAAACTGCAGATCGCGGTGCCCTTCACGCCCGCCACTGGACGGCGTTTTCTGACGCGCCCGGGCTTTGAAGACCAAGGAATGGCCGCCCTTGTCCAAGGCGCGGTCAATCTGACCTCAAGCAACCGCCTGTCCTCGTTGCACGCCACGTTCTGTACCGCGGATGAGGCCGAGCGGGGCAGCAAGATGGGCCTCCTGCACCGGGTCACGCAGCAATATCATTGGTACAATCGCGACTATGCGGATTTCGATGCCTTTTTGGCCGATCTGTCCTCGCGCAAACGCAAAACCATCCGCAAGGAACGCCGCGCAGCGCAAAGCTTTGGGGGAGAGATCGTAGCGCTGACCGGCGACGCAATCCAGCCCGAGCATTGGGACGCCTTCTGGGTGTTTTATCAGGACACCGGCGCGCGCAAATGGGGCTCGCCCTATCTGACCCGGCGCTTTTTTGACATCGCACAAGAACGTCTGCGCGACGACATACTCCTGGTTTTCGCGATGCGCGAAGGCCGCCCCGTGGCAGGCGCCTTGAACTTCATCGGGCGCCAGACCCTTTATGGGCGCTACTGGGGCGCGATCGAACATCACGACTGCATGCATTTCGAGGCCTGCTATTATCAGGCCATCGACTTTGCGATTGCCAACGGTCTGGCCTCGGTTGAAGCGGGGGCGCAAGGGGATCACAAGCTGGCGCGCGGCTATCTGCCAGTCGAAATCCACTCGCTCCACTGGTTGGCAGATGACGGGTTCACGAACGCGATCGAGCAGTATCTTGAAGCAGAGCGCGCCGCCGTCGATCAGGAAATCGAAGTGCTGACGGAATACGGCCCGTTTCGAAAGGCCAATCAGGAGGAACAGGAATGAGCGAGAAACTTCAAGGAAATGCGCGCGAGGATGCGTTGAAGGGTCTGACAGGGAACGGTTGGGCTATCGTCGATGATCGTGACGCCATCGCGAAGACCTTCAAATTCAAAAGCTTTGTCGAGGCTTGGGGGTTCATGTCTCAAGCCGCCATCGTGGCCGAAAAGATGAACCATCACCCAGAATGGTTCAATGTTTACAACAAGGTAGAGGTGACCTTGACCACCCACGATGTCGGTGGTCTGTCAGACCTGGATGCCGCCTTGGCCCAAAAGATGGACGCCATCGCTTCCTGAGAAAATCTTCTCAGCGAGCGCTGTCGCGATTTCTCAAAGAAACTCCAGAATGGCCTCGCCGCCGGTCATATCGCAAGTCGTGCGTGCTTCTTCGATGTCCAGTCGGGCGACGACGCCGTCTTTGACCAACATCACATGGCGCACCGAGCGTCCGTAAAACCCCGCCGGTGGGGCATCGAAATCCAGGCCAACGGCTTTGACATAGGCGCTTGTCGGGTCCGCAAGGATCGTGACACCCGCCGCGGTCGCCCCGGTCGCCTCGCCCCACGCGCGGATCACCTGAGCATCATTGACCACGAGCACGATGATCTCGTCCACACCCTTGGCGCGGATCGCGTCGGCGTTGTTGACCAAAGACGGCATGTGAAGCGCCGAGCATGTGTTCGTGAACGCGCCGGGCATGCCCACGATCAGAACCTTTTTCCCTGCAACCCGGGCTTTCAGGTCCACGGCCTCCGCTCCCTCTTCACCCCACTTCAACAGCGTCGCCTCGGGCAGCGTTTCTCCCACCTTGATCGTCATGGCTTGTCCTTGCGTTTAACCTCGTTGGGTGTCGATATAGGGCTCTGAAACGAACGACCATGGAAAGCGCCGTCGAATGGCTGGAATTGTGATTGTTGGCGGCGGTCAGGCCGGGTTTTCGCTGGCGGCCAAGCTGCGCAGTCTTGCGTGCACTGACCCAATCACCCTGTTGTGCGAAGAAAGCGCCCCGCCCTATCAGCGCCCGCCCCTGTCCAAGGCGTATCTTCTGGGCGAGATGGAGCGTGAACGGCTCTTCTTCCGCCCCGAGGCCTTTTATGGCGAGCAGGACATCGATCTGCGCTTGGGAACAACCGTTCACTCCATCGATCCGGCGACCAAAACCGTTCAGACGTCAGACGGTGCGCTACCCTATACCCATCTGGCCTTCACCACTGGATCGGTCGCGCGTCGCCTTCCCGCCAAGATGGGCGGATCGCTCGACGGCGTGCACGTCGTGCGCACGCTGAGCGACATCGACACCCTCGCCAAAGACGTCCGCCCCGGCGCCAAGGCCGTGATCATCGGGGGCGGCTACATCGGGCTTGAGGCCGCAGCGGTCGCCACGAAACGCGGGGTCGCCGTCACGCTTGTCGAGATGGCAGACCGGATCCTTCAACGGGTCGCGGCCCCTGAAACGTCCGACTTCTTTCGCGATCTTCACACCAGCCATGGCGTAGACATTCTTGAAGGTATGGGGGTCGAAGCACTTGAAGGACAGTCGCGCGTGGAACGGGTCGTCCTGTCGGATGGCCGCGCGCTGGACGTCGATTTCGTGATTGCCGGGATCGGGATCCTCCCCGCCGACGAACTGGCCAAATCCGCCGGGCTGGACTGCGACAACGGGATCAAGGTCGACGCGCGCGGGCAAACCTCCGATCCTGCGATCTGGGCGGCTGGCGATTGCGCCTCCTTCCCCTATCGTGGCCAACGCATCCGCCTTGAAAGCGTCCAGAACGCGATCGACCAGGCCGAAGCGGTCGCGGCCAACATCATGGGCGCGGACACGGACTACGTCCCAAAGCCGTGGTTCTGGTCGGATCAATACGATGTGAAACTACAGATCGCAGGCCTGAACACCGGCTACGACCACGTCGCTGCGCGCAATGTGGAGGGCGCTCAAAGCCATTGGTACTATGCGGGTGATACCCTGTTGGCCGTCGATGCCATGAACGCGCCCCGGGACTACATGGTCGGCAAACGCTTGATCGAGGCCGGAAAGTCTCCCGACGCTAGCGTCATCGCGGACCCGACATCCGACCTCAAAGCGCTTCTGCGCCCATGAGGATCATTGCAGGGCGCTGGAAAGGGCACCGCCTTGCGGCACTCGGCAAAGGCGACACCACCGCCGCGCTTCGCCCCACACCTGACCGCGTCCGCGAAAGCCTGTTCAACATGCTCGCACACGGGTCGGGCACGACCCCAATTGACGGCGCGGTCGTGCTGGACCTTTTCGCAGGCACCGGCGCACTCGGCCTGGAAGCTCTATCGCGGGGCGCTGCAACAGCCACCTTCGTCGAGAACGGTCGCACGGCCTTGCGCCTTTTGCGCGAGAACATCGAGCGCACCGGTGCGGATGCCACCATCATCACCCGCGACGCCACCAAGCTTGGCGATGCACCCGCCCCTGCAACGCTCGTCTTCCTTGATCCTCCTTACGGCAAGGGGCTGGGCACCAAGGCGATCCTGTCAGCGGTGGCAGGCGGCTGGATCGCAGAAGGCGCGACGATTGTCTGGGAAGAGGCCGCCGCGATGCGACCGCCCGAAGGCTTCACCCCACTCGATGCCCGCGTCTATGGGGGAACGCATGTTAGCGTCTTCACCTACGCGCCCTGACGCGGTTCTTTTCGATTGCGACGGTGTTCTCGTGGACAGCGAGCCGATCGCAGACCGCATTCTCGTAGAAAACTTCGCGCGATACGGCTTTGAAATCGACGTCGCCGAGGTCCACACGCTCTTTGCCGGGGGCACCATGAAAGGGGCTGGGGAAGAGGCCAAACGCCGCGGCGCTGCCATGCCCGAAAATTGGCTGGACGAGATTTACGACGAACTTCTGGGCGCGCTTGCGCTCGGCACCCCGATCATTCCGGGCATCCGCGACCTTCTGGACCGACTTGATGCGGCGGGCATTCCTTACGCCATCGGCTCGAACGGCGCGCCGCGCAAAATGGAGATCACGCTGGGCCAGAATGACCTTTTGGAGCGGTTCGAGGGGCGGATCGTCTCGGCCCATGTCTTGGGGCGCGCCAAGCCGGACCCGGGCGTGTACCTTGAAGCCGCGCGCATTCTCGGGGTCGATCCGGCACAGACAGTCGTGATCGATGACAGCCCGTCAGGCGTGCGCGCCGGCGTTGCAGCGGGCGCGCGCGTACTTGGCTATGCCCCGCACTCGGATGCCGACCGGCTTCGGTCCCTTGGCGCAGAGGTGTTTTTCGACATGGCCGAGGTGCCAGACCTTATTGGGCTGTAACCATCGCCCGCGCAGCAGGTGCCAGAACCGTTTGTTCAAGCGCCCTCAGATCCTCGTTCGAGGCGCACACATCATAGCTCACAGCCATCGTAAGTCCTTGCGGCAGAACAAAAAGCGCGGCTCCGCTTCCCCGTCGAAACAGGCACAGCCCACCATAATGCCACAGGTTCGGGCCCGCCGACGTGTCCCGGATCAGAACCCCGGGACCATAGTCAACGCCCGGAGCCGCCGAAACACGCGGCGCGTCGCCATGCAATTCATAGCGCGCACCGAACACGGCCAGATCCAGCATCGACATCGCCCACCCCCCGTAGGCCAAACCGCTGCCCTGCCCTTCGCGGTTTTCCGCAGATGTCAGACCCGTCAACACGCGCGCGCGGCATGCGTCCTCGGTCGTCTCGCCGGTGACAGCGGCGATAACCTCGCCAAGCACGGCGTAGTTTTCGTTGTTATAAGCATGGCCCGTCTCGCTCCGAAGGGGGCGGACCAAGGCGCGCTGCGTGACCAGAGCATCCGTCAGGCTTCGCGGGTTCGTCGCCACCCGGATCGCGTTCTGCGTCTCGTCCGGCCCGAGCCCGCCCGTGTGCGTCAGGACATTCTCGACCGTCAGCGCGCCAGCGGGCGAGTTCCCCGCATCGATCACATCGCCGACGCGCGTGCCAAGCGTCAGCGCGCCTTCATCGATCAGGGCCATCACACAAGCGCCCGTGATCATTTTGGAAATCGAATGGATGGGCCGGGCCGTTTCCAGCGAGGCCCCGATCGCCTCGCCGTAAGCCATCTCACCGTTGTGCATCACGGCAATCGCGCTGTCGCGCGCGCCGACCGATGTCACCCAGTCCCGCCAAAGGGATAGAACCGCCTCAGAAGCGCTCAAGGACGTGCCAATCGTAGCAATGAAAAACAGGAGGGCCGCGCACCGTGTGCCCCGCACGCGCGGCCTAGCCCCATGTCGGGTGGAACTTGCCCCCGGGAGAGCCGGTGAAAATCTCGACCCCGTCCGCGGTCACACCCACCGAATGCTCGAACTGCGCCGAAAGACGTCCGTCGCGCGTCACAGCTGTCCAGTCGTCGCCCAGCACCTTGGTTTCGGGGCGCCCCAAGTTCACCATCGGCTCGATCGTAAAGATCATGCCTTCTTCCAGCACCGCGCCCGTCCCGCGGCGCCCGTAGTGCAGCACATTGGGCGGCGCGTGGAACACACGGCCCAGCCCGTGGCCGCAGAAATCGCGCACAACCGACATGCGCTCGCTTTCCACGTAAGTCTGGATCGCATGGCCAATGTCACCAAACGTATTGCCCGGCTTCACCGCCGCGATCCCGCGCATCAAAGCTTCATGGGTAACTTCAATCAGGCGCATGGCATACGGCTTTGGACTGCCCACGATATACATCCGCGACGTATCCCCGAACCAGCCGTCGACGATCACCGTGACGTCCACATTCAGGATGTCGCCATCCTTCAGGACATCATCCTTGCGCCCCGGGATCTTGTTGCCCGGAATACCGTGGCAAACCACATGGTTCGCACTGATGCAGGATTCGTGCTGATAGCCCTTGTAGCCCACCGTTGCCGAAGTTGCGCCCGCTGCGTCCACAGCCGCGCGAATGGCCTCATTGATCGCACCGGTTGTCGTGCCGGGCGCGATCATCGGGGCAATATCGTCAAGGATCTGGGCCGCAAGGCCACCAGCCACGCGCATGCCTTCGTAATCCGCAGTCTCGTAGATGCGAATGCCGTCTTTTGTGATGCGACCGCGCGGTTTGTCGTCCACGACCTGGACTCCTTCTCAATTGCGCTCTTCTTAATAGAACCCGTGGCTTTGGGCCAGTGGCGGAGCGTCGCGGGCTAAAAAGCGATCCGCTGGCTCAGGGTTATGCCTTGGGGCGAGATATTGGTGCCATAGACCAAAACGTCAACACCCCCAGCGCGCGCTGCTTCAAAGGCGCGCGCGTAAGTTGGATCAAGGTCACCAGCAACGCCAAACCGATCCGCCCCCGTCATTTGCACGCAATAGAGCATCACCGCGCGCCCACCGTCGCGCGCAATCCGCTGAAGCTCGCCCAGGTGCTTGGCGCCCCGTGCGGTGACGCAATCGGGAAACTCGGCCAGCCCGGGTTCGCGCATCAGATGCACATTCTTGATCTCGACATAAGCGTCCGGCAGCCCCGGTTCGGACAACAGGAAATCGATGCGAGAGTTGGTGCCGTATTTCTGCTCAGGGCGGATCGAACTGTACCCCGTCAACTCGGGCACCCGACCCGCGCGCAATGCTTCGCCCACGATCCGGTTCGGGGCCGTCGCATCGATCCCGGCCCAGCCACCGCCCGGCAATTCCACCAACCGCCAGCCGTATTTCAGCTTTTTCTTGGGGTCATCGTTGGGTTCCAGCCAGACTCGCAACCCTTCATCCTTCAGCCCCAGCATCGCACCGGGGTTGGGGCAATGGGCCACAACCTCTTCCCCCGTCTCCAGCCGGATATCGGCCAGAAAGCGTTTGTAGCGCCGGATCAGGGTTCCGGGGACAAGGGGGCGTGGAAACTCCATGCCGCGCGGCCTATACCGAAGCGGAACGACCCACAAGGAGCGCCCCATGACCCGACCCAGTGCCGCCATGCTCGTGATCGGCGACGAGATCCTGTCCGGGCGCACGCGGGACGCCAATATGTACCATCTGGCCGGGCAGTTGACCGAGCACGGTGTGGAGCTGCGCGAAGTACGCGTCGTCTCGGACGACCCGCAAGCCATCGTCAGCGCGGTTCAGGCGCTGTCTTCGGCCTATACCCATGTCTTCACGTCCGGCGGCATCGGCCCCACCCATGACGACATCACCGCCGACTGCGTCGCCGCCGCCTTTGGCGCCCCGATCGACGTGCGCGATGACGCACGTGCGATCCTTCAGGCCCATTACGACCGCAACGGGCAGGACCTGAACGAAGCGCGTTTGCGCATGGCGCGGATTCCGGTTGGCGCAAAATTGATCGAGAACCCCGTCTCCGCCGCTCCAGGCTTTGTCCTGCAAAACGTGCACGTCTTAGCGGGCGTCCCCAAAATCTTCGAAGCCATGCTGGCAGGTGTCTTGCCCACAATCACAGGCGGCGCGCCTCTTCTGTCCCGCACCGTCCGCGTCGAGCGTGGCGAAGGTGACATCGCAGGTCCCCTGACCGCTTTGAGCGAAACCTTCGATGACCTGTCTTTCGGCTCTTACCCGTTCCAAAAGAACGGCGCGTTTGGCACCAATATCGTGGTGCGCGGCACCGATCCTGAACGGCTCGACGCCGCTGAAGCCGCGCTGATCTCCGCCTTTGGGGACGCCGTTGGAGCGGCCTGACCAACAATCGCTTCTGGCGGCACTGGACGCCACATGGCCCCCGGCCAAGGTCTGGGAGGACGGGCCGCTGCGCCATGCGGACGGGCAAGGCGGCGGTAAGCGCGTGTCGGCAACCCGCCTGACCGGGCAGCTTGAGGATGCAGCGGCCGCTCTGGCAACGACGCCTCTCATCCAGGTTCCCGATGGCGCGGATGCGCTCGAAGGGCATCTGGCCGCCACGCACGACCCGGTTGATCCCACAGCCTTTTTCGCCATCAAAGCGCAGACCATCGCCGCGCGGCACCCCGAGATCTACCTCGCCGACGCGCCCGTGGCCGCGATGCGGCGAATCTGGGCCGAAGACGGCGTCGGACCTGCGCGACTGGCCGTCATGGACCGTGTGAGGGGGCCAAAGACCTGCCTTTTGGCCCGCGATGCGGGCGGCGTGGCGGGCGTGGCCTTTGTCGCCGCTGCTGGCGATGTCGCGATGCTGCATGCGCTTTACGTCCCCAAATACGCCCGCCGAAAGGGGCTCGCCGGGCGCATGACCCGCGCGGCTGCGGATTGGGCGCTCTCCCATGGCGCGCCTACGCTGGCCCTCGCCGTCGTACGCGCCAATGCGCCCGCAATCGCGCTTTATGAAGGGCTCGGGATGACACCTGCAGGCGGATACCATTACCGCGTGTTGAAACAGGACTGGGCATAGCGTGGTTCGACCGCTACCAATTGAGCAAATGGGGAGTGGACACCGATTTCTGATCGCTTTGGCGATGGCAGCTTTTCCGATTGCTGCGGGCGCGCAACCTGCAGCGACCCTTCCTGCATTCCTTCCCCAAGGCGCTGAAATCACCGGGGAAACCCGGCGCGACAACGCCAGCGCGACGCTTCCGATTTCCGGCTGGGACCGCGCCGAAGGTGTCATTTCGGTTGTGGCGCGCGGTGTGGTCGAACGCCGCGCCTGGCGTATTTCGGGCGAACAACTTGAAACACTGACCCTCATCGAAACGGCCATTGCCGCGCTGGAACGGGGCGGGTTTGCAACGCTGTTTCGCTGCGAAACGCGGTCCTGCGGCGGCTTCGACTTCCGCTTCCAGTTGGACCTGATCGGCGAACCGGCCATGCATGTCGACCTCGGCGACTTCCGCTATGCGCTTCTGGAACGGGGCGAAGCCGAAAAGCTGGCCCTCGTTGTCAGCCGTTCGGACGGCGCGGGATACGTACACGTCACCCGCGTCGGCCCGGCCGCCGCGCAAGTGCCGACGGCTCAGGCAACACCCGAAACGGTCATTGTTGCCCCCGCCAGCGACCTGCCCCTCGCCGACGCCCTTCGCCAACTTGGACGCACGGTGCTCAGCGATCTCGAATTCGAAAGTGGATCCGCTTCCCTTGGCCCCGCCACGTTCCAAAGCCTCACCGATCTTGGGCAATTGATGACCGAGGTTCCGACGCTTTCGGTTGTCCTTGTCGGGCACACCGACGCCGAAGGCAGCCTTGAGGCCAACATCGCTCTCTCCAAACGCCGCGCCGACGCCGTGCGCCAACGCCTGATCGACGTCTACGGCATCGCGCCCGAGCGTCTGCAATCAGAAGGCATCGGTTATCTGTCCCCCATCGCCTCCAACGCCACCGACGCCGGGCGCGAGGCCAACCGACGCGTCGAAGTGGTCGTATCGGTCACGGATTTCTAGGCGTCGCCTTCCAGCAATGTCTGAAGCAACGGGTGTGGAAAGTTCCGCTCGACCGTCACCGCATAAAACGTCTCGGTAATGTCAGTCGCGAACGGCGCAGCCGCGATGCGCCCGGCCTTGATTTCATCCACAAAAACCACCGACGGCGCAAGCGCGAGGCCCTTGCCCTCGCGCGCCAGCAGCCGGACCATCGCCATATCGTCCACCTCCGCGGCAATGCGCGGCGCAACGCCCAGCGCCGTCACCAAAGCATCAAACCCCCGCCGGATCGCGGGCTCGGCGGGCAGGATCACCGGCTCGGCAGCCAACAACGCCTTGAGGCTGGGGTGCGCCAGCCGCTCAGGCGTGCCATGGAGCACCACGGGTTGCTCGGACATCTTCCTTGCCTTCAACCCCGGGGCATCCGCGCTGCTCGGCGGCTCCGTCGTCAGCACAACGTCAATGGCCAGATCGCGCAGATCTGTCATCAAGGCCGCCAAAGTGCCCGAGCGCAAAACCAGATCGACATCCTCGCGCCCCAGAACCGGATCCAGAAACCGGATCTGGAAATTCCGCGACAGCGTCGACACCGCCCCGACCCGAAGCGGCGTGCGCGTCTCGTTCTGGTGGGCAAGCGTCGCCAACAGCTCGTCCCCGGTGCCAAAAATACGATCCGCGTAGTCCAGCGTGATGCGCCCGACCTCGGTCAACTCCAGCGAGCGTCCCACACGCTCGAACAGCTTGTGACCAAGGCGATCTTCCAGCGTTTTGATCTGGGCCGACAAGGCCGATTGCGACAGGTTCAGCCGTTCCGCCGCGCGGGTCAGGTGCCCCTCAAGGGCCACGGCATG
>CAZWZG010000052.1:14618-17593 GCA_964638245.1 uncultured Rhodobacterales bacterium
TTCGTGGTGCTCGTCCTCTTGCTGAAAGTCGGCCTCGGCGCGGGCATCTCGGTGCGCGAAGCAAACCTCGCCGAACTCGCCGTCCCCGCAATCCTCGCCATGCTCCTCGGGATCTCGATCGTGCTGATCGGGGGCTTCACGCTGGCCCGGCGCAAGGGGCTGAGCGCGATGGACGGCATGGCAACCGTCGGCCTGTTCGGCGCCGTCTCGGCGTCGACCCTCGCCGCTGGCATGGTCATGCTCGATGGCGAAGGCATCGCTTACGAAGGCTTTATCGGCGCGCTTTACCCCTTCATGGACGTCGCTGCCCTGATCACAGCGATCGTGCTGGCCCGGATGGCAGCAGAGCGCAAGCGCGCCGCCGCCCCCTCAGGCGATGGCACCATGACCATGGGCACTACTGGCCCGCGCACCCAGCTTCCCAAGGGCCTTCTGAAAGGCATCCTTGTGGATACCGTACGGAGCCCAGCGATTTCTGCCCTGTTCCTCGGCCTTGCCCTTGGCGTGCTTGCCCGGCCCGACAGCGTCTATGAAAGCTTTTATGAACCGCTGTTCCGGGGCCTGTTGTCGATCCTGATGCTGATCATGGGCATGGAAGCCTGGTCGCGGCTGTCCGAACTCAAAGGCGTCGCACCCACGCTACTGCTCTACGGCCTGACCGCCCCGCTTCTCCACGGCGCGCTCGGCTTTGGCGCTGGCATGATCGCCCATGAACTGACCGGCTTCTCCGCAGGTGGCGTTGTCCTCCTCGCTGTGATGGCCGCATCCAGCTCGGACATCTCGGGCCCGCCGACAATGCGCGCCGCCCTGCCCGAAGCGAACCCATCGGCCTATGTGGGCACCTCGACGGGGATCGGCACACCGGTGGCCATCCTGTCGATCCCGCTCTGGATCGCGCTGGCGGGCTGGGCGATCGGGTTCTAAGTACTCAAGCCCAACGGCCCGGAATCAAGCACGCAGTGCGCCGGGCCAGCGCCTGCCCCTGTCGGGGGGCTGGCGCTCCTTCACCACCAGCGCGCGGTCCTACCCTTAAATGACCCCACATCCATAAAGCGCCCAGCTTGCGAAGTTGAAAGCGCCGCCCGGGGCAGGCTCTGACCCTCTTGTCGCTCTCAAGTTCAAAGTCGCAAAAAAGAAAAAGGCGCCCGAAGGCGCCTTTTTTCGTCAAACCAAACCGCCTTACCAGGCGTCCGGTCCTTTGTCGGCAAACGAATGCACGAGAAAGTCGATGAACGCGCGCACTTTGGGCTGGGTAAACCGGCCCGGCGGGTAGACCGCGTAGATGCCTTGCGTTTCCATCGGCAGATCCGGTATCGCCTCTTCGACCAGCCCCTGCTCCATCGCATCCGCATAAAGGAAGCTTGGCAGGTACGCGATCCCAAGGCCCGAAATCGCAGCGTTCAGAAGCGACTGACCGTCATTGACCGTCAGCCAGCCCGCGGTGCGGACCTGACGCTTTTCGCCCGACGGCGCGGTCAGCTTCCAGACATTGCCCGACGACTGGTTCGAGTAATGCAGAAGCTTGTGTTCGTTCAGATCGTCGATGCGCTCAGGGCGTCCGTATTCCTTGAAGTACTCAGGGCTCGCGATCATGCGCTTGTTGGTTTCACACAGCTTTCTGGCGCGCAGCGTGCTGTCTTCCAGCTCACCCATGCGCACGGCCATATCAAAGCCTTCGGAAATCAGTTCGACGTAGCGGTTGTTCAGAACCATATTCACCGTGATCTCAGGGAATTCCGACAGGAACTCACCCAAAACCGGGGACAGATGGTTGACGCCAAAGTCCGTTGCGACCGAAATCCGGAGCAACCCGGACGGCGCTGACTGCATCGATGTGACAAGCGCGTCGGCCTCACCAGCGTCATTCAGGACACGGCGGGCGCGGTCATAATAGGCCAGACCGATTTCGGTCGGGCTGACGCGGCGGGTGGTTCTATTCAGAAGCCGGGCACCGAGGCGAGCCTCGAGGGAAGACACATGTTTGGAGACAGCCGACTTGCTGATCCCCATCTTCTTGGCAGCATCTGTGAACCCACCCTGATCGACAACAGTTGCGAACGCTTCCATTTCGGTCAGACGGTCCATATGTGTTTACCCTTTAATTTGTTCCCCGCCACCTGATGAAGGTTTAGCCCGCCAAATTGGGCAAGAATGGGGACAAGGGCCGACAATATCGGGGTTTAATGGGGATCGTATTGCGGACGGAAACACGGGCTTAAGGCGTCACAAAACCAGCAACAATCCCGTAAACCCATAATTTTATTACTTAATTCGACCTCAGAGCGTCGCCGCCAGCCGCGTTCCTTGGTTAATGGCGCGCTTGGCATCCAATTCGGCTGCCTTATCTGCGCCACCAATCACGTGAACCGACCGGCCCGCAGCAATCAAGGCATCCGCAAGATCACGACGCGACACCTGCCCCGCACACAGGATGATCCGATCCGCTTCGACAAGGCGTTCCTGCCCGTCACTTGCCGTCACCCGCAGCCCGTCCGGGGTGATTTCGTCATACGTCACACCGCCCATCATCGCGACCCCGCGCTTCTTCAGGGTCGAGCGATGGATCCAGCCCGTTGTCCGGCCAAGTGTCTTGCCAAGGCCACCCGGGCGGCGTTGCATCAGCGTGACATCGACCGCGGACCGTTGCTCGGGCTCCGAACCGGTCAATCCGCCCGTGTGCTCCGCCGGATCGCCGATCCCCCAGGACTGCGACCACGCGCCAACCTCATCGCCCGCTTCGGCATCCGCCGTCAGGTAGGTGGCGACATCAAACCCGATACCCCCGGCACCCACGATCGCAATCCGCTCACTCGGTGTCGCGGGCGTGGTCAGCGCCTCTTCAAAGCTCATCACATGCTCTGCGCCCTGCCCCGGTATCGCAGGGTCGCGCGGCGTGGTGCCGGTCGCGATCACAACCTCGTCGAACTCCGCAAGGTCATCGACGCTCGCCGACGCATTCAACCGCAGCGTGATCC
>CAZWZG010000053.1:0-17476 GCA_964638245.1 uncultured Rhodobacterales bacterium
AACTTGTTCTGACCGCTCTAACACTCACCTTGGGCGCCGGTATTGCGTCGGCAGGTCCACTGGATCGGCTTGAAGATCGCGTCGACCGCATCGAAAGCGTGCTTGATCGAAATGGCATCGAACGCACCCCGCGTATCGATCGCGTCGAGCGTCGTTCCATCCGGTGGCGGTTCTGGAACACCGCGAACACCGAATAATGCAATCGAGGGCGTGGGTTAGGGACATCCGCGCCCTCGGTATACCGTTGCATTCGTCTAAGGCCATAAAATAAAACGGAATTTCTTTACTCTTTCGGGAAATACCCTATGTTTGCGCACACTCCGTAAGCTTTGGCCCCAGCATGTCCCAGATCGAAGACCACCCGCTCCGCTATTCCTTGTCCAACGAGTTGCACGCACGTCCGTTTCCGGTGTTGGACGCTCCATGTCGTGCCGCTTATTTGGCAATCAAGCCGGAAGTGAATGCCTCCGCGCGAGATCGCGAAGCGGATCGTCAGCATCTGATCGCGCTTCTGGACAGGTTCGGCGCACCACACCCTCAGCCCGGTGCCACCCATTACTTCGGAGAGATTGGGCGCCATAAGCTGAAATGGGAAAGCCATACGGAGTTCGTGACCTATACGATCTTCGCCGATGGTGTGGCCGAGCGACCCTTTGATGCGTCGACCTTCGCAGTGTTCCCAGAGGACTGGCTGAAGACCGCCCCGGGCGTTCGGATCACATCCGCTTTGGTCCGTGTCGAAGCGATCAAGGACGAAAAGGCGATCCCGGCAAAGCTCGACGAATGGTTCGTGGCCGAAAGCCTTGCCACCAGCCGGGTTGTCGACAACGAGGCGATCATTGCCGGGGATTTTCGCATCGATGAAGGCGGGCACGCGCGCTTTGCCGTTTTTGTGGATCCCGGAACCGACAGTCGGCGTGTGGGACGCGTTGTGCAGCGCCTGTGTGAGATCGAGACTTACAAGGCCATGTCGATGCTCGGCCTCGCGCGCGTGCGCTCCATGGGCAAGGAAATGGGCTCGATTGACGAGACGTTGACCCGGCTCATGGGCGATATGGCCGGCGATGCAGTTGCGCCAGAGGAGACTCTACAGTCTCTTCTCAGTATATCGTCCGAGCTAGAGAACATGATCGCTCTGTCGGCGTTCCGCTTCGGGGCTACGGGCGCCTATGAAGCCATCGTCAACCAGCGGATTGAGGTTCTTCGCGAAGTGCGCTTCGAAGGCCGCCAAACCTTTGGTGAGTTCATGATGCGCCGGTTTGATCCAGCCATGCGCACGGTCAAGGCCACTCAAGGCAGGTTACACGCGATGTCAGAGCGCGCCACTCGAGCAGGTAACCTTCTGCGGACGCGGGTTGATGTGGAACGCTCCGCCCAGAACCAGGACCTTTTGGAAAGCATGGACAAACGCTCCGACCTCCAGCTTCGCCTTCAGAAAACGGTCGAGGGGCTGTCGGTCGTGGCCATCAGCTACTACGCTGTAAACCTTGTCACATACATCCTCGGTCCAGTGGGTCAGGAGGTCGGCGTACCCGAATTGCTGGTCACAGCCCTTGCAACCCCGTTCGTGATCCTGCTTGTGTATGTCCTAGTCCGCAGAATCCGACGCTCGATGGAGCGCGAATAGGAGGCCCAGTGCCCGTCCGCAACAGCATCGCCGAACGCCATGACGCCCACTCCGCGTGGCGACAGGATTTCCATACGCATCCTGAGCTCATGTTCGAATTGCCGCGGACATCGGCGACGGTCGCGGAGAAACTGCGGGCCTTTGGTTGTGACGAAGTTGTCGAAGGGATAGGGCGCTCGGGCGTGGTTGGCGTGATCAATGGGCGCGGCCCGGGGCGCAGCGTCGGTTTGCGCGCAGATATGGATGCGCTTCCGATCCACGAGGCGACGGGCCTCGACTATGCCTCGACGACGCCGGGCAAAATGCATGCTTGCGGCCACGACGGTCACACCACCATGTTGCTGGCCGCGGCGGAATACTTGGCCGCAAAGCGAAACTTCACAGGCCGTGTCGTGCTCGTCTTTCAGCCCGCCGAAGAAGGCGGCGGCGGTGCGGCGGTGATGATGAAGGACGGCCTGTTCGATCGCTTCGACGTCGACGAAATCTACGGCATGCACAACGCTCCGAACTTGGCGGCGGGCACATTCGCCATTCGTCCCGGCGCATTTTACGGCTGCGCCGATCAGATCAAGATCGTCATTGAAGGCGAGGGCGGCCATGCGGCGCAACCCCACCAAACGATCGATGCCGTCGTGATCGCCAGTCATGTGGTTTTGGCCGTCCAATCGGTCGTCAGCCGCAAGCTTGACCCGATCGAAGAAGCGGTCGTTTCGATCACGACGATGAAAACGGACTCAACTGCTCACAATGTGATTGCGTCGGAAGTCGAAATGCACGGCACCGTGCGCGCCTTTGATGCCGCGACCCAGGACCGGATCGAGGCGGAGCTTAAACGCATCGTCGAAAAAACGGCCGAAGCCCACGGGGGCAAAGGAAAACTGATTTACTATCGTGGCTACCCGGCCTTGATTAATTCCAAGGCCGAGACCGAGTACGCCGCCGAAGCCGCAACGCGCGTCAGTGGGGCCTGTGCAGAGGCGCCCAAGATCATGTGGGGCGAGGACTTTTCTTACTTTCTGGAAGAAAAACCCGGTGCTTACATCTGGCTTGGCATCGGACCGTCTGCCCCGCTGCATCACCCGAAGTACAACTTCAACGATGCCGTACTGCCCATGGGCGCAAGCTGGTTCGTCGAAGTCGTCGAATCACGCCTCGCCGACTAGCCGCCGGTGTGGGACATGTGACGGCTCATCTGGCCATCAGCGCGCTGGCGCGAATAGTCAAAATCATGCCCTTTGGGTTTCAGGGCAATCGCCGCGCGAATGGCGTCTTCGAGCGGCGCGTCGCTTTCCGAGGCACGCAGCGGTGCACGCAGATCAGCGCGGTCTTCCTGCCCCAGACACATGAAGATTTCGCCCGTGCAGGTCACGCGCACGCGGTTACAGCTTTCACAGAAATTGTGGCTGAGCGGCGTGATGAAGCCGATCTTCTGACCGGTGTCCTCAACGCGCACATAGCGCGCCGGGCCGCCCGTCCGCTCGGGCAGGTCTGTCAGCGAAAACCGCTCTTCCAGAGAGGCGCGCAGGTCTTTCAAAGACCAATACTGGTCCAGACGGTCCTCACCGCCAATATCCCCCATCGGCATGACCTCGATGAACGTCAGGTCATGACCTTCAGACGCGCACCACTCGGCCAGTTTGAAAAGTTCGTCTTCGTTCGTCCCCTTCAGGGCCACCGTGTTGATCTTGACTCGCAACCCGGCCTTTTGCGCCGCGCGAATGCCTTCAAGGACCTGTTCCAGGCGTCCCCAACGCGTCACGGCGGCAAACTTCGCCGGGTCCAGCGTGTCCAGAGAAACATTGACCCGCTTCACGCCAATCGCCGCCAGATCCGGCGCGAACCGCGCCAGTTGAGAGCCATTAGTGGTCAGCGTCAATTCCTCCAGCGCGCCACTGTCCAGATGCCGCCCCATGCCTCGGAAAAACGTCATGATGTCGCGCCGTACCAGCGGTTCGCCACCCGTGATGCGCAACTTGGACACGCCCATGCGGATAAACGCCGAGCACATGCGGTCCAGTTCTTCGAGGGTCAGCAATTCCTTCTTGGGCAGAAACGTCATCTGCTCGGCCATGCAATACGCACAGCGAAAATCGCAGCGGTCGGTGACCGACAGGCGCAAGTAACTGATCGCGCGTTGAAAAGGATCGATAAGCGGCTCCATTGCGGCACCCTAGGGGCGCAATCACACCCCCGCAAGGCCTGCCGCACCCGCTCACGGACGTGTCAGGAATGGACGCCTGCGCGCGGTCGCCTTAAGCTAAGCTTATGCGCGTGATCTCAGTCCTATTTGCTCTCCTTTCCGTCTCAGCCTGTACGGCGGAGTTAGCCCCTTTTTCACGGCCCGAAGACGCGCCCGAACCGACGTCTGAAGGCCCGCTCAGTGCGATTGATCCGGCCCTTCTGGCACCGGCTCCTGACCCCTTGGCCACAACGGCCGATGCGCTCGACACAACGACCGAAGATCAACGAATCGAAGCCACGTCCATCGACGTGGCGGCGTCCGGGTTGATCGGGCAGACCGTCGCCAGCCTTGGTGACCCGACGCAACCAGGATTCTGGCTTGAAACCCCACTGGTCAGCACGCTCGTTGCAGGCGCCGTCGTGAACCCTGAAACCGGCGCGCGAGTTGCGGTCGACCTTCGTCCCATCGCTGCGCCCGAAGGATCCGGCAGCCGGATTTCCCTCGCGGCCTTGCGCGCGCTTGGTGCCACGCTCACCGATCTTGTCACGGTTGAGGTGTATCAGAACTAAGCCGCGCGCCTTCTTCATCTGGCCAGAAATATCCCCGCCGGAGGCAAAAAACTGCCGCGCAGCGGCTACTCCACGGTAACCGATTTCGCCAGATTGCGCGGCTGATCGACGTCCGTGCCTTTGGCAATCGCCGTGTGATAGGCGATCAACTGGGCGGGAATGGCGTATAGGATCGGTGTCGTGAAATCGGGCGAAGCAGGCATGGCCAGTGCCTTCCAAACCCCGTCGCCGCCCTCATCCAGGCCGGTCTGGTCAGAAACCAACACGACCTGACCACCGCGCGCCATCACCTCTTGCATGTTGGACACGGTCTTGTCGAACAGCGCATCGCGCGGGGCCAACACGATTACAGGCACATGGGCGTCGATGAGCGCGATTGGCCCGTGCTTCAACTCCCCCGACGCATAGCCTTCGGCGTGGATATAGCTGATTTCCTTGAGCTTCAGCGCGCCTTCCATGGCCAGTGGGTAAAGCGGACCGCGTCCCAGAAACAGTATATCCTGAGCTTCCGCCAACGACCGCGAAAGGGCCTCAATGACCGGCTCGATCGCAAGGGCCTGGCTCAGGCGTCCGGGCAGTGTCTTGAGGTCGGTGATATGTTCGCCAAGGGTTTGGGCATCCAGTGTGCCTCGATCCGAAGCCGCGCGCAGCGCCAGCGCGGCAAGGACTGTCAACTGGCAGGTAAACGCCTTGGTCGATGCGACGCCGATCTCAGTGCCAGCATGGATCGGCAAGATCACGTCGCATTCACGCGCAATCGAGCTTTCCTCGACATTGACAACCGCGACCCGTGACGCGCGCTCGCCCACATGGCGAAGGGCCGCCAGCGTGTCGGCTGTTTCGCCCGACTGACTCACAAAGATCGCCAGCGTGTTGGGCCCGATGGGCGGATTGCGATACCGGAACTCCGAGGCGATATCGGCCTCCACGGGGATGCCCGCCATCCCTTCGAACCAATACTTCGCGATATCACAGGCGTAAAAACCGGTCCCGCAAGCGACCAGCAGGATGCGATCAATCTCTTTGAAATCGGGCAGAGCGTCGGGGAACGACAGGTTTCCGCCGTCAACGTAGGTCTCAAGCGCCTCGGCCACGACATGGGGTTGCTCGGCGATTTCCTTGGCCATGAAATGCTTGTGCCCGGCCTTTTCGATGCGCGCCACATCGACGGCAAGCTGCTTCACCGCCCGGTTGGCCCGCCGCCCTGCCGCATCGACAATCTCGACCCCAGCGCGGGTCAGCACGGCCATGTCGCCTTCTTCAAGATAGGTGACCCGGTCCGTCAACGGTGCCAGGGCAATGGCGTCCGAGCCAAGGAACATCTCACCCTCTCCGTGGCCAATGGCGAGGGGGGAGCCCTTGCGCGCCGCGATCATCAGGTCGTCTTCACCCTCAAATAGGAACGCCAGCGCATAAGCGCCCTTTAGCCGGGCGATTGTTTTTTCAGCGGCCTCGCGCGGGGTTGCGCCCGCGTCCAGATAGGATTGCGCCAGCAGAACGATGGTCTCGGTATCGGTCTCGGTCTGGGCTGTGTAGCCATGCTCGGCCAAGGCCTGACGCAGCTCGCGGAAATTCTCGATGATCCCGTTATGCACGACGGCGACGCCGGGTGCCGCATGGGGATGTGCATTTTGCACCGAAGGCGCGCCATGGGTCGCCCACCGCGTGTGACCAATCCCCGAGCGACCCGCGAGCGGTTCGGCCACAAGAAGGTCCGACAAATTGTACAGCTTGCCCATCGCACGGCGCCGATCCAGTTGACCGTCTCGGACCGTTGCAATGCCCGCGCTGTCATACCCGCGGTATTCAAGGCGCCTGAGGGACTCCAGAAGAAGCGGCCCAACCTCATGCGCGCCCAAAATGCCAACGATCCCACACATGGGCTTATCCCTTTGCCTTGAGTGCGCGAAGGCGCTTGAAGAATGCAGCGGCGAAGCCGGGCTTGTTTTCCTGGCGCGCACGCGCGACTGCCATATCGCCCGCCTCAATGTCCTTTGTGATGACTGATCCTGTGGCGGTCATCGCGCCATCCCCAACCGTGACCGGCGCCACCAGCATCGTGTCGGACCCGATAAAGGCGTCCTGACCAATCTCGGTGCGATGCTTGAACACCCCGTCATAGTTGCACGTCACGGTGCCTGCCCCGATGTTGGCGCGCGCGCCGATGTCAGCGTCGCCAAGATAGGTCAGGTGCCCGACCTTTGCCCCTTCGGCCAGAACGCTGTTCTTGATTTCCACGAAATTGCCTACCCGCGCGTCGCCGCCAATTTCGGCCCCGGGACGCAGACGGGCAAATGGCCCGACCGCAGCGCCTTCGGACACATGCGCGCCTTCCAGATGCGAAAACCCTTTGATCCGTGCACCGGACTCGACAGTAACACCGGGCCCGAAGAACACGTTTGGTTCCACAAAGGCATCGCGCCCGATCACGGTGTCGAACGAAAACCAGACCGTTTCAGGGGCAACGAGCGTCACGCCAGCGTCCAAGGCTTCGCGCCGCGCGCGCGCCTGAAACGCGGCTTCGGCGGCAGCCAGATCGGCGCGGCTGTTGACGCCCATGGTTTCGGCTTCGTTGCAGGTGACGACGGCAACACGCTTTCCATCCGCGCGAGCGAGGGCAACGATGTCGGTAAGGTAAAACTCGCCGGCGGAGTTGTTGTTATCCACTTGTGCGCACAGTTCCATCAACCGCGCGCAATCCGCCATCACGACGCCGGAGTTGCACAGGGTGATCGCGCGCTCCGCTTCGCTGGCATCCTTGTACTCGACGATCCGGTCCAGCTGATCGCCATCCATGACCAAGCGCCCATACCGCGCCGGATCGGCTGCTTCAAACCCGAGGATCACGACATCCGCGCCCTTGGCCCGCTCGGCTGCCATCGCTTCAAGCGTCTCGGGGCGAATGAAGGGTGTATCGCCGTAAAGGACGACGGCGTCGCCGTGCGCGTTCGCCAGCGCGTCTTTCGCGCACAGAACCGCATGGGCGGTGCCCTTGCGCTCGGTCTGTTCGACAGCGATGGCGTCGGTGTCCTCGAGCGCCTCAAGGACCGCATCCGATCCGTTGCCCAGAACGAGCACCCGATGATCCACTTCCAAGCCTTCGGCGGAGGCCAAGGCGTGGACGATCATCGGTGCGCCCGCGATTTCGTGGAGAACCTTGGGCAAAGCGGATTGCATCCGTGTGCCGTCGCCCGCCGCAAGGAGGATAAGGTTTAGGGACATGGGGCACTGCTCGCCGTTTTCGTTCGTTAACGCCTTCTAGCGACTTCGAGCCAGCCTGCCTAGCGGCAAGGGTTTCACATGATCTTTCGCACGGTTACAAGAGCGGCCATGAAGAGTGTGATTTTCGATCTTGATGGGACGCTGGCGGACACAAGTGGTGACCTGATCGCCGCAGCGAATGCGCGCCTTACGGCGCGCAATGTCGCCCCGCTTGATCCCGTTGCCGATGCGGTCACGGCCTTTGCAGGTGGCCGAGCGATGCTGCGGCTTGGGTTGGAGCGGGCAGGGATGTCTGGTCAGGCGCTGACCGAGGTCGTGGACGTCGAGTACCAGCCGTTTCTTGAGGTTTATGCCACTCATATCGACCGCGAAACGCGGCTTTATCCTGGCGTGCGGGAAGCCGTCGCAACGCTTGAGGCTGCAGGGTATGCCATCGGGCTGTGCACGAACAAGCCAGTGGATCTGGCTGAAGAGCTCATGCAGCGCTTGGAGTTCCGTACACCGTTCACTGCGTTTGTCGGGGCAGGAACATTGCCGGTGCGCAAACCTGACCCGTCCATGCTGACCGAAACGCTGACGAGGCTTGGGGGAGCGGTCGAACACTCGGTCCTGATCGGAGACACGATCACCGACCGGGACACGGCGCGGGCTGCTGGGGGCAAGGTGGTCTTGGTCACGTTTGGCCCGACCGGGCGCGCAGTAGCGGATTTAGCACCCGATGCGCTGCTTGATCATTTCGATGACCTGCCCGGTGTCGTGGATCGACTTTTGAATTGAGCGGAGCTCGGCCTGTAAGGCCTCGCCGATGAAAGAGGCCCGCCCTGCGGGCGCGAGGGGGCGCTGCCCCCGCAGCAAGCTGCTCCCCCGCGCGTATTTTCCAAAAGAAGAAGGGGTGCGGCGGATTGGCGTCATTGACCGCGCGGTGTGTGGCGGGCAGAGATATGGAAAGCCAGCGAGGACGCAATGCAAGAAACGTTCAGCGGAAATTTCACCCAGCAGGAGCCGATCCCAGAAGAGGCGATTGCAGCGGCTGAGGCCGTGCTGCGCTCGGGGCGTTTGCATCGCTATAACCTTGCCCCGGGCGAGCCGGGGGAGACGGGCCTGCTGGAGCAGGAGTTCGCGGATCTGGTGGGTGCGCGGTATTGCCTGGCGGTCGCCTCTGGCGGCTATGCGCTTCAGGCGGGGTTGCGCGCGCTGGGCGTGGGGCATGGCGATACCGTCCTGACCAACGCTTTCACGCTGGCCCCGGTGCCCGGTTCGATTGCCGCGGTTGGTGCGACGCCGGTCTATGTGGGCACGGATGAAGACCTGCGCATCGATCTTGATGATCTTGAAGCCAAGGCGGAACACGCGCGGGTTCTGATGCTCAGCCACATGCGCGGGCATCTGTGTGACATGGATCGGCTAATGGCGATTGCCGAGGCGAAGGGCCTGACGGTGATCGAGGATTGCGCGCATACGATGGGCGCCAACTGGGACGGGACGCCTTCGGGTCGCTTCGGCGCAATCGGGTGCTATTCAACGCAGACCTACAAACATATCAACTCCGGTGAGGGCGGCTTTCTGGTCACCGACGATCCTGATCTGGCGGCGCGCGCGATCCTGATCTCGGGCAGCTACATGCTTTACGGTCGCCACGTCGCAGCGCCGGGAGAAGAGGTGTTTGCGCGCCACAAGATGGTGATGCCCAATATCTCGGCCCGGATGGATCATCTGCGGGCGGCGATCCTGCGACCACAACTCAAACTCTTGGAACGCAACGTACGCGAATGGAATGCACGCTATCGGGCGCTGGAGGCTGTTCTGGCAGGGTCCAACGCCATCCGTCTGATCGAACGCCCCGCCAAGGAAGGCATGGCCGCCTCGTCGTTCCAGTTTCGCTTGCCCGACCTTAGCCCCGATCAGATCGCGGGTTTCGTGGCGGGTTGTGCCGCGCGCGGGGTCGAATTGAAATGGTTCGGCGCGCCGGAACCCGCAGCGTTCACGGCGACCTACCGGCATTGGCAGTACGCGCCAGAGCAGTCTTTGCCTGACACTGACCGGATCCTGTCGACACTGATCGACTTGCGCCTGCCGCTGACCTTTTCGATCGCCGACGTCGAAACCATCGGTCGCATCATCCGGGACGAAGCGGGGCGGGCGGCGACCAGCGTCGCCGCCGAGTAGGGCTCAGGCCGCGCGCCGACGCGGGCGCCGACGCTTTTGACCCGATGGTTTTTGGCCCGAAGGCTTGGGCGCGCCCTGACCTTTGCCACGACCACCGCCATGTCCACCCGGTTTGCCGCGAAACCGACGCTTGGAGTTGGACCGGGGTTCGGGGTCAACTGCCTCGGGCGCTTCGCCACTGGCGACCGGAATCTCGATCTTCATCAGCTTCTGGATCTGGCGCAGAAGGTTCACTTCTTCGGCTGAACAGAACGCGATGGCTTCGCCCTCGCGCCCGGCACGTGCCGTCCGACCGATCCGGTGGACATAGTTTTCGGGCACCTCGGGCAGGTCATAGTTGATCACATATGCCACGCCCGGAATGTCGATCCCACGGGCGGCGACGTCCGTGGCCACAAGCACGTTGATCTTGCCTTCACGGAACGCCTTGATGGCGCGATCCCGCTGGCCCTGGCTTTTGTTGCCGTGGATCGAGGCGGCGTTGAAGCCATCGGCCACAAGGCCCTTCATCAGCTTTTCCGCGCCATGTTTGGTGCGCGAAAAGACCAGCGTCAGCGCCTCCATATCTTCTTCAAGGATCTGGCGCAGCTTGAAAGGTTTCTTCGGCTTTTCAACGAAGTGCACCGATTGCGTGACCTTGTCAGCGGCTTTGCCCGGAGGCGACACCTGCACCCGGCGCGGGTTGGTCAGATAGGCACGGCTCAACTCTTCCATCGGCTTTGGCATCGTGGCCGAGAACAGCATCGTCTGGCGCGGCGTGCCCAGATGTGGCGCAATCTGGCGCAGCGCGTGGATAAAGCCCATGTCGAGCATCTGGTCGGCTTCGTCGAGCACAAGGTTGCGCGCCGCAGACAGATCCACAGCTCCGCGCTCCATGAGGTCAATCAGGCGCCCGGGGGTGGCGACAAGGATATCTGTGCCCCGGCTCAGCTGATTGATCTGGCGCCCGATGGATTGCCCGCCAACGACTGTGACCACACGCAGATGCGTGTTCTTTGTCAGAACGCGCAGGCTGTCGGCGATCTGGTTCACTAGCTCCCGCGTTGGCGCAAGGATCAGCGCCTTGGCCGTTTTCGACTTCGGCTTGTTGGGATCAGGCAAAAGCGCATTCACAAGCGGAATGCCAAAGGCCAGCGTTTTGCCGGTACCAGTTTGGGCGAGGCCAAGGATGTCATGGCCTTCCAGCGCCAGCGGGATCGCCTGGTTCTGGATCGGGGTGGGTTCGGAGAAATTGGCGCGTTTCAGGGCGGCGTTCAAAGCCGGGGCGAGACCCAGCATGTCAAAGTCAAACAAATCATGTCCTTACTGGCCAGAGCGAACTCTGACCACGAGTGAATGCCGCAGTCCTGCGGCGGTGAGGGTTCGCGGACCTCAGAAAGATCGGGCACCTCCCGCATCTTCCGGTCAACGATCTGAACCCTGCGTGATGGGGAACAAAAAATCGGGACGCTTGTGCCTCAGGTGTCTTGGTTGGGCACGGGCCAGCTCACGCGGCAGCGCAGCGTCGTGGGCGTGTAATTGGGGGTAAAGCATTAATAGTCAATGGAAGAAACGCGCACTTCGGCGATTTGGCGGCGCAAATCACACAGCGAGTGGTCTGGCAATTCGGCGCGCACGGCCCCATCTTTGCATTATGCGTATCGCACTTGCCCTTGTCTTTTTGGCCGCGCCGTCCGTGGCGCAAGAGGCATGGGATTCCGCTCCTGACATTGCGGCTTGCATGGCCGCCGATGATGCGACTGCCAAGCGCGCGTGCATCGGCAAGGCGGCGGAAAACTGCATGGAGACCAGCGAGGGCGGGTATACGACATTGGGCATGTCAATGTGCGCAGCGGCCGAAACAGACGGCTGGGACGCCGTTCTGAACGCCGAGTATACGCGCACAATGGACTGGTCGCGCGCCATGGACGCCGAGGATCAGACGCATTTCCCCGAATTCGCCAAGCGCGAAGAAACCTTGCGGGCCGCGCAACGGGCGTGGATTGCCTTTCGCGATGCCGAATGCGGATACGCCTATGCCCAATGGGGCGCAGGCTCGATGCGCCATATCGCGGGGACAAGCTGTATGCTGGACATGACCGCCACCCGCGCGATCGAGCTTTTTGAGATGCGCGAGGTGATGCGATGACGGATGAGACGTTGCTGCAGACGATCCTCGACGAGCAGGACGAATATGCCGAGGCGAAACCGCCCGCGATCAGCCGGATGACCCGTGGTCTGTCCAAGCCATTGACCCAACTGACCGACCACATGATCCCGCCCGAAGCCATTGAGACGGCGCTCATGTCAGCCGACTGGGTGGCCAGTGCCTCGATCCGGCGCGCGGCCATCGGGCATGACTTCAAGGATCTGGAGGCCTGCGAGGGGGCGGTGGATGATATTCGGCGCTGGGCCATTGGCTATGCGGCGACCTCGGGCGGCGCGGCAGGCGCTTTGGGCGCGGCGGGGCTGGCCATCGACATTCCCACAACGATCACGCTGGCCTTGCGCTCGGCACGACTGACCGGACTGGCCTATGGGTTTGGGGCCGATACAGAGGCCGAACGTATCTATATCTTAGACATCCTTGCATTGGCGGCGGCCAATTCGATGGATGAAAAACACGCCGCGCTTGCGCGTCTGGACGTTGAACAGGCCCAAATGGATCCCGGTAGCTGGGGCAAGATCGTTGTCCTCACCGGCCAAAGCGCGGGGGCGATGTCGGCCATGCGCCGCGTGGCGGCAGTGTTGGGGCTAAACCTTGCCAGCCGCAAGATTGCTCAAATCACGCCTATCGTGGGCGCCGTGGTCGGGGCCAGCGTTAATGCCAGCTTTCAATCGGATGTCATACGCGCCGCCCGTCATGCCTATCGCGCGCGATGGCTAGCCGAGCACGAGAAACTTATCACGCACAAAACGACGACCGGATGACCCCCCAGACACTCGCTTGGATCTATGCCGCCCTGACCGCGTTGCCGTTTATGATGCAGATCGGGCTGACCCTTGGTGCCCCTTGGGGGCGGTTCACGATGGGTGGCCAATGGCCCGGCCAGCTGCCACTACGCCTGCGCCCCGCCGCGGCGTTTCAGGCGCTCCTCCTTGCACTTATGGCGCTCGCAATTCTCTCTGCGGCATCGGCGCTCAGTCTTGGCTGGCCGCAATGGACCGCTTGGGTTGCCTTGGCCATGACCGCACTGACCTGTATCGCCAACTGGATCACCCCATCCCGCCCCGAACGCCTGCTTTGGGGGCCGATCATCACGCTGATGCTGATTGCTGCGTCTTTCGTCGTCTTCGGTTGGGTTTGATCCACCCTCCGCTTGACCCTCAGAACCCCCAACGCTAACCAGAGGTGGGAACCAGCGGAGGTCCAATGGACACTCTTTTGAACGAATATCTGCCGATCCTGATCTTCCTTGGGATCGCCATCGGTCTGGGCGCGGTGCTGCTCTTGTCAGCCGTTGTGCTGGCCGTGCGCAATCCCGAACCCGAAAAGGTGTCCGCATACGAATGCGGGTTCAACGCCTTTGACGATGCCCGCATGAAATTCGACGTGCGCTTCTACCTCGTGTCGATCCTGTTCATCATCTTCGATCTGGAAATCGCGTTCCTGTTCCCATGGGCCGTCGCCTTCCCGGAAATCTCGACCACCGCGTTCTGGTCGATGATGGTCTTCCTCGGCGTGCTGACTGTCGGCTTTGCCTATGAGTGGAAAAAAGGCGCGCTTGAGTGGGAGTAGCGCTTCTTCAGCGCTGACGCCAAAAAAGAAGGCCACCTCGCGGTGGCCTTTAGTGTTTCAGGATGTTGGCATGTACGCTTGCGCACCCCCGCCACGGGATTGCGCCCACTGACAACTGAGGGAGGACCCGCCGCGCGAAGACCGGGGGGTCTGTTTGTGCTTCGGGTCATGTCTCAGGTGGAAAGAAGTGGCGGGGGTCTTGGCTGCTAGCGCCAAAACCCCCGCAAGAAAACGACTGAATATGCCGCCAAGCTGCTTAAAAGATTGCACGAAATGTGTTTCTCAAATGCGCGACCGAAGGCTGGTCACGGACTGATTTTTCGCGCCACAGCAGGCTCTGTCAAACGCCAGAAAGCGGTTTTTTCGTTTCGAAAAGGTGAGAAGTTAACGCTGGGTTAACGCTTAAGCGCACGCGCGCCGCGCATTTTTCTTTCTGAAAAAGCGCATTGCAGCCGACGAGCTCCCGAGGAGAGCAAATTCACGGCTCGACCCGCGCCCAACGATTCGGTCAGGCGCGGGCAGGGGACTATTGCCGAACCAGGCGCGCAGCTTTGCGGCGGCTAAGTTTCGGGACAAAGGCGGGTACGCTTTTGCGGTAACGCCGATAGGAGACACCCAGTTCCGCGACCAGATCCCGCTCTTCAAAGATCGTCGCGACCAGCACATAGGTCGTCGCCCCCACAGCAAAGCTTAGCTGGCCCAACGTCATGTGCGGCGTGATCAGCGGCGTGAGCATCCAGCCAAGGCTGATCGGGTGCCGGATCACCGCATAGAGAAACCGCACAGTGAACCGCGCTGGCGGTTCGTCGATATTGCGCACGCGCCGCCACGCCTGTGCGAGCCCAAAGAAGCTGAAATGCCCAATCGGGAAGGTCGAGCCAAACATCAGCCCCCAAACCCCGAGGTACAGCGCGATGATCACCCAAGAGGCGACCGCGTTGTCCACGGACCAGATCACGAAAGGGACGGGCTGCCACAACAGGACCAAAGCGGCTGTCATCGCGGCAGTCATGTAAAGATACGTCGTGCGTTCCAGATGATGCGGGACAATGCGTGTCCAGCGTTTCTTGAACCATGTCCGAGCCGTCAGCGAATGCTGAAAGCCAAACGCCCAAAGGAGCGACACGTTGATCAGCAGCGACGGCCAAACGGCCCCCGGTGTGCCGTCATTGATGCCCTTGGGGACGATCAAATCCTGCAAGAAGCCGATGAAATAGGCTATGCTTGCCATTGCCAGTAGATAGCCGACCCCGGCATAGGTCAGCGTCAAAGCGCGAGAAATCATGATGGGTTTCCTTGGTTGATAGAACACTTGCGGCTCTATCGAGGCCCCTTGTTGCCGATCGATGTCTTGGGATGTTTCAAAGGTTTCGCCCAAATTTCCCCGTATTTCAGCGCCACACTGGCGGAATTGGAAAAGATGCGGAGGTTTCCTCGATGCGCATTCTTGCATACCGCCTTTATCGCCTACGCCGCCTGATTGTCGCGGCGATGATCTTGCCATTGCTCGTGGTCGGTCTGATCGCGCTGCTCAAAGGGCCTGCCGCCATGGCGTTTTTGCCTTTTGCGGTGCTTTTGCCGTTGGCCCATGTCCTGCGCTATCCCACCAGCTGGATGGAGACCTTTGCGGTGTCCTTCACGCTATCGATACTGCTTGGGCTGGCCGGAACCATCGGCCCAGACGTGGGCACCGCTGGGCTCATAAGTCGAATGGTTGGCCTTGGGGTGCTTGGTTTCATCCTTTTCATGTTCTTTGTCACAGTCACGCCGAACCTTTTGGGGGTAGGGGCGTCCAAACCGATGACGGTGCGCGCCCGGCGCATCTCGACCCTTGATCCGGCCACATTGAAAGAAAAGATCGCGCTTTACCCCGGGCGCAAGGACGACAAGGTCATCTGCGGCCCGGCAGGCGACGATGGCGTATTCGAGATCACCTACAAACACCGCATGGAAGGGTTTGCCGACTTTGCCTTCGACAGCAATGAGGTCAGCGATGAAGAGTTGCGCGACATGGGCTTCACCCGTACGCAGTTCGAAGAGATGACCGCAGAAGACCCCAGCGCGTTCAACGTGACGTTCAATGCGGTCGTCGTCGCCTCGACCCCGGAAACCCATGACATCATTGCGATTGAGCCCCTTGGGACCGATACGACGGCCACGCGGTACACGTTCACGCCACGCAAATCAGGCAGCACCATCACCATGGAAGAGCGAACGCCACCCATGGCGGGCGGGATGCGGTTCGGGTTCTGGCTGCAAGACTATATCGCGGACTTCCTCACCGATGAGGTGGACCGGGCCGAAGGGCGCGAGCAGCGAGCCAACCGCTTTACCGACCACGGCCAACTGATCGTGGATATTGCCAAGCTCTTTGTGCCGCGGATGGCGGAGGGCTCCACACAATAGGGACGCGTTAACCTTCCCGAAGACCAGAAAGTCCGGCTATCCTTGGCGCAACGACAAGGAGTGCGGAATGCCTGAAACCTTCAAGATTGCAGCAATACAAGCCGCTTCCGTGCTTATGGACCGCGAGGCTTCAACGGCGAAGGCGTGTGCCTTGATCGCAGACGCGGCCAAGAAAGGCGCACGTCTCGCGGCGTTTGGCGAAAACTGGCTCCATGGCTACGGCGGCTATGGCTGGTCGCCCGTCGATGGCCCGGAATGGTGGGACTTTGCCGCCAAATTCAACGAAGAAGCCGTCGAGATACCGTCAAAGACGACAGATGCGCTTTGCAAGGCGGCCAAGGACAATGACATCGACGTGGTGATCGGCGTTGTCGAGCGCGATGCCACGACAAAGGGCACTCTCTATTGCACAGCGCTCATCATCGGGCGTGAGGGCGAAATCCTTGGAAAACACCGCAAGTTGAAGCCGACCGGTGCGGAGCGCGTCGAATGGGGTGAGAATGCCTCAGGCGACAGCCTTGTGGTTTACGATCGGGGATATGCCAAGATCAGCGCGCTGAACTGCTGGGAACACTTCATGGTGCTCCCGTCTTTCGCACTCATGGCGCAAGGCACGCAGATCCACGTGGCGCTTTGGCCCGGGCGTGAGCCGCCCGAAAAACCAAAAGCGCCCGAGGCGATGTGGCCGCGCCAGCACCTTATGTCCCGGGCGTTTGCCTCGGCAGGGGCGTGTTACGTGATGTGCGTCGGCGGATACCGCAGTGAAGCAGATATCCCCCAAGAAGGGCGCAAATGGACGCCGACATTCACCGGTGACAGCGCGATCATCGACCCGCGAGGGGAAATCATCGAAGGTCCGTTGCACGATGAAGAGGGCATTCTGATCGCCGACGTTGACATGTCCCATGTCCGTGCCGCCAAGACCATCGTCGACAATGCGGGCCATTATTCCCGTCCGGATGTTTTCGAGTTGCGCGTCAATGGCCGCCTGGTTTTCGGAAACGATCAGGGCGGTCGATGATCCGCCCTTAGCCAAGGTGCGAAAGGACGGAATCAGGCCGCCATGTCGCGTTGCGTCCCTCTATGGCTTGGGCTACACATTCTTCAACAAAAGCGCATAAGCGCTGGAAAACGCGTAGCCACGTTTTGGGAGCCACTGCGACATGTCCATCGCCACCAGTCCGAATGCGGCAGGGGTTGATCGCGAAGCGACGACTGCCGCCCTGTCCAATGACCTTCAGGACAAGGGGTTTCTGGTCACATCATCGGAAAGCCTGATCAACTGGGCGCGCACCGGCTCGCTGCACTGGATGACCTTTGGTCTGGCCTGTTGCGCGGTCGAGATGATGCACACCTCGATGCCACGATACGACGCCGAACGCTTCGGGATCGCGCCGCGCGCCTCCCCGCGCCAGTCCGACGTCATGATTGTAGCTGGCACGCTGACCAACAAGATGGCGCCCGCGCTCCGCAAGGTCTACGACCAAATGCCGGAGCCGCGCTGGGTCGTTTCCATGGGTAGCTGCGCCAACGGTGGCGGCTACTACCACTACTCTTACTCTGTTGTGCGCGGTTGCGACAGGATC
>CAZWZG010000054.1:0-17325 GCA_964638245.1 uncultured Rhodobacterales bacterium
TGGATCCAACGACGATCACTTTCTGGCACATGTCTCGCGCGATCGGCAGGCCGAAGCCGCCGCAGACGACGTCGCCCAGGAAATCGAGCAGGACGTAGTCGAAGTCCCAGTCATGGAAACCGAGTTTCTCGAGTAGCTCGAAGCCGTGGATGATCCCGCGACCACCGCAGCCGCGCCCAACCTCGGGGCCGCCCAGTTCCATTGCAAAGACGCCGCCGCGTTTGAAGCAGACATCGCCAATGGCGACCTCTTCCCCGGCCAGTTTCTTGCGGGTCGAGGTTTCGATGATCGTCGGGCAGGCCTTGCCGCCAAAGAGCAGCGAGGTGGTGTCGGATTTCGGATCGCAGCCGATCAGAAGCACGCGCTTGCCCTGCTCGGCCATCATGTGGCTGAGGTTGGCCAGCGTGAAGGATTTGCCGATGCCGCCCTTGCCGTAGATCGCGATGATCTGGGTCTTGGAGGTCGGCTCTTCCTGAGGCACCTCGAGCGTTGGTTCGGCGGCCTCTTCCTTGAGACGGGCGTCGTAGTCACGGAGGTTAGGGACGTCCAGGGTCATGCGTGGCCCCTCCAATCGAGGATCATTTTAAGGCAGTCGGGATCGCGGAACGCCGTTTCGTAAGCGGCGGGCGCTTCGGACGCATCGCGGATGTCGGAGATCAGGCCGCTCAAGGACAACGCGCCACAGTCAACGAGATCGCGGGTGGCGATCAGGTCGTCGGGGGTCCATTCAGCGGCAATGCGCAAGCGCGCTTCTTTCATGAAGGCGGGCGGGAAGGCGAACTGGATCGGGGCCTGGTAGAAACCGGCGAGGACAACCTCGCCGCCTTTGGCGATGCGTCCGATCAGCTGGTCCAGAAGGCCCGGTGCACCCGAGGCGTCGTAGATCGAGCGATAGTCGCGGCGATCATCCGTTTCCGGGTCGATCACGTCATAGCCGATAGCCCCATCACGGCGCGCGGGGTCGGTTTCCCAGACAACGGGCGGCGGTGCTCCGGCAGCGATCGTGATGCGCGCCAGAAGGCGACCGAGCGTGCCGTGACCGACGATCAGTTCAGGCATATCCTTGTTCAGACCGGCGACCGCGTGGCGGGCCGTGGCGGCCAGCGCCAGAAGCGCGCCTTCCGCACTGAGCGACGAATCGATTCGCGCGACGCGCGAGGCGGGCGTGACGAGGCGTTGCGCGGCACCACCGAACAATCCGCGCACATCGTCAAAGCAATTGGCGCCCGGAACAAAGACCATGTCGCCGGCCTTGAACGGCGTTTCCGCCCCGGCTTCGACCACTTCGCCCATGGCTTCGTAGCCAGGAACCAGCGGGTATCCCATGCCTGGAAATGGCGGCATGTCCCCGGACCAAAAGAGTTTTTCCGTGCCCGTGGAAATGCCTGAATAGCGAATGTCGACCACAAGGTCGGCCGCGTCAGGCGCCTTGGTACGCACCCGATCCACACGCATCTCGCGCGGTCCGTCAAGGATTACGGCAGTGGTCTCCAATGGGCTCCCCGTCGGTTTGCGTGGCGTTTGGTCGCAGCCTGACAAGCTGTCTCGCGCACATGTCGCTTCATGTGTCAGTTTAAACTGACAGTTTGTACTGTCAATGATATTGGACAGTTAAGTGTCTGAAACTTTTGCCGTGACAACCGAGGTCACGAAGGCGCGGCGCGTGGGTTTTTGGCGGATATCGACAAATCCGGCCGCTTCCAGCAACGCGGACACCTCGGCCACCGAGCGGGTTTTGCCGGTGCCCATGGCCATTGTGTACATCGCGAAATAGACATCCGTCGCCGGATCGGGGCGCGCCCCGCCCGACATTGGTTCGGACACGACAAGCCGTCCGCCAGCCGGCAAAGCGGCCCGCACCGACCGCAATAGCGCGCCAACGGTCTCGTCGGCATGATCATAAAGGACGCGCACAAGGCTGATTGCATCGGCGCCGCTGGGCAGCGGGGCGTCGCGAAAGCTGCCCGGCGTAATGCGGGCACGATCCAGCACGCCAGCGCCGCTCAGGCGCGCGCGCCCCGCTTCAGCAACGTCCGGCAAATCAAACAACGTGCCTTCAAGGCCAGGTGTCGCCTGCAAGGCCGCGCTCAGGAAAGCGCCCGTACCACCGCCGACATCCATCAGATGGCGGCACCCTTTGAACGACACCGCGCCCAGCGTTTCTTCGGCCACCAGCCCCTGACTTTCGGCCATCAGGCGCGAATAGCGCGCTGCCGCTTCGGGATCGCGCTTGGCGCCTTCGCCAAACACGTAGGGCCAGAAACCGGCGAGTTCGGTCTCGGTCTCTCCTCGAAAGAAGGCAACGGGATCCGCCAGATCGCGGTAAAAGACGTCGTGGTGCAGGATCATGTCCTTTAGCCCCGGCACGCCCAACAAGGCCGCGCCTTTCTGGGCAGTCGAATAGCGGCCATCCCTATGGCGGGTCAGCACACCCATCGCCGCGCCTGATTGCAAAAGGACCATCATGCGTTTTTGGGGAACGCCGGCACGCAACGCCGCCTGTACCTCGCTGACCGGGCCGTCAGCCAGATGCTCGAGGACATCGAGCGCCACCAGCGCGTAAAGCGACTGGGACTTGGCAAACCCGGAGACAAGGTCAAACAACGCCTCGCCTTCGCGTCGCGCAATGCGTCGCGTCAGGGGAAACCGCGCCGCCCAGCTTTGAAAGGCAGGGCGCGCCACGAGACGGTTGCGAAACCGGGTCCAGCTGTCGCGCGATCGGGGTGGCGGCGGGCCGTTCAGGGTGCTTTCGCTCATGCCTATTCGCCGGGAACAGTGCGGCCCGGGGCCTGCATCGGCACCATCTTCTGAGCCGTCTGGCGGACCATTTCGGCCAGTGCCGCTTCGCCGGGACAGGATGGGATCGAGGAGATCGCCCCAGCAAGCGTGTCCTTGAGGCGGGCAATCGCGCCATCAAGACCATAGGTCGACACCGCGTTGGGGCGCCCGTGCAGTTCGTCCTGCCCTACGGGTTTACCCAAGGTGTCCGCGTCAAGGATCGCATCGCGCAAATCGTCGGCGATCTGGAACGCTTCACCGATGCGCGCGCCCAGTTCCTCCCATGGTTCGGCAGGTTCGCCCGCTGCAACCGCGCCCATTTGCGTGGCCGCGATGAACAGCGCGCCGGTTTTGGACATGTGGTAGGCCTGCAGATCGACCTGATCTTCGCTTTCCCAGCCTTGCCCGGCGCAGATGCCATGGGGCATGCCGGAGCGGTGGTTGAGGATTTTCAGAAGCTGCAGCGCACGGCCCGGATCGATGTCACCTGCCTGCGTCAGAATATCAAAGGCCAGCATGATCAGGCTGTCGCCTGCCAGCACGGCCAAAGGTTCGGAGTACGCCTTGTGCAGCGCGGGCTTGCCGCGCCGAATATCCGCGTTATCGAATGCGGGCAGGTCGTCATGTACAAGCGACGCACAATGCATCAACTCGAGCGCCGCAGCAGCGGCATCCGCGATCGGCGGGTTGTCGTCGCCACAAGCCATGGCAACGGACAGCAGGATTGTCGGTCGAATGCGCGCCCCGCCCGGCGTCACCGCATAGTGCAGTGCGTCCGACAATTGAGCCGGTCCGCCCTGCGCACCGGCGATTGCCGTGCCGATGGCCGTATTTATTCGTGCGCGAAGGGGCATTGCAGGCCTCATATGTCAGCTTAAGCTTACACTTATGTGTAAATCAGTGTGGACAGATTGGCCATATGAGTCAACAATCCACTATGGCGCGAACGGAAAACCAGATTCTGGTGATAGGTGCGGGGCTTGGCGGATTGTCCACGGCAATCCGGCTGGCGGCGGCTGGCCATGCGGTGCGCGTCTTCGAAGCAGCCGAGGCGCCGGGCGGCAAAATGCGTCAGGTGCCCAGTGCCGCTGGCCCTGTGGATGCAGGCCCCACCGTACTGACCATGAAGCCTGTGTTTGATGCGCTTTTCGCTGAGGCGGGCACACGTTTGGAAGAGCGGCTGGATATCGTGCGGCTTCCCGAACTGGCACGCCATTTCTGGCAGGATGGATCAACGCTTGATCTTTTTGCGGATGCCGAGGCCTCCGCCGCAGCGATTGCAGATTTCGCGGGTCGTCGTGAGGCGGATGCCTTTCGCGCGTTCAACGCGCGGGCGACACGCCTGTTCGAGGCGTTTGATGCGCCAATGATGCAATCCAGCGAACCGTCCATGGCAGAGTTGATCAAAACTGTCCTCGCACAACCTCGCCTGATGGCGGATATGGCACCGGGGCGCAGCCTTGCGGGAATGCTCAAAGGGGCGTTCAAGGACAAGCGCTTGCGCCAGTTGTTCGGGCGCTATTCGACCTACGTGGGCGGGCATCCGGGTCAGACCCCTGCCCTGCTGTCGCTGATCTGGCGGGCCGAGGCGAAGGGCGTCTGGGCGGTGAAGGGCGGTATGCACGGGCTGGCGCGCGCCATGGCCAAGCTTGCCCAAGACCTGGGTGTCGACATCAGGTATCGCGCACCTGTGGGCCGCCTTGAGGTGCAGGGCGGCAAGGTGACGGGGCTACAATTGGAGACGGGCGAACGGGTGCCCGGGCGCGCCGTTGTGTTCAATGGCGACCCGCGTGCTTTGCGGCAGGGCCTTTTGGGTGGCGCGATCACCCATGCCGTGCCCGAAACGGCCGTGGCCGAACGGAGCCTTTCAGCGCGGGTCTGGACCTTTGCCGCCGCGCCGACGGGGCCTGAACTGGCGTATCACAACGTGTTTTTCGGCAACGACCCGAAGACGGAATTCGGCCCTATTGCGCGCGGTGCGATGCCCAATGACCCCACCCACTACATTTGCGCGCAGGACCGGATCGGCCCCCGTGACGCGCTGGAGCGGTTTCAGATCATCATCAATGCCGCGCCGCAAGAACACGATAAACGCGAGGAGCTTGACCGATGTCGGATACAAACATTCCAGAGTCTGGAGCGTTTTGGCCTGAGGTTCAGCCCCGCGCCGGACATCGAAACCCTGACGGGGCCGGGCCAGTTTCACCGGCTGTTTCCCGCATCCGTCGGTTCCCTTTACGGGCTATCCCCGCATGGCACGATGGCAGCACTGAAGCGGCCCCGGGCGCGCACGGCGATCCCGGGCTTGTACCTGGCGGGGGGCGGAGCGCACCCGGGGGCGGGGATCGCGATGGTAACCCTTTCCGGCGCGCACGCGGCCGCGGTGATGAGCGCGGACCTTGCTTTGCCGTCGACGTCCCGCCCAACGGCTATGCGTGGTGGTATGTCGACGGGGTCAGCGACTGTGGCACATACGCCGTCTCGGTAATTGCCTTTATCGGTTCGGTTTTTTCGCCCTGGTATCGCTGGAGTGGCCGTAAGCGGCCCGACAACCACGTCTGCATCAATGTCGCGACCTATGGCCCGGGCGGGCGATTTACGATGACCGATCGCGGGGTGTCGGCGCTGCGTCAAACCGAGACGACGTTCGAGGTTGGGCCGAGCGGGCTGACCTGGGATGGCGACAAGCTGGTCATTAATGTCGATGAGGTTTCGTCTCTGCCGCTCATCAGCCGGGTGCGCGGACGCATCACACTGACGCCAAGCGCGGTGACAGACGTTGAATTGCCGCTGACACCCGAGGGAACGCATGTTTGGCGGCCTTTCGCACCGTCGGCGCGGATTGATGTCGAACTCGGCAAGCGCGGGCAATGGTCGGGTCATGGCTATTTCGATGCCAATTTCGGCACCCGCGCGCTCGAGCAGGATTTCCGCTACTGGACCTGGGGGCGGTTCCCGGTGACCGGTGGTGCCGCCTGTTTTTACGATGCGATCCGCATGGATGGCTCGGAACTGGCGGTTGGTGCGAAGTTCACGGATGCCGGCGATATCGAGCCGTTCGATGCCCCGCCAAAAACGCGGTTCGCGCGCAGCCCCTGGACCGTCTACCGCGAAACCCGCGCTGATGCGGGGTATCAGCCGCGCCAGGCTAAGGCGATGCTGGACGCGCCATTCTATAATCGCGCGGTTGTGCGAACGCAGATCCATGGGGAAGAAACCGAGGGCGTACATGAATCGCTGGATCTGGATCGGTTCCGGGGACCATGGCTGATGCCGATGCTGGCGGTGCGTGTGCCGCGCCGGCCAGGGTGGGTTTTTCGGGATTGACGGGCCTGGGGCTCTGCCCCGCCCTGCTCCGTTGGAGCAGGACTCCCCGGGATATTTAAGTCCAGATGAAGGAGCGCGCGCTCAGGCGGGCTTGGCGTCCGGGTTCAAACGCAGGACAGTTGCGTTGAGCGCCGAGGCGACCGTGACCCAGACGAGGTAGGGAATGAAGGCGATCCCGGCCAATGTGTCGACCTGCCAGAACGCAACGAGCGTTGCCAGGACCGCAAACCAGAGGCAGATCACGACCACAAGCGCTGCTCCCATCCGCTTGAGCCCGAAAAACACCGGCGTCCAGAGTGTGTTCAGCGCGATTTGGAGGGCAAACAACGCGAGCGCAAGGCCCGCGCCTTCGTTTAAGGCCACGCGGGTCGCGGCGAACGACATCAGCAAATAGAGCGTTGTCCATGCCACCGGGAACAGCCAGTTGGGCGGGTTCCACGAAGGCTTTTTGAGGCCCTCATACCACTCGTCGGGCGGGAACATCGCGCCCGTGGCGCCAGCGGCAAAGCAGGAGGCGAGAAAGACGGAGAAGAGTAAAATTTCCATGGGGCTTACCTAGGCGCGGTGATCGCGGCTTCCAGTGTTTGAGGGTGACGCGAAACGCGCGGGGCCACGTAGGCCCGGTTGATCATGCCGTTGCGCGGTCACGCGCTTCCAACTCGGCAAGGACACTGACCAGGGCGCGCTTGCGGGCGTCGCGCTCGGCGCGCGGACTGGCTTCGGATGCGGCATCCACAAGAAAGCGGGTCTCATCCAAGGGCGGCGCATAGATCACGGCAGAGCGCGGCATGACAACGCTGGTCCAGCTTCGCAGCATGGAAAGTCCCAGCCAGCCAATCTTTGCGGTGGTCCCGGTGCGGGCGCGCATGGTGACGCTGTCATGGCCGTTTTTCGCGATGACGCCGCCGATCCCGGCATAGACATGGCGCGCAGCAAAGATGCCCGGACGCGCCCGGCGGGGCAGCGCGGGAATGCCGGCTTCGGCGCGAAGATAGAGCCGATCGGCTTCGCGCAGAAGGCGTTTGGTCATGGCACGGACAGGATCCGAGGGGACGGGTTCGGCAAAGAACGTCTCGGGCGAGATGTTAGCTTCTTCCAGCCAATCGAGCGGCAGGTAAAGACGACGTGCGCGGGCGTCTTCGCCCACATCGCGCGCGATATTGGTCAGCTGCATTGCGACGCCGAGGTCGGCAGCGCGGGCCAATGCATTTGCATCCCGCACGCCCATGATCAGCGCCATCATGACGCCTACGGTCGATGCGACGCGCGCGCCATAGGCGCGGACGTCCGAAAGGGTCGGATATGTGTGTTCGAGTGCGTCCCAAGCGAACCCTTCGAGGAGCGCGTCGGGGATGGTTTTGGGGATGCGATGCTCTTTCACAACGAGGGCGAAAGCGCGGTCTTCGGGGGCATCATGGGGCGTGCCGGCATAGATCGCGTCAAGGCGCTCGCGCAGACGGAAGACCGCAGCGGTCTTTTCCTCGTTGAGATCCACTGCATCATCCGCGAGGCGGCAAAAGGCATAAAGGGCAAGCGCGGGGTCGCGCATGGCCTTGGGCAGAAGCTTTGATGCGGCATAGAACGACAGCGATCCGTGGCGGATCGAGGACCGGCAATGGGCCATATCAGCGGCGCGGTTCATTCGGCGGCCAGATCGACGGGTGTCGCGACAGGCGCGGCGTCAGGGACGAGTTTGCCAAGGACTTCGGCGGTCGAAACGACGCCCGGAAGGCCTGCGCCGGGGTGGGTTCCTGCGCCTACAAGGTACAGACCGGGGATTTCCTCGGACACATTGTGGGGCCGGAACCATGCCGATTGCAGGATGCGCGGCTCGATCGAGAACCCGGCGCCATGGGGGCTTTTGTAGCGGTCCCGGAAGGTGTCTGGGGTAAAAATTTCGGATGGCCCGAGGTGGTCGGCGAGGCCGGGAAGCAGCTGGTCTTCCAGGACCGCTTGCACCTTTTGGCGGTAGTCTTCGGTGATCTCGCTCCAGTCGGCGGCACCGTCAAACCCGAGGTGCGGGACAGGGGACAAGGCATAGAACGTGTCGTCGCCTTCAGGCGCGCAGGTGGGGTCGGTGACGCTGGGGCGGTGGACATAAAGGCTCATGTCGTCGGACAGTTTGCCCTTCATGAAGATGTCCTGCACCAGCCCGCGATAGCGTGGGCCATTCAGGATCGTGTGGTGGCCCACGTCGGCCCATTTGTCGCGCGTGCCCTTTGTCCCGAAGTACCAGACGAACAGGCTCATCGACCAACGGGTGCGGTTTAAGCGACGCGTGGTCCAACGGCGACGTGGGTGATCGCGCAGGAGCGTGTCATAGGTGTGCCCGGCATCGGCGTTAGAGATCACAATGTCCGAAGGGACGGTGTCGCCGCTGTCCAGCAGCACGCCCGAGGTGCGACCGCCCTCGGTCAGAACCTTGTCGACGTCCGTGTTGTAGTGGATCATGCCGCCCTGATCGCGGATCACGCCCTCCATCGCCTTGGCGATCGCGGCGACGCCGCCCATGGCGTAGTGGACCCCGAATTCCTTCTCCAGATGGCTGACAAGGATGTACATCGAGGTGACGTGGAACGGATCGCCGCCAATGAAGAGGGGATGGAAGCTGAACGCCATGCGTAGGCGTTCGTCCTTGAAGCGCGTCGCGGCGTGGGCATAGACCGAGCGGTCGGCGCGCAGCATGCCGAAGGTCGGCAGGACCTTGATCAGGTCCCATAGCTTGTGCATCGGGCGGCGACCAAGGTCTTCAAAGCCGAATTCGTAGCGGCGTTCGCTGTCCTTGAGGAATTTCTCGAAGCCTTTGACGTCGCCCGGGTTCAGCTTGGCCACTTCCGCGCGCATGGCTTCTGTCGACTGGCTGGCCGTGAAGGATGAGCCATCGGGCCAGCGGATTTCGTAGAACGGGCTAAGAGGTTTGAGATCGACGTCGGCGTTGAAGTCGCGACCGCAGGCTTTCCAAAGCTCTTCAAAGACATACGGTACGGTGACGATCGTGGGACCAAGGTCGAATCGATGCCCCTCCTTGTGGATCGCTGTGCCCCGCCCGCCCGGACTGTCGAGCCGGTCGAACACGGTCACGCGATAGCCCTTGGCGCCAAGGCGCATGGCGGCGGCAAGGCCACCCAGCCCGGCGCCAATGACGCAGGCGTGTGGGCGCGGATCGTTCAGCGGGCGCATTTCCATAGGTGCGACAATACGAGTGTCTAGTTTAATTTACAATCTGCGATTCTTGGTGTTTACTTTAGTTGACATATCAGACGTCCAACACAGGCCGTGGAGGGCCGGTGCAAACAGTATCGCTGAGCATTTTCCGGTTTGACCGGATACGGGACCGGGCGTGGGTCCTTGGCCAGATGGGCGCGGCGCGCCTGGATTTCTGGCGTATGCGCGATGTCGGTTTCTGGAAGCTGTGCGGATCGGGGATGGACGAAGGGTTCACGCCCAAGCCCAACACCGCTGTCTGGGCGATCCTTGCAACATGGCCCGACGAAGCAAAAGCGCGCGAAAACATCGCGAACGCCCCTGTTTACAAGCGTTGGAGGCGGCGCTCGGACGAGGATTGGACCGTTTTTCTGGCCCCGTCTTCGGCCCGTGGGCAATGGTCCGGCGTGGCACCGTTCGCGGTCGAGGACGACACCCAAGGCACGCCCATTGCGGCGCTGACGCGCGCCACGATCAAACCCAAGATCCTGCATCGCTTCTGGGGCCGCGTGCCCAATATCTCGTTGGCGATCGGGGCGGACCCGAACGTGATGTTCAAAATCGGCATTGGCGAGGTGCCCTGGCTGCATCAAGTGACCTTCTCGATCTGGCCCAGCGCCGAATCGATGGCGGAATTTGCGCGTCGGGACGGGCCCCATGCCCAGGCCATCAAGGCTGTGCGCGAGGGCAACTGGTTCCGCGAAGAATTATACGCCCGGTTTCGCGTCGTGGGTGAGACCGGACAATGGGAGGGCCGCAGCGTGCTGTCCCAAGAGACATCGGAAAGGATGTTGGCATGACCAAAGCGGTGTATCCGTTCTCGGCGATTGTCGGGCAAGACGACATGAAGCTGGCCATGATCCTGACGGCGGTGGACCCCTCGATCGGGGGCGTTCTGGTCTTTGGCGATCGCGGCACGGGCAAGTCGACGGCGGTACGCGGGTTGGCCGGGTTGCTGCCCAAGATCGAAGTCGTTGCGGGCTGTCCGGTGAACTCGGAACGTCTTGAGGATTGCCCGGATTGGGCGGAGGTCGGATCGACCAAGATCGTTAAACGCGATACGCCGGTGGTGGATTTGCCGCTGGGAGCAACCGAGGACCGCGTGCTGGGCGCTTTGGACATCGAGCGCGCGCTGGCGCGGGGAGAGAAGGCGTTTCAACCCGGGCTGCTGGCGCGGGCCAATCGCGGGTATCTTTATATCGACGAGGTGAACCTTCTTGAGGATCACATCGTTGATCTGCTTCTGGACGTGGCGCAGTCGGGGGAAAACCTTGTCGAGCGTGAAGGCCTATCTGTTCAGCACGCAGCTCGCTTTGTGCTCGTGGGATCGGGCAACCCCGAAGAAGGCGAGCTTCGTCCCCAGCTTTTGGATCGCTTCGGCCTGTCGGTCGATGTCCGCTCGCCCGCCACGGTCGAGGACCGGGTCGCCGTGATCAAGCGGCGGATGACCTTTGAGACGGGTGATGCGGCATTCCTGAAGAAATGGCGCGCCGCCGATGGCCGTGTTCGGCGCAAGATCGTCAAGGCGCGCGACGCCTTGGGTGATGTCGCCCTGCCCGAAGCCGCGCTGGCCGATGGCGCGGCGCTGTGTCTTGAGCTTGGCTCGGACGGGTTGCGCGGCGAATTGACCTTGCTCAAGGCCGCTAAAGCGCTGGCCGCGTTCGAGGGGGCAGAAGAGGTTTCCCGTGCGCACTTGCGGCGCGTGGCAGCGATGGCGCTGCGTCACCGGTTGCGGCGCGATCCGCTGGACGAAGCGGGATCGGAAACCCGCGTCATGCGCATGGTCGATACGCTTTTCGGAGCGTTTTCGACAGCCGCCGAATGAGCGCCAGCCTTGCATTGAGCCTTCTGGCAATCGATCCCGAGGGGATCGGAGGGATATGGCTGCGCTCACGCGCCGGAGCCTATCGTGACGACGTTTTAGCGGCTCTGAACGCGCTGCCCTTGCCGTGCGTTAAACGGCTCGCGCCGGGTGCGCAGGTGGGCGACGTGTTGGGCGGGCTGGATACAGCGGCCAGTCTTGCCGCCGGGCGGCGGATCTGGTCGGAGGGGCTTCGGGGCACCCCCACAAGCATTGTCGTGCCCGGCGCGGAACGCATCGAGCCGGCGTTGGCGGGCGCGCTGGCCCTGGTCCTGGATGAGGGAGAACATGTGGCCGTCCTTCTGGACGAAGGGACCGAAGACGATCCCCTGCCCCCGGCGTCCCTGACCGATCGAATGGGGCTGTTCGTTGCGTTGGAGCCGCGCGGCACCTTGGACATTGATGGCGACGCGATTGCGGCGGCGCGGGCGCGGCTGGGAACAACCGACTTACCCGAGTACATGCTGACCGCGCTTGTGGCGGGCATGGGCGCAATGGGCGTGCACGAGCCGCGCCGCGCGCTTCTGGCGGCCCATGTCGCCAAGGCTCATGCTGCGCTGAAAGGGCGCGATGTGACTGACGCGGATCTTGCCGTTGCCGCGGAGTTGTCCTTTGCCCATCTGGCCAGCGCGCCGCCTGCACCCGAGGACATCGATGCGCCTGCCCCGCCGCCCGAAACCGGAGAAGATCAACAAGATCAATCGTCAAAGAGCGACGCCGCCTTGGAGGACCAAATCATAGAAGCCTGCCGGGCGGCTTTGCCGCCCGACCTTTTGGCAGCGCTGCAGGCCGCGGGCGGGCGAAGCTTGCGTGGTTCGGGCGCGGGCGAGCGCAAAATCAGTCACAAACGCGGGCGCCCCTTGCCCTCACGTCCCGGTGCGCTGGTCTCGGGTCGCCGTCTGGACTTGTCGGCGACGCTCGCGGCCGCAGCCCCTTGGCAAAAGCTGCGTCCGGCCTCCGCCGGACACATTTCGGTGCGGGCCTCGGATATCCATGTTCGGCGGTTTGAAGAACAATCCGACCGGGTCGTGATTTTCGTGGTCGACGCGTCAGGCTCTGCCGCTGCCGCGCGTCTGGCCGAGGTCAAGGGTGCGGTCGAGTTGCTTCTGGGCGAAGCCTATTCCAAGCGCGACCACGTCAGCCTTGTCACCTTCCGCGGCGACCGGGCCGAGCAGGCTCTGCCGCCCACCCGTTCGCTGGTCCAGACCAAGCGCCGATTGGCCGCCTTGCCCGGCGGAGGTGGTACCCCCCTGGCTCTGGGCCTCAAGATGGCGCTGGAAACGGCCGAGGCCGCAGCCCGCAAGGGGATGACACCCTCGCTGGTCCTGTTGACGGACGGTCGTGCAAACATCGACATCGACGGCGCGCCGGGGCGGGCCAAGGCGGGCGCGGATGCGAAATCCATGGCCGAGCGCCTTCGCGCAACCGGCTATTCAAGCATTGTTGTGGACGCGGGTCTTCGCCCGCAATCGGCGCTGCAGACCCTTTCCAGCGATATGGGGGCGCGGTACTTGCCGCTTCCACGGGCGGATGCGCGGGCGCTGGCAACAGCGCTGTCGGATCGGAGCTGAGCGGTTGGACTGGGCGCGCCACGGCGCGGGTTGGCCGCATTCCAAGCATTCGCGCTTCGTTCAAAGCCGCCCGCACACCTGGCATATTCAGGAAATGGGATCCGGGCCGCTGGTTCTTTTGCTGCACGGTGCAGGCGCCTCGACCCACAGCTGGCGCGATGTCATGCCGCTCCTTGCAGACCGCTTCCAGGTCGTCGCACTCGACCTGCCCGGGCACGGCTTCACAAAACTGGGGACAGGCTTTCGATCAGGTCTGCCAGCGACCACGACGGATCTTGAGCGTCTCTTGGAGGCCGAAGAGATCACCCCAGACCTCCTTGTCGGCCATTCCGCCGGTGGCGCCGTTGCGCTTGAGTTGGCGCGTCGAGATGTAGGCAAGGGCGTCGTTGCCTTTAACGCCGCATTGGATCGGTTCGAAGGGGTTGCGGGCTGGTTATTTCCGATGATGGCCCGCTTTCTGGCGATCAACCCGCTGGTCCCGCCCCTGTTCGCGGCGTTCTCTGGTGGACCACAGAATGTGCGGAAGATCCTCGGCTCGACAGGCTCGAAAGTCGACGATGAGATGTTGAGTTTCTATGCGACGCTGGCCGGAGACAGCGGCCATGTGAAGGGGACGCTCCAGATGATGTCGCAATGGTCCGTCGATGCGCTGGTACAGCAGGCCCCAGCCATTGCCACCCCGTCGCTTTTCGTCATCGGAGATCGCGACGGCACGGTCCCGCCTGCCGTGTCCGAGCGGTTTTGCGAGCGCATGCCCGCGTCGCGCATGGAACATATTGCCGGGCTCGGTCACCTTTTGCACGAAGAAGCGCCTGATCTGGCAGCGCGCCTGATTGCCACCTTCTGGGACGATATCGCGGGTCGGCATTGACAGGCCGTCACTTGCGTCCGACATCCATGCCCAAGAGCAGGAGTTCCCCATGCGCGCTTTTTTGAAGAAACGAATTGAAGACCGCCGGTTCGAAAACACGATCCTGGTCCTGATCGGTTTGAACGCGATTACGCTTGGTTTGGAGACCGTCCCTGCGATCAACGAGCCTTACGGTCACGTTCTAAAGTATGTGGATCGTGTCTTTGTTGCGATCTTCACTTTGGAAATCATCGGACGCCTGATCGTCGATTTCCGCGGCTTCTGGCGGGACCCATGGCGGGTCTTCGACTTTATCATCGTGGCGATTGCTCTTGTTCCGACCACCGGAGCGATGTCCGTTCTGAGGGCCTTCCGGATCCTAAGGGTTCTTCGTCTGATTTCTGGCGTCAAATCCATGCGGCGTGTGGTTTCGGGCCTGCTTGAGGCCCTGCCCGGCATGGGATCGATTGTGCTTTTGCTTTTGCTGATCTTCTACGTCTTCGCGGTGATTTCGACGAAGCTTTTCGCCGCCGATTTCCCGGAATGGTTCGGGGACATTGGCGCCAGCGCGTATACGCTGTTCCAAATCATGACGTTGGAGTCCTGGTCCATGGGCATCGTGCGCCCGGTGATGGAGGAATTCCCGCTCGCCTGGATGCTGTTCCTGCCCTTCATCCTGGCCACCGCGTTCACGGTCCTCAACCTGTTCATTGGTGTGATCGTGGATGCCATGCAGTCCGAGCATGAAGCCGAAGCGCGCGACGAGCGGGATGCCATGAAACAGGAAACGGCAATGATCCTTTCCGAAATTCAGGCCCTGCGCAAAGAGGTAGCCGAACTTCGGCGAAGCTGATCCTTGCGTGACCCGAGCAATTGGGTGACGTTTGGCGCATGGGCGAAGGAGTGAAAATAAATGAGACGACTGATACCGGCATTCGTGGCAATGGGCATTGGGCTTGCGGGCATCGTGGGGGCGCAATCCGCCTCGGTTGAGGTCAAATTCCCCGCCGGGTCCTCGGGAACGGTTTTGTCCGATCAAACCGTCACGGGTGCGGGCATTGCCGACTACACGCTTGGTGCGGGTGCAGGCCAGACCATGTATGTCTCGCTCGTGGCCAACCCGACGGTCTATTTCAACATCCTGCCACCGGGCAGCACCGGCGAGGCGATCTACAATGGTTCGCTGAACGGGACGAACGCCCAGATCACACTACCGGTATCGGGATCTTACGTGATCCGCGTCTACCAGATGGGAGATGGCCGGGACAGCGGTCAGACTTCATCTTTCAACCTCAGCATAACCATCCTTTGATGAAGGTACCGCTGGGGCTTGCGGTGCGCCCCCGCCCCGCGCTATAGCGCGGCGCACGGAGAGGTGGCCGAGTGGTCGAAGGCGCACGCCTGGAAAGTGTGTAGGCGGGAGACCGTCTCCAGGGTTCGAATCCCTGTCTCTCCGCCACTTGCCCCCGCGAAAGCGTTCTCCCGATCCGGCTGCGGCCGGATTTTTCCGTTGTTTTCAAGGGTTATGTGGAAGGGGCTGAGCACTGTCCTAGCCGCCAGGAGGGCCGGAAGCGGTCTCTTAGGGCCGATATTCTCCGGACCTCATGACTGCGCAAATTTGGTGAATAGGTGGCCAAGTATTTGAACCGAATGCCCTATTCATCTCAGCTACGAATTGCTTTCGAGCCGGGTCGCATTTAGTGATTAGTACTCCGAGCATGACTGTCTCGATTATGGGTCCTGTTTGGATCACTTGCCAAGCGCACCGCCATCCATCGCATTGTCACAGCCGACGTTGTGATCGCCAACTGCCCCAACCACCTCAAGCTCGTCTTCCGGTGAGCTTGTACCGAGCAGCGCGGCGCAAAGGCTTTCGAGTTCTTTCTTCTCGCCCGTTGCGGCCAGCGCTTCGCGCAGCTTGGAACGGCGCCGCGTCAGCGCGCGGTTCGGATCACCGAGATACGCATCGCCAGCGACCGCTGCAGCGGCGATCGCTGCGAGCTGGCGTGCGAGTACAGCGATGCGCTGATGACCCTCGTTCTCTGGATCGAAGGCCGGCATAAGCCGGTAGGGAAGCGTGTGGATGTGGCGCGGCCCGAAATCCCCTTCCGGATTGAACGGCAGGATCGCTTCGGTCAGCGCGCTGCTGTTGAGCACGCCGATTCTGAACCACGCTTCGTCCTCATCTGGCACAACCTGCCAGTACAATGTCTGATCGATGACCAGATCGTTGGCTTCGGTCAGCGGCAGGCACGCAGCGCAGATATGCTTGCCGCCCGCGCCCGATAGGACGAGACAGCCGGCATCGCCGAATTGCTGGTTGGTAAGCTTGTTTCGCACATTGATCCGGTATTCGAGCGTGTTTCCGGCACCGACGGTCTGCAGCCGGGTATTGATCGCGTTGAAGCGCCGCGCGGTATTGGTGAAGCCCATACGCCGGATTTCAGTGGGTTCGTAAATCTGCCACGCGCCGGCAGCATCGCGGTGCGCCGGAATGGCCACGGGCGCGCGGTCGTCACCGAGCACGAACGGCAACAGATTTTCGGATTGGGCGATTAGGTGGATGAAGCGCGGCGCGACATGGCCGGGGAAGCGCTCTCCGGCGAGCTCCTTCACCTGCTTGACGGTGAAGCCCCATTGCGTGCCCCGAGTCGGGGTATCAACGCGATACTCGTTGCCGGATTTATTCAGGATTTCTACGCACACCGCTCCGCGGGGCATGATGTCTGCGCCCTGCTGTGAAACCTCTTCGCTGCCGGCCGGTGCGGCGGGCATGCCGCCTTTTTCCAGCACCCATGCGGTCCGCGCCGTACCGATCTTGCGGATCGAGAACTCCGCCGCTTCCGGCCCGTCCTGCCGAGCGACAAACCCATGTTGCGGCGGCTTGTTGGCAGCACCGGGCCCTGTTTCCTTGTGCCCGATCAGTGCGGCACCGGGATACTTGAAGGTGCCGGGCGCAATCTGCCAGACTTCGGAAACGAAAAAAGGAACCGGTCGTGCACTGGTCAGATAGGTGCGTTGCCGGAACCGCTCATGATGCGTTCCATTGAAGATCGTGCCGGGAACGAGACAGGCAACCGCCGCCCCCGGCGCCAAATAGCGGTCAACAGCATGCAGCAGATGGGTCGTGCCGAGCTCAAGATGCAGGAAAGATTGCCCTGCCGGCTTGACGCCATAAAGCGTTGCGCGGCGCGAGAGCACCTCGCGGTAGGGATTATCGGCAAGCGCGCTCATCGCCAGCCAAGGCGGATTACTCACAAGCCCGTTGAACTGCCCTGCAAGCAGGCCGGGCCTATAGGTGTTACGCAGAATGAAAGCCCAGATGCCGTTGCGTCCCGCAGCCGCCAGCTCTTTCATGCGATTTGCCAGCGCGAGCACTGCGGCGACCGCCGCCTGCTGGAGCTCCGCGGGCAGGCTGACGCCGCTCGCCGCTGCTGCCGTATCGAGTGTCGCGGCGGCGTCATCTTCGGTGAGCGCGGGGGCGCTGATATCGTGCGCTTCGTCATAGGCCCAATCGACGATCCGGTCGAAGAGCTCGCGATAGTCCGGGTGTACGAGATCCGCCGGTAGCTTGATCGTCTCGCCGTCGAGTGTGATGTCGATCGTATCGCCCTCGCCAAGCATCGGGATCGATGCCGAGACCGGGGTCACGGCAAACAGCGAGTCTGCGTGATAGACGGGTGTCTGACGTCAGCACCAATGGGACAGTTCAGGGTGATTTGATAAGAGAGGGT
>CAZWZG010000055.1:0-17030 GCA_964638245.1 uncultured Rhodobacterales bacterium
CCCCAGCCACTCGTTCGGCAACGGCGGCCGCGTTGGCGTCGTTTTCAACGACCACGGGCAGGCCAAGAGCGTCGCTGAACCATGCGGTCGGCGAGACATCATGGAAGATCGAGAACTCAGACCCCGTACCGCTTAGTCCGGTAAGTCCGAAGGGACCGGGCATCACCAGACCAGCGCCCAAGACCTTGGCCTCGTCGATTTCCGCCTTCTGAATGATTGCAGATTTCGCCGCCACAACGGCGTGTGTGACGCCATCAAGGTCGCGCGCCTTGAGCCTGCGCCGAAGTGAAGCAACTGGCGTGCCGCAGAGATCTAGGACCGCGGCAAAGATAGCATCCGGGCGGATTTCTATCCCGACTGCATAGCCGCCACACGCATTTAGTCCATATTGAACAGGGGGTTGCCCGCGCGTTGTGGCCTTGCGCCCTTGCTCGGATATTAATCCGTCAGACAAAAGATCCGAAATGATATTGGACACCGCTTGCGTCGAAAGCCCCGAACCGCGCGCGATCTCGGCTCGTCCAATCTGGCCCGCCTGACGAACGCGATCCAGAACCATCTGGCGGTTGTGGCTGCGTGCGCGCTCGGCATTCGCGCCTACGGTTTTGGTCGAAAGGGCCATGAATCGGGATTAACTCAACTTACTTGATGATTCAACTTCGCTAGGCTAGCGTTGATTCATTCGCGGCTTGTCTCCGCACCACGACTGGCACCAAGCCAGCGGCAACAACCAGGGAGTCCCGACATGAAATTCACGAAATTGAAGGCAATGGCATTTGCGACAGCCACGAGCGCAGTGGCGCTTGTAGCGTCCTCGGCCAGTGCTGAAGTTGAGATTGAGTATTGGCAGTATTTCTTTGATGCGCGCGTAGAAGCGATGGAAACGCTGATCGCAAATTTCGAGGCAGCCAATCCGGACATCACGGTCAAGATGACCCATTTCCCGTATGCTGACTACCGCACCAAGGTTGCCGCCGCGATCCCGGCGGGCGAAGGGCCCGATGTGGTGCAACTCTTTTACGGTTGGCTCAATGACTACAAAGCCGCCAACCTGATCCAGCCGCTCCCAGCGGATGCATTCCCGGCAGATCAGATTGACGCTGAATTCTTCCCCATGGTTGCAGCCATGCGCGAAGGCGACAATTACTGGGCGCTCCCAACAGCCGTGCGCTCACTCGCGCTGTTCTACAACACACGCCTCTTTGAAGCCGCCGGTATCGACGGTCCGCCCGAGACGCTGGACGAAATGCTCGAAATCGGCGCGCAGCTGACCGAGCGCGACGGCGCTGGCAACATCACGCAAGCTGGCCTGACCATGGGTATGACCGCGCAGGACCACCACTGGTTCCGTGAAGGCCTTGTCCGTCAGTTCGGCGGAGAGCCCTATCTCGATGACTACAAGACCGTGAACTACAACACGCCCGAAGGCATCGAGGCGATGGAGTTCTATGTCGGTCTTGGTGAAGAGGGCGGCATTGGCGCCATCGGCTTCATGGATGAACCTCAAGCTGCGTTCAAAGCGGGTCGCGCGGGTATGCACATCGACGGCTCGTTCCGTATCGGCTCGCTCAACGGCACACGTGGCCTTCAGTGGGGCGTGACCGAGCTTCCGGCAACCGGTGAAGGCATGCGCTCGAACTATTCGTCCTATTGGGTGAACGCGATCACCACGAAGGCCGAGGGTGAAAAGTACGACGCTGCGGTCAAGTTCATGCAGTACGTCACATCCGACGAAGCCATGCAGATCTGGCTTGATACTGTGGGCGAGCTTCCTGCCAAACCGTCGGTTGGTCTGACGGACGCCAACGCGAATGATCCGACATTTGGACCGTTCATAAAGGGCCTGGCCTATGCCAACACGACCAAGTTCGTGAACGAAAGCGCCCAGCGTCAGGTTCTGATCGATGCGGTAGAGCGGGTGAAGCTTGAAGGCATGTCGGTGGCTGACTCGATGGCCATTGCTGCCGAAGCCGAACAGAAACTGCTCGACGAGTTCTACGCGTCGAACTGATGACAAAAGGGCGCGGGGAACCGCGCCCTTTCTTCCTTTCGGGCGGGCTTATGTACAAAAACCTTTCCATTCGCCAGAAGCAGATCGTCTGGGCATGGGCGTTCCTCGCCGTGCCGGTCGTCTTCTACATCGTGATCCGGTTCTATCCGACCGGGAACGCGATGGTGATCTCGTTCCAGGACTGGAATCTTCTTGGCACGCGTGAATGGACAGGCTGGGACAACTACGCCAAGCTTTTGAGCGACCCGACGTTCTGGCAAGTGTTCCGCAACACCTTCGTTTATCTGATCATCGGAACGCCTGTCAGTCTCGTCATCTCGTTTCTGATTGCGTTCCATCTGGATAAGACCCGGTTCATGCATGGCTTTATCCGCATGCTGTATTTCCTGCCTTTCATGACCAGCGCAGTGGCGATGGCTTGGGTCTGGCGGTGGTTTTATCAGCCTGTGCCCATTGGTTTGTTCAACAATTTCCTTGCCGATTTCGGCATTCCGCAAATTGAATTCCTGCGCTCAACCACCAACGCGCTTCCGGCGATCCTGGCGCCTGCCGTCTGGGCAGGGCTTGGGTTCCAGATCATTATTTTCATGGCTGGTCTCAGGGCCATTCCGCAAAGCTACTACGAAGCGGCCCGGATCGATGGCGTCTCGAAAACCGCGACGTTGTTCGAGATCACGATCCCGCTTCTGAAACCGACGATCGTCTTCCTTGTCGTCTTCTCTTCGATCGGCTTCCTGCGGATTTTCGATCAGGTCTTCAACATGACCACCGGCGACCCCGGAGGTCCGCTCAACTCAACCAAACCGCTGGTCCTTGCGATTTATCAAAGCGCGTTCACAGATTTTGACATGGGGTATGCCGCCGCGCAGACCGTCGTGCTGTTCCTGATCCTGCTCTTTGTTTCGCTGTTCCAACTCTGGATCATGAAGGATCGCTGATGGCTGCCGTTGACGATATCCGCGCGTCCTCGGACTCGCTTTTCAAAGCGCAAGTGACGCGCAAGAAGGGCGATTGGGGCCAGTACATTCGCTGGCTGCTCTTGTTCTTTGGCGGCATCCTGATGGTGATGCCGATCATCTACATGCTGTCGACATCGATGAAGTGGCCGCATGAGATCTACGACGTCACGCTGATCCCGAACGAGCCGCATTTCGAGAACTATACATACGTGCTGGAAGACGGACGGTTCTACGGTTGGTTCATGAACTCGCTGATTATCGCGATCATCACGACGGTTTCGGCGGTCCTGTTTGACAGCCTCATCGGCTACACGCTGTGCAAGTTCCGTTTCCCGGGGCGCTACATCGTGTTCATCGCGATCCTGTCGACGCTGATGATCCCGACCGAGATGCTTGTGATCCCGTGGTATCTGATGAGCCAGCAGTTCGGGTGGCTTGATACGTATTGGGGCATCATGTTCCCCGGTCTGATGACGGCCTTCGGGACGTTCCTGATGAAGCAATTTTTCGAGACTGTGCCAGACGATTTCATCGAGGCGGCGCGGATCGACGGGCTGAACGAGCTACAGATCTGGTGGACCGTGGCAATGCCGCTGGTCAAACCGGCCTTGGCGGCGCTGGCGATTTTCATCTTCCTAGGCAATTGGACGGCCTTCATATGGCCGCTGATTGTGACCAACAGCTGGGACATGTACACGCTCCCCGTGGGGCTTTCGACGTTTGCCGATGAAGCGGATGTGCAGTGGGAATTGGTCATGACAGGCGCCGCGATTTCAACGATCCCGACGCTGATCGTCTTCCTGATCTTCCAGCGCTTCATCATTCGCGGTGTCGTGATGGCGGGGCTCAAGGGATGACCGACACAACCGTCTTTCCCGATCCGGTCTACCGCGATACCGTGCTTGCGCCGCTCTTTGAAGGTGTGAAGGCGAACTACGCGGTTGGCATGGCGTGGATCAATCGCGCGCATCTGGTGATGCTGGCCGAGACGGGCATTCTTTCGAAAGCGGATGCCCAGGCCTTGGCAAAGGCCCTCGCCGCGATCGAAGCAGAGGTCGACATCGACGCCCTGACCTATACCGGAGAGCATGAGGACTATTTCTTCCTTGTCGAAGCCGAGCTTCGACAGCGCCTTGGGGATCTTGGTGGGTCACTCCACACGGCACGGTCGCGCAACGACATGGATCACACGCTGTTCAAGCTGGCACTTCGCCAGCGCGTCGCGGGATTGATCAACGAACTTCATGCGCTTGCGGCGGCTCTGACGGACAAGGCGCGCAAGGAAGCGGATACGCTCATTGTGGCTTACACCCATGGTCAGCCAGCGCAGCCGACGACCTTTGGGCACTACCTTGGCGCGATCATCGAAGTCATCCTGCGGGATGCAGAACGGCTGGATGCCGCAGCAAATGGGTTGGAACATTGCCCGATGGGGGCCGCGGCCATTACGACATCCGGCTTTCCGATTGATCGGGAGCGGGTGTCAGAGTTGCTGGGCTTTGACGAGCCGCTCTTGAATTCATACGGCTGCATTGCATCGGTCGACTATGTGACCGGGCTTTACTCGGCGATGAAGCTGGTCTTCGTCCATCTGGGTCGCTTGATCCAGGATCTGCAATTTTGGTCGGCCTTCGAGGTCGGACAGATTTATGTGCCTAACAGTCTCGTGCAGATCAGCTCGATCATGCCGCAAAAGCGCAACCCGGTGCCCATCGAACACTTGCGCCATATGGCCAGCGTCACCGTCGGGCGCTGCGACATGGTCGTGGGCACAATGCACAACACGCCCTTTACGGACATGAACGACAGCGAAGGCGAAGTCCAACAAGCCGGTTACGCCGCCTTTGACAGCGGAAGCCGCGTGTTGCGGCTTTTGACGACGTTCCTCCCGGCCTGCCGGATCAATTCTGAGCGCGTCTCCCGAACCACGGATGCCGCCTGTATCACCATTACAGAGCTGGCGGACACCTTGGTGCGCGATGAAGGATTGAGTTTCCGGCAGGCCCACGAAATTGCGGCCGCCACGGCGCGGGCCGTGATCGCAGAAGAAGCGCCGCTTGGATCGGGCTTTAGCGCTTTTCAGGCTGCCTTCATCAAGGCGGTCGATCGTCCGCCCGTGACCGATGAGCCGGCCTTCAAGACCGCCGTTGCCGCCGAAACCTTTGTGGCGCGACGGGACAGACCCGGTGGGCCAGCCAAAGCGGCATTGATCGCAGCACTTGATGGGTATGGTGCAACACTGGCGGACTTGAGTGCGCGCCAGCATGCGCGCGAAAGCCGCCATGCGGCAGCAGAAGCAAAACTGAACACGGCGTTCGCCGGCGTGATGGGGACCTGAACGATGTCGAACCTCAAGCTGAGCCAACTTGTCAAAAGCTATGGTAAGACCGAAGTGCTACACAGCATCGACCTGGACATTCAGGACGGTGAATTCGTCGTACTGGTCGGCCCATCCGGCTGTGGCAAGTCCACGACCCTGCGCATGGTAGCAGGCCTTGAAGAGGTCACAAGCGGGACGATCGAGATTGCGGGTCGCGTCGTGAACAACCTTGAGCCCAAGGATCGCGACATCGCCATGGTTTTCCAGAATTACGCGATCTATCCGCATATGACAGTGCGCAAGAACATCGGTTTTGGTCTGCGATCCTCCAAGATGCCGCGCGCAGACAAGGAAAAGCGGATCGACGAGATCGCCGAAATTCTCGGGATGACCGATCTTCTGAACCGCAAACCAAGTCAGCTGTCGGGTGGTCAGCGCCAGCGCGTGGCCATCGGTCGCGCGATGGTCCGCGACCCTGCGGTTTTCCTCTTTGACGAGCCGCTTTCAAACCTTGATGCACAGCTCCGCACGCAGATGCGGCTAGAAATTAAGAAGCTCCACCAACGCGTTGGCGCTACGATTGTTTTCGTCACTCACGATCAGGTCGAGGCCATGACGATGGCGGACCGGATCGTGATCATGAAGGATGGACATATCCAGCAGGTCGGCACGCCGTCCGAGGTTTATCACACGCCAGCCAACACATTCGTAGCAGGCTTTATCGGATCACCAGCGATGAACATGATCCCGGCAACTGTCGCGGATGGGGCCATTCAGATCGATGGCGGCTCTCAGGTGAACCTTGGCACTGCGATCAGCGGACAACGCAAGGTCATGCTCGGTATCCGACCAGAGGACCTCGAGCCCGTCGAAGGGCCCGCACTTATCAGCGGATCCGTGAATGTGCGCGAGCCGCTTGGCCATGAAACCTTGATCCACGTGGGCACGGCGCATGGGGACATCATCGCCAAGGCCGATGGTCGTACGCCACCGGATCTTGGAAAGACGGTGAACCTTGGCGCAGAAGCGCAAAACATACACGTCTTTGATCCCGAAAGCGGGGCCGCGCTCAGCTGATGTCCAAGGATCCGAAACCCGCCATCCTGTCGGTCGGTCGCTTGTATTGCGACCTGATCTTCACGGGGTTGCCCCGGCTTCCATCGCTAGGGACAGAGGTGTTTACCGACGGGTTCGGAACGCATGCCGGTGGCGGCGCGTTCATTACGGCGGCGCATCTGGCGGCTTTGGGGCACCAGTCGAGTTTGGCAACGATGCTCCCGTCTTCGCCGTTCTCCGACCTTATGCGGTCTGAACTCGAGGCGTCTAAGGTCGATTTGACGCTCAGCGGGACCCTCCCAGAGGCGGCTGGTCCGCAAATCACAGTTGCGATGGTCGAGGCCGGGGATCGGGCATTCCTTACACGTCGCGCAGGCCCCGCGTTTCCCGCGATTGCGCCCACCGAACTGGCCCGCCGTGGGATACGACACCTCCACGTTGGTGAGGTTGCTAGCCTTGTGGCGCAGCCAGAAATCATCGAGGTCGTGCGGGCGCAGGGTATGACGATTTCTGTTGATTGCAGTTGGGACGAGTCTTTGAACACGTCCGCGCTTAAAGACTTCGCTGGCAAAATCGATGTGTTCTTGCCCAACGAGGCCGAGTGGTCCTTCATGTCTGAGTTGGGCCTCGCGGACGTCTTCGCGCCTTTGACGGTGATCAAACGCGGCGCTTCGGGCGCAACGGCGATCAGCAGTGCTGGGACGCTGGACGCGCCCACATCGCCTGTTCATGCCGTTGATACGACAGGTGCGGGGGATGCATTCAATGCGGGTTTCTTGTCGCGCTGGCTCATCGGAGATGACCTGGCTGCGTGTCTTGCCGCCGGGAACGAGCGGGGCGCGCTAGCCGTGCGACAACCGGGTGGGTTCAATCCCGAGCCCGTGGACGTTGCCGACGTTGGTATTGCTGGCGAATGAAACAGCCCCAAACGACCTTCATGGCACAGGAAATCGAAGAGATGCCTGAGGCCGCGGCGCGGCTGACCGAGGCGCCTGCACAGGCCGCCATTCGCAGCATCGCGAGTGAACTGCGGGACCTGGACCCCGCTGCCATTATCACGGTCGCAAGGGGATCATCGGATCACGCAGCCACCTATCTGAACTACTCCGCGCAAATGCTTTTGGGACTTCCGGTCGCATCGATCGGACCTTCGATCGCCTCGATCTATGAAACTCCGCTCAAGGCCAAGGGTTTGGCCGTTTTGGCCATCAGCCAATCAGGCGCAAGCGAGGACATTCGCGTCTTGAGCGAGTCCTTGGCTGAGGCTGGTGCACAGATCGTCGCTCTCACAAACACCGCGACCAGCCCGCTTGCAGAAGTTGCGAGTTCAGTGATCAACATCGCCGCTGGAAAAGAGCGCGCGGTTGCAGCCACCAAGAGCTGTTTCAATTCGATTGTGGCTGGGCTTTGGCTTCTGGCGGAATGGGCAGAGGATCAAGAACTCGCGAGTGCGCTGACGAAACTGCCAGATTGCATGCGAAGGCTTGAGGCCGAGGATGGGCTCGCCATCCTTGGGCCATCCATACGCACGCAACGCCGGGCCGTTGTTTTGGGGCGTGGGGCAGGGTTGGGGATTGCCAACGAGGTGGCGCTGAAGCTCATCGAAACGTGCGGGGTTCATGCATCGTCCTACAGTGGCGCTGAGGTGTTGCACGGTCCCAGCGCGATGCTGGTCGATGGGCATCCGGTGTTGGCCATCACAAGCGGCACCAAAGGCTCGATGGACCCCACAATTGAGCGGCTGGAAAAACAGGGCGCCAACCTTGTTGCCCTTTCGCCGAAAACGGCAACAGGTCACCCGTTGGTCGATCCGCTTCTCGATATGCAGCCGCTGTACCGTGGGCTTGAGCGGTTGGCGGTTTCGTTCGGCATGGATCCCGACAATCCAGAGCACCTCCAGAAAGAGACGCGCACCGTCTAGGATGCCGGCGCTTTTGGGCAGGTCACTGTCTTGCGAAGCTGACAGCCAAATCGTATGTCTCTGACAGGGAAGGGAACCCATGTCGGACACCAGCTTCAACCAGGAAGCCGAGCGCGAAAAATCCAAGAACATCGCCGCCTTGCGCGCGTTGATGCCCTTTATGGCGCCCTACCGACTCCAGCTTGGACTTGCGATCCTTGCCCTGATTTTTACAGCTGTGGTTTCGCTGGTTTTGCCCCTTGCCGTGCGCCGCGTTGTGGACGGATTTGAAACCTCGACGCCAGAAATTCTGGACAGCTATTTCCTTGCGGCCTTTGCGCTCGCCGCTCTCATTGCGGTCGGCACGGCCCTTCGGTTCTATATCGTCACGTGGATCGGAGAACGGGTCGTCGCGGACATTCGCAAGGCCATTTTCGAGCACATGATCGGGATGAGTCCTGCCTTCTACGAACGCATCATGACGGGCGAAGTCCTGTCGCGTATCACCACCGATACGACGCTGATCCTCAGCGTCATCGGCTCTTCAATTTCATGGGCTTTGCGCAACTTGCTGATGCTAATCGGCGGTCTGATCCTTTTGTTCGTGTCGTCGTTGAAATTGGCCGGCCTTGTCCTTCTGATCGTTCCGCTTGTGATCGTGCCAATCATCACGCTTGGTCGCCGTGTCCGCCGCTTGTCCCGAGAAAACCAGGACTGGATCGCGGCGTCTTCGGGCAAAGCGTCGGAAGCCTTGCTTTCGGTTCAAACTGTACAAAGCTTCACGGGCGAAGTTCAGGCCAACGCCGATTTCGGTCGTGTGACTGAGGAGAGCTTTCGTTCGGCGCGCACACGCATCGCCACACGGTCCGTCCTTACGGCCATCGTGATCCTCTTGATCTTCTCGGGTGTGGTGGGCGTGCTCTGGATCGGTGCCCGCGATGTGCGCGCTGATGTCATGTCCATTGGCGAATTGGTTCAATTCGTGATCTACGCCATCATGGTTGCCGGTGCTGCCGCCTCCCTGTCAGAAATCTGGAGCGAATTGCAACGCGCGGCTGGCGCAACGGAGCGGCTTGTCGAGTTGTTGGAGGCTGTTGATACCGTCGAAGACCCGAGCAACCCGCAACCCGTTCCGCATGTCACGGGTGCGATTGAGTTCGACGATGTCACCTTCCACTACCCAGCCCGGCCAGACATCGCCGCGTTACAAGGTGTGAGCTTCAAAATCGAACCTGGCGAAACCGTCGCGCTTGTAGGGCCTTCGGGGGCCGGGAAAAGTACCGTTCTACAGCTGCTTCTCCGCTTTTATGACACCGACACGGGGACCATCCGACTGGATGGCACGGCGATCGATGCGATGGAACGGACGTCGTTCCGGCGGGCACTGGCGTTGGTGCCGCAGGACCCTGTGATCTTTGCTGCCTCTGCGCGCGAGAACATCCGATTTGGGCGACCCGATGCCAGTGATGCGGACGTTGAAAAGGCGGCGCGCGCTGCGGCCGCCCATGACTTCTTGATGGAACTTCCACAAGGGTATGACACCTATGTTGGCGAGCGGGGCGTGATGCTTTCGGGGGGGCAGAAACAGCGGATTGCAATCGCGCGGGCTATTTTGCGCGACGCCCCTGTGCTTCTTCTGGATGAAGCCACGTCTGCTCTTGATGCCGAAAGCGAGCGGGCCGTGCAGGATGCCGTCGATATACTTGCCCAAGGCCGCACGACAATCGTTGTCGCGCACCGTTTGGCAACCGTCAAAAAGGCGGACCGTATTCTTGTGTTTGATCACGGCAACGTTGTAGCGACCGGCACCCACGCAAGCCTTGTTTCCGAAGGCGGGCTTTACGCGCGCTTGGCCCGTTTGCAGTTCACGGCTGACGTGGCGGCAGAATAGAAATCGGGGCGTCAAACGACGTAACGGTACAACTTGCACCAAAAAGCGCTATTTCCTTAACTATGCTCAAAGACGCCGGAGGTTAACCGGCTCAGGGCGATTGGGAGGAAAACATGGCGCAAAGTCCGTTTACGAGCATGGCAGATCGCAACGCGATCGAAGCCAAAATGTCATATGACGAGCGGGCCAAGTCGGAAACGATGCGGCAGATGATCACGCGCATCTCTGACGCGTTTCCCGATCGGCCTGCGATTTCCTATCAGATTACCTCTGGTCCCAAGGACAAGGCGGAAACGCTGACCTGGAAACAGCTCCGCGACCGGTCGTTCCAAGCTGCAAACCTGTTTCATTCCATGGGGATTGGGGAAACGGACGTCGTGGCCTACATCATGCCAAACGCGTCCGAAGCCCTTGTTACGATGATCGGTGGCTCAATCGCGGGAATTGTGGAGCCGATTAATCCGCTGCTGGATGCCGAGCAGATCGCAGGGATCCTCCATGGGTCGGGCGCCAAGGTCGTTGTGACGCTCAAAAGCTTCCCAAAGACGGATATCGCGCAGAAGGTGGCTGAGGCCATCTCGATGGCGCCGGGCGTCCATCACGTCCTTGAGGTTGACCTCAAACGGTACCTGACACCGCCGAAGTCATGGATCGTCTCGCTGATCCGCCCGAAACACGAGCCAAAGCACCAAGCCAAGGTGATGGACTTCAACACTGCGGTCGATGCGCAGTCGACCACATTGAACTTTCCCGACAGCGCAGGGGATAGGGTCGCCGCGTATTTCCATACTGGGGGCACGACAGGCACGCCAAAGGTCGCCCAGCACAAGTATTCCGGCATGGTTTACAACGGCTGGCTTGGGCATGAGCTTCTCTTCACCGAAGAAGACGTCGTGATGTGCCCGCTCCCGATGTTCCACGTGTTTGCGATCCACGTGATCATGATGGGCGCTTTCACATCTGGTTGCCATGTCATCTTTCCGACGCCTGCTGGCTATCGCGGCGACGGTGTATTTGACAATTTCTGGAAGCTTTGTGAGCGCTATGGCGTAACATTCATAATCACGGTTCCGACGGCGGTCTCTGCCATGATGCAGCGCCCAGTGGACGCTGATATCTCGACAGTCAAACGGGCATTCTCGGGCTCAGCGCCAATGCCGATGGAGTTGTTCAAGCGCTTTGAGGGATCGACGGGCATCGAGATCATCGAAGGCTACGGACTGACCGAGTGTACCTGCCTTGTGGCGTGTAACCCCTTGGACGGTGACAAGAAAGTCGGCTCAGTTGGGCTGCCTTTTCCGTATACAGATGTCAAAATTCTGGTTGATACCCCGGAAGGTCCTCAGGACGCCGAGCCGGGCACCATCGGCGAAATCTGTGTTGCCAACCCAGGCGTAGTCACCGGCGCCACATACACGGCCGAAGACAAGAACAAGGACCTTTACCACTTCGATAGGTACCTTCGCACAGGCGATCTGGGGAAAATCGACGAGGACGGTTACCTTTGGATCACGGGGCGCGCGAAGGACCTGATCATTCGAGGCGGCCACAACATTGATCCTGCCGAAATTGAAGAGGTTCTGGCCATGCATCCCGCAGTGGGCTTTGTCGGTGCGATCGGGCAACCGGATCGGCACTCGGGAGAGATCCCATGCGCATACGTGGAATTGCTTGAGGGCGCGAACGCCACTTCGGATGAGTTGGCAGAGTACGCCAAAACCCATGTGGGCGAACGGGCAGCTGTGCCAAAATACGTCGAAGTCCTTGATGAACTGCCCAAAACGGCCGTTGGCAAAATCTTCAAGCCCGATCTTCGCCGTCTTGCGATCACCCGGGTGGTCAACGCCAGCCTTGAAGAAGCTGGTTTGAAGGCGCGCATTGTCGAAGTCACCGAGGATCCAAAACGTGGGCTCGTCGCCCACGTCGAATGCGCCGGAGAAGAAGAGGCAGTCGCGGCGATTTTTGACAGTTACACTATTCCATGGAGCGCCAAGATACCCCAAACGAAGGCGGCCTAAGTCCGCGAACTTCCTTTCAAACGCCCATTTTCCGCCCCAATCAGTCTTTCTACTCTTCCCATAAGAGAAGGACACCGGCCATGCTTATTGCAATGTTGGTTTTGGGAGTTGGAGCGGGTGCTCTTGGCGCCACTTTTGCTCTGTTTGCTGGGGCAAACCTTCTGGCCTGCATTGCGATCTATGCCTGCGCCGGGGCCGTTTCAATTCTGTTGACTGCGCTTGTGGTGCTGCTTCTTAACAGGGAGCATGACGCAGCAGTGGCTGGTCAGGTTATTGTCGCAGAATAAAAACTGCTTCACATGATTTGATCTCGCCGGCGCATGGCGCCGATAATCGCCCTCGAAGTTGCTTCCTTTCGTTGTCGGATTAAGCCACCGCTGTTCATACGCTGGTTTGCGGAGCACCTCGGCCCCCAATCCACCTCGTGCATTTCTAAGCAAAGCGTCAAATGTCGGCGTAGCAATTCCCGAGGACCGAAGCTTGTGATCCCGAAAGGGGAATTGGCTTGTGACCTTAGAAAAATACTCGCCAACTACTGCTAGGGGTGCGATCGCAACCGCGGTTCTGATGACGACGGTGCTGGACAATCCCACCTAGAAACTGACCCGCGCTATTGCGATTGCCGATTTCGATATCCGTGGCCTTTGTACCTTAAGTCGAGCGCCATTTGCGTTCCAGGACCGCTGGATTCACTTGAGACGGATCGCGACGTTCTTTGTTTGAACGTAATTCCAAAGCGCTTCGCGCCCCTTCTCGCGACCGTAGCCCGATTTTCCAAATCCACCAAATGGCGTCTCGACACCGCCGGCATACCATTCATTTACAAAGACTTGCCCGCTGCGGAGCTGTCGCGCTGCCGACGTTGCCCGGTCAAGATCGCGGGTGAAGACGCCGGCGACGAGCCCGTAGTCGGTCCCGTTCGCGATCTCTATGGCTTCGGCGTCCGTCTTGAAGGGCATGACGGCCTGGACAGGTGCGAAGGCTTCTTCGCGGGCGATTTCCATGTCGGGTGTGACGTTGTCGAAGATCGTTGGTTCCAGGAAAAACCCTGGCTGGTTCATCTTGCGCCCACCCGTTGCGGCCCGCGCACCCGCAGCCACAGCTGTCGAGCACATGTCTGCGGCCCGGTCGCGCTGGGCCTCGGACACCATCGCGCCCATGTTCATACCGGACTCGGTGCGCTCAATGCCCGGACCCACCGACAGACCCTTCGCCGTCTCGACCATGCGCTCGACCAGTTGGTCGTGAATGCTTTCATGGACGATGACACGGCTCATGGCTGAACAGACCTGACCGGCGTTAAAGAAGATGCCCCAGCGCTGGCTGTCCAGGAACTGATCCAGATCCGCGTCCGAATGCACGATTGCAGCGGATTTTCCGCCCAGTTCCAGGACGCAAGGCACCACGTTCTGCGCCGCTGCGGTCGCGATAGCGATGCCGGTTTGCACAGAGCCCGTGAAGACGACCTGATTGATCCCGGGATGTCCGACCAGTGCTGCGCCAGCTTCGTGACCCCAGCCGCACAGGATGTTGACGCATCCCGGGGCAAACCCGGCGGCTTCGGCTGCCAGAGCAACATACCGGCACGCCATTGGAGTGAGTTCCGGGGTCTTGATGACGCAAGCGTTGCCGGTCGCCAGACCAGCCGAAAGCGAACGCGCTGCCATTTCGACCGGATAGTTCCAGGGAATGACCTGCGCCGATACACCGAAGGGCTCGTTCAGCGTGAAGTCGAAATAGTTGCGTCCTAGCGGGACTTGGCGACCTTCAACGGTGTCGGCCTGATTGCCGTAGTATTCAAAATAGCGGGCGGCACCGCGAATTTCGGTTTCGGATTCCCAAATCGGCTTGCCCTGTTCCAGCGTCAGAACGCGAGCGATTTCGTCGATGTTCTCCAAAAGCCAATGCCCGATCTTCTGAACCATGCGGCCCCGCTCAACAGGACGCATATCCGTCAAGTAGCCGCTGTCTGCGATACGCCTTGCCGCGGCAACAGCGCGATCGACATCGGCTGCATCCGCAAGAGCGTGTTCTGCGAGGGGCTCGCCTGTGCCCGGATTGTCGATTGTGACGCGTCCGGCCCCTCCATCAATCCATTCGCCATCCACGTAGTTCTGCCAGAAGGGGGCAATGTCTTGCATCTCAGATCTCTTCAAAATGGGCCGCTATGGAAAAGCGGCGTTTTTCAGTGCGATGTCCTTGACACAATGCATGGCACTCGTTTGGCGTGATGGGAATGCGTCAGTGCGAAAAAACCGTTTGCATGGAGTCTTTCAAAATGATGGGCGCATGCCCTAGCGCCGATCGCTCGTCAGGATTCAGACGATCTTGCCCGGGTTCATGATATTCTTTGGGTCGAGCGCTGATTTGATGGCGCGCATGACGTCCAGACTTTCGCCGGCTTCCCGCTCAAGATAGGCGCGCTTTCCCTGACCGATGCCGTGTTCCCCCGTGCATGTGCCGTCAAACTCAAGTGCAAGGGCGTTGAGGTTTTCGACAAACGCCTTGGCCTTTGAAAGGGCCGCGTCGTCTCCCTTTTCGACAATGATCGCCATGTGGAAGTTTCCGTCTCCAACATGTCCTGCGATCGGGGCAAGCAGCCCAGACGCATCGGCCATCTCTTTGGCTTTGGTCACGCAAGCCGCCAGGTTGGATATCGGCACGCAAGTGTCGGTCACGATCGTCTGCGGCTCGGGTATCATCGCCTGCATTGCCCAGTAGGCATCATGTCGCGCTTTCCAGAGCTTGGCGCGTTCTTCGGCGCTTACGGCGGTGACGTAGTCGGTTCCGCCCATGTCGTCGACGATGCTCGCAAAGGTTTCCATTTGCTCGGCAACCCCCGCGTCCGAGCCGTGGAATTCACAAAGGAGAAGATTGGTTTTGGGCAAGTCAGTCTTGGAATAGGCGTTGATGGCTTCGGCTGTAACTGGGTCAATCAACTCGATCCGGGCGATTGGAATGCCCATCTGGATCGTCATGATGACGGCGTTGCAGGCGGCTTCAAGGTCTTCAAAGGCGACGCGGGCCGATCCCACGGCCTCGGGAATGCCATGGAGGCGCAGCGTCAGCTTCGTGATGATGCCAAGAGTTCCTTCTGCACCGACGAACAAACGCGTAAGGTCGTACCCGGCAGACGACTTTCGCGCCCGACTGCCTGTCCTGATGACGCGGCCATCCGCCAACACAACTTCAAGCGCGAGCACGTTGTCCTTCATCGTGCCATAGCGCACGGCGTTGGTTCCCGACGCGCGCGTCGCTGCCATGCCGCCAAGTGAGGCATTCGCACCTGGATCGATTGGAAAGAAGAGGCCGGTAGCGCGAAGATGCGTGTTGAGGTCCTCGCGCGTGACACCCGGTTCAACTTCACAGGTCAGGTCTTCACCGTGGACGGCGATCACGCGATTCATTGCGCTCAGATCGATGGATAGACCGCCTTTAGGGGCATTCAGTTGCCCTTCAAGCGACGAGCCGGTGCCAAAGGCGATGACTGGCATGCCATGGTCGTGCGCGATCCGAACCGCTTCCGAAACCTCTTCGGTTGTTTCAGCAAAGAACACCGCATCGGGGGGCTGGTTTTCGAGGTAAGTGGTCGTGTGCGCGTGCTGGGCGCGCATGGCCTCGCCCGTTTGCAACCGTTCGCCAAAGCGCTGTTGAAGGATCCCAACCGGAACCGAGTAGTCTGCCATCGCTCTCTCCCTTGCGGGATATGAAAGGCACGCCCTATCCCCGGGCGCAAGCCTGCCGAGCCGTTGTGGGGCGTTGAATTTTCGGCTGGCCCTTGCAGCCCCTCGGACGGGTCACTAAGACTCTGGAAAGAGTTGCCCACTAAGAAAATCCCGAAATCAGAGGTTGCCCGATGCAGGATCCCGTCGATACCTATATGAATCTTGTCCCCATGGTCGTCGAACAGACAAGCCGGGGCGAGCGCGCTTATGACATTTTCTCGCGCCTTCTTAAGGAACGTATCATCTTCGTGAATGGTCCGATCCATGACGGAATGAGCCAGTTGATTGTCGCTCAGCTGTTGCATCTTGAGGCGGAAAATCCGTCCAAAGAGATTTCGATGTACATCAACAGCCCGGGCGGATCCGTGATCGCGGGGATGAGCATCTATGACACGATGCAGTATGTTCGACCAAAAATCTCGACCCTCGTCTGCGGTCTTGCCGCATCGATGGGGTCCGTGATCGCACTTGGTGGCGAGAAGGGTATGCGCTACTCCTTGCCGAATGCCGAATTCCTCGTGCACCAGCCATCGGGCGGGTCGCAGGGGACGGCGGCAGACATCCTGATCCAGTCCAAGCATATCGAGCAGACCCGCGAGCGGTTTTATCAACTGTATATGCGCCACACGGGACAGGACTATGAAACCGTCCAGCAGGCCCTTGATCGGGACAAGTGGATGACCCCCGAAGAGGCCAAGGAATGGGGCCATATCGACGAAATCGTGGAAAATCGTGACAAAGCGGACGAAAAGGACGCGTGACGAGGATAATAACAATTTGACGTTGTACAGGCTTGGCCTCTGTCCTACGCTGCTTCAAAAGAGCGGGGAGCCGCCGGTGGTATCGAGTGTACTGGTGACTGCAACGAGCGGAGAAACCCATGGCAAATTCCTCTGGTGACAGCAAAAATACGCTTTATTGCTCCTTCTGCGGGAAGAGCCAGCATGAGGTCCGCAAACTGATTGCGGGCCCGACGGTCTTCATCTGTGATGAATGCGTCGAACTGTGCATGGATATCATCCGCGAAGAGACGAAGTCGGCGGGGCTGAAAAGCTCGGACGGCGTGCCAAGCCCCAAGGAAATCTGCCAGGTTCTGGACGATTACGTTATTGGCCAGGCGCACGCCAAGCGCGTTTTGTCCGTTGCCGTG
>CAZWZG010000055.1:17040-17263 GCA_964638245.1 uncultured Rhodobacterales bacterium
CCACTACAAGCGCCTGAACCACGCGTCGAAGTCCGATATCGAACTGGCGAAGTCGAACATCCTTCTGATCGGGCCGACAGGCTGCGGAAAAACGCTTTTGGCGCAGACATTGGCGCGAATTCTAGACGTACCATTCACGATGGCCGATGCGACCACGCTCACCGAAGCGGGCTATGTTGGTGAGGACGTCGAGAACATCATTCTCAAGCTGTTGCAGGCGTCG
>CAZWZG010000056.1:0-17190 GCA_964638245.1 uncultured Rhodobacterales bacterium
TGTCCGCGACGTGAAGGCTGACAGCCGGAAACTTCGCGATCGGCTGGCCGAACTGCGTGCGCTCGGCGGCGTAGTCGACGGCCATGTCAAAACACCGCCGCGCTCGCCCCACGGCCATGGCCGCCACGGTGAGGCGCGTCGCATAAAGCCAGGTGTTCATCACCGCAAAGCCGCCATCGACCTCGCCCAGCACCTGAGCATTGGGAACACGGCAATCATCGAACTCAAGGATCGCATTGTCATAGCCCCGGTGGCTGACCGAGCGATACCCGTCCCGCACCTTGAACCCGGGCGTCCCGCGATCCACCAGAAAACAAGTGATCCGCTTCTTCGGACCCTTGTCGGTCATGTCCTCGCCGGTCGCGATGAACACGATGAAGAAATCCGCATGGGCCGCGCCCGAGATAAAATGCTTGGTCCCGTTGATGACCCAGTCGCCCCCGTCCCGGACGGCGGAACACTTCATCCCCCGCACGTCCGAGCCCGCATCCGGCTCCGTCATTGCAAGCGCATCCATCCGTTCGCCCCGTACGGCAGGTAGAAGGTATTTCTCCCGCTGCTCGCCCTCGCAAGCCATCAGGATGTTCTGCGGCCGTCCGAAGAAATGCGTCAGCGCCATCGACCCGCGCCCCAGCTCTCGCTCGACCAGCGCGAAATTGAGATGGCTGAGCCCCGCGCCACCCACCTCTTCGGGAAAGTTACAGGCATAAAACCCAAGCTCGATCGTCTTGGCCTTGATCGCCTCGGCGACCTCGCGCGGTACCGCCCCCGTCTGCTCGACCTCGGCTTCATGGGGATAGATCTCGTTTTCCACGAACGACCGCACCGTCGCGACGATCATTCCCTGCTCGTCCGTCAATCCGAACTGCATCCGCGCGTCCTCCCAAACCCACCCAGAGCCGAATAGCCCCTCATAGACGCCTTGACGGTTCAATCCATGCCAAATACGACAAAAAACATGCAAAAATGGCGTACTGATACCCGAAGCCCCCAAACCATCGCCGTCCTCTTGTTCGAGCGCTTCTCGAACCATTGCCTCGCCAATGCGGTCGAACCCTTGCGCGCCGCTAACGAACTCCTCGGGTGGGAGGCTTACGCCTGGGACTTCGTCACGCTTGACGGCCAAGGCGTCTTGTCCTCCTCCGGCCTCCCCGTCCAACCCTCGGCCAAAATCGCCGATCACCCCGGCGGCGACGTCCTGTTCGTGATGTCCAGCTATGACACCCCGCGCCTGGCCACCGGCGCCACCAAACGCGCGCTCACATCCGCATCCCGCCGTTTCACGACCATTGCGGGTCTGGACACCGGTAGCTGGCTTCTGGCCGCTGCCGACCTTCTCGATGGCCGTCGCGCCACGATCCACTGGAACGATTTCGTGGCCTTCTCCGAAGCCTTCCCGGGTGTCGACGCCACCCCCGATCGCGTGGTCTTTGATGGCCGCTGGATCACATGCGGCGGGGCCATGACCGCCTTTGACATGGTCCGCGAAATGATCCGCCGCACCCATGGCGAGGCGATCCGGCTCGAGGTCGAGGCCTTCTTCCTCCACCCCACCGCCGAACGCCCGCGCCACCTGACCGTGAACGTGCAAGGACCGGGGTTGGTCTATGACGCACTCGCTGCGATGTCCGAGGCCATCGAAGACCCCCTCCCGGTTGAGAGCATCGCCAAACGCCTCGGCACCACCGCCCGCACGCTCACGCGCACCTTCAACGCCCAACTCGGCGCGCCGCCGCAAACGGTCTACAAGCGCCTCCGCCTCATGGCCGCCCGCCGCCTTGCCGAGCAGTCCGACTTCTCAATCGCCGAAATCGCGCTCCGTTCGGGCTATGAAGACCCCGCCGCCATGACCCGCGCGTTCAAGGCCGAGTTCGGCCAGACCCCATCGAGCTACCGCCGCACCTCATAAGGCGTCGCAAACCAGTGCTCTTCAAGATTGGCCTCAGGTCCAATCCGATCCACGACCGCAAAAATCCCCGGCGCATGGAGCGGGGTCAGCACCCCATGCCACGTCCCGCGATGATAGTTGACCGCCTGTCCCGGGGCGGTCTCAAACGCCAGCGGCGCGCCAGGGGTCCCGCCCTCATCGGGCGCCACGATCACCAGAAACGGATGCCGTGACATCGGGATAAACGCCTGGCTTCCCAACGGATGCCGCTCGACCATATCGAGCGCGAGTGGCAGGGGCCGAGGCTCCGCCTGAAACAGGCTCAGCCCCGCCGCCCCTTCGCCAAAGTCCAACCGACCGCGATCATGAAACCGTCTGCAGCGGCCCTGATTGATGATCTTGTCGGGATCGCCGTCACAAGCGATCAGATCCCCAAAGGGCGCAAAGGCCTCCGCCGTGATCGGCTGGATGGTGATCACGCGAACCACTCCGCGAGCCTCAATTCAGCGATGCGTTCGACCTGTTTGCAAGCCGTCGCGAACTCGGTCGCGCGATCATTGCCGATGCGCGTCTCGAAGGCCGCCAAGATGCTCGCCTTGGTGTTGTCCTTGACCGCGATGATGAAAGGAAACCCGTGCTTTTCGGTGTAAGCCGCGTTCAGCTGGGTGAACCGCGCGCGCTCCTCATCGGTCAACGCATCCAGCCCCGCCGAAGCCTGCTCCGCCGTCGAAGCGTCGGTCAACCGCTTGGCCGCCGCCAGCTTGCCCGCAAGATCGGGGTGCGCGGTCAGCACGCCCAAACGCTCATTTTCAGTCGCGCTTCGAAACACCGCCGCGAGCGCCGCATGCACGCCCGTCGCCGTGTCATGGGTCGGCCCAAGCTCCCGCTCAAAGGCCCGCTCCGCCACCCAAGGCGAATGCTCGAAGATCGACCCAAAGGCGGACACGAAATCCGCCCGGCTCATCTGAGAAGGCCGCACCCGGTCGCGCGGCGGATGCGTTGCCGCCCAGTGTTCCGCAATCTCCAGCCGGGTCGCGAACCACACGCCGTCATGCCCCGCCATATGCTTGATCGCCCGTTTGAGCGCGGCCACCCGCCCGGGCCGCCCGACCAGACGACAATGCAGCCCGATCGACAGCATCTTCGGCGCGTCTGCGACCCCCTCGGCATAAAGCGTATCAAAACTGTCCTTCAGATAAGCCTCGAACTGATCCCCCGAGTTGAACCCCTGGGGCGTCGCAAACCGCATGTCATTGGCATCGAGCGTATAGGGCACGATCAACTGATCCCGATCCCCGAACCTTTCCCAATACGGGAGGTCATCTGCATAACTATCCGCACAATAGTCAAACCCGCCTTCCTCAGCCGCCAACCGCACCGTGTTCATCGACGCCCGCCCGGTGTAAATCCCCCGAGGCCGCTCCCCCGTCACCTCGGTGTGAATGCGGATCGCTTCTTCCAGATGCGCCTTTTCTTCGGCTTCCGAAAAATCCTTGTACTCGATCCACTTCAGCCCGTGTGACGCGATCTCCCACCCGGCGTCCTGCATCGCCTTGACCTGTTCCGGCGCCCGGGCCAGAGCAGTTGCCACGCCATACACCGTCACCGGAAGGTCCTTGAGCAACCAATAAAGCCGCCAGAACCCCGCCCGCGCGCCGTACTCATAAATCGTCTCCATGTTCCAATGCCGTTGCCCGGGCCAGGCGGCGGCCCCGACGATTTCGGAGAGAAACGCTTCAGAGGCGGCATCCCCGTGCAGGATGCTGTTCTCGCCGCCTTCCTCGTAATTCACCACGATCTGGACGGCGATCTTCGCACCGCCCGGCCATTTCGGATCGGGCGGGGTCGGACCGTATCCGGTCATGTCGCGGGGATAGCGTTTCATCAGCGGCTCCTTGAAGGGCTTGCGATCCGTGATAATCCCGGCAACGCTCGCTGGAAAGAGGGAGACGCATATGGCTGGCTGGCTATCGACACATGTTCTGGATACCGCGCTCGGAAAACCGGCAGAAGGCATCAAAATCGCGCTTTACCGGGTGTCGGGCAACAGCCACCGCAAGATTGCCGAGGCCGTGACGAATTCCGATGGACGCACCGACGCGCCAATTTTGGATGAGAAGGCCTTCAAGACCGGAACGTATGAGTTGATCTTCTTTGCCGGGGACTACCTCCGTTCCACAGAGCAGGCGGCGGAAGAACCTCTGTTTCTGGACCAAGTCCCAATCCGCTTTGGGATGAGCGCCGATGATCACTACCACGTGCCGCTTTTGTTGAGCGCGTATGGCTATTCGACCTATCGCGGAAGCTAGCCCAGCGCCTTTTGTGCAGCTGGGGCCGCAATCCACTCCAGCAGCGCCGCCGCCGACATGGGTTTGGCAAAAAGATAACCCTGAAAAAGGGTGAACCCCATCTCAGACAGAGCGTCCCGCTCGTTCTCGGTTTCAACGCCCTCCGCGATTGCCGAAATGCCCAGACGTTCGCACAACGAAAATATACCCTCCGTCACTGCCTGTTTGGCGCTGTCGTTGTGGATGTTCGTGATCAGGCTGCGATCTACTTTGATGCGATCAACAGGGAACGACGTCAGACTTGCAAGGGCCGTGTGCCCTGTGCCGAAATCATCGAGTTCGATGGAAAACCCTGCCTTAGCCAACGCCTTGATGTTGCTGGCGACCAGCGACGACCGTTGATCCAGAAGCGTGGATTCCAAAACCTCGACATTGATCTGTCTGGGCGAAATTCCCTTCTCCATCAACTGATCCAACAGGTTCTCTACCACATGGCGATCTTGAAGCTGTGCAGAGGACAGGTTGATCGAAGCCTTCGGTGGTTCCGGAACGAAGGGTTCAAGCCTTTGCAGAATGTCGAGGATGCCGCTCAGCATCAGATCGTCGATTGCGCTGACAAGCCCGGCTTCGTTCGCCACGTCGATAAAGCCGCTCGCCGAAACGATTGTGCCGTCCGATTTCACCCAACGTGCCAATGTCTCAAGCCCGGACACGGTTCCGGACGGCCAATGCACTTGGGGTTGGAAGAACGGCACGATTTCGCCGCGCGCCAGCCCTTCTCGGAGTTGTGCTGCCAATTCCGCGCGCTTCAGAGCGATGTCGCGCATTTCGGACGAAAACAACGCACATTGATTGCGGCCTCGGTCCTTGCTGGTCAAAAGCGCGGTGTCTGCGTCCAGCAGCGCTTGTTCGACGCTGGTTTCTCCCTCTTGTGCCCATATTGAAATGCCCACGCTTGCCCCGACCTGACAGTAGCCATTCTCGATCTCTACGGGTTCGGTGATTGCGTGCCGAAATCGGTCGGCTGTCGCCATGACCTCATCGTCGCTCAAGTTTGTCTTGGCCGCGACGACAAACTCGTCCCCGCCCACGCGCGCTGCGAGCGAGAGCTCGATCACCATGTGTTCGGTCAAACGCTGCGCCGCAGTGCGAAGGACCTGATCGCCTGCGTCATGGCCTTGGATGTCATTGATCGATTTGAACCGATCAAGGTCGATGTGAAAGAAGACGAGACGTTTGTCCGAACCCATCGACTGGGCGCGTGCGTCAATCCATTCCGACAAGCCACGCCGGTTCGCCAGTCCGGTCAATGTGTCCGTTGAAGCCGCCATGTGCAGGGCGTGGTTACGCTTGACCGTTTCGGTCGTGTCCAGCCGGAAACTCACCCGACCGCCATCTTCGGTTGGACGATCAAATGTCTTGAACCAACGCTCGGCCCCGCGTCGTTCCTGAAAAAAACTGTCCGCGGCACGAAACCGCTCCAAGGCCGTCTGCATCCACTCTGCTTCGCGGCCCCGAGCATCGGGGAAATCGCCGGTTTCAACGGCGCGCGACAAAACGGTCTGATACGCAAGCCCCTTGAGCGAACGTCCCGGGTCCAGACCATAGTATGACCTGAAAAGCTCGTTGCAGACGATCAGACGCTCTTCGGCGTCAAACAACGCAAAGCCGTCTGGGATAGCAGAGCTGACATAATCAAGCTGTTGCGTCACCTGCTCAAACAGGGCCTTCGTTTGCGTTTGCGCGGTGATGTCGAAGAGAAAACTTACCCAAGTGACACCGCCAGACGTCGTTGCTGACGGGGCGCCATGCCCGATCACATGCCGCTCCGCGCCCTCGGCATTCACGACACGGAACCGATGTTCCCATTGCGACATCGTCTCTGCCGAAAGACGGACGCTTTCCCCCATCGCTTCCAGATCATCGGGGTGGATCATGGCCCAGAGAACAGCCATGTCTCTTTCGACCTCCGCGGCCGTCACACCCCAGAGGTCCTCGCAGCCCTTGTTCAGAAATCGAACCGCCTCCGACCCATCGCCGCGGATTTCATAAAGAAAGGCAGCGCCCGGCAAATGGTCCGCAAGTCGCGCGAACTGATCCGAGTTCATGGGTTTCATGTGCAAGACGCCTCACCATTCAGAGGGTCCCAGTCATGCCGCAAAATGGCTTTTCTTCTGCTTAAAGGGATCGCGAAACGCGAGAATTGTGCAGAGAATTCTATTCAAGCCGTTTGCGACTTTTCCGGCGAGCGCGATCTTCTTCTGGCTGAGCGTAGGGTCGCGCAAACCGAGTAGCGTCGGGTGGAGCGATACAGTTAGCCTACGAAAAGCAGAGACCTTTTTCTGGCAGGATACGGAGTTGAGATCTGTCCGCCACCCATGCAACGCTGCGTTATGGCTTGCCAACGCCGCGCCGCAGCGCTTCTAGTGGCGTCATGCAGGATTTCGCCATTCTCTGGTCTTGGGCCGAATTCGCCGTGCGCTGGCTCCACGTCATAACTGGTATCGCCTGGATCGGCGCCAGCTTCTATTTTATCGCGCTCGATCTTGGCCTTAACCGAAAAATCCCGGGACCCGCGGATGGCGAGGAATGGCAAGTTCACGGGGGCGGGTTTTACCACGTCCAGAAGTATCTCGTGGCTCCGGACGCGATGCCCGAGCACCTGACGTGGTTCAAATGGGAAGCCTACGCCACGTGGCTTTCCGGAGCCGCGCTTTTGGCCATCGTCTATTGGGTCGGGGGTGAGATCTATCTTCTGGATCGATCAAAATTCGACATCCCGCTCAGTGTTGGAATCCTGATTTCAGCGGGAAGTCTGGCAGTCGGCTGGCTGATCTATGATGCGCTCTGCAAATCGCCTCTGGGCGAGACGCCGACGGTCCTGATGCTTCTTCTCTTTGCAATGCTGATTGCGATGAGTTGGGGGTATCATCAGGTCTTCACGGGCCGCGCAGCGATGCTGCATTTGGGTGCTTTCACGGCCACCATCATGAGCGCGAACGTCTTTTTCATCATCATGCCCAACCAGCGGATCGTGGTCGCCGACCTGAAGGCGGGTAGGGTGCCGGATGCGAAATATGGCAAGATCGCAAAGCTGCGCTCGACCCACAATAATTACCTGACATTGCCCGTGATTTTCCTGATGCTGTCGAACCACTATCCGCTCAGCTTCGCCACACCTTACGCCTGGATGATCGCGCCGCTGGTGTTTTTGATGGGCGTCTCAATCCGGCACTTCCACAACACGCGCCACGCGCGGGCCGGGAATCCGACGTGGACTTGGGCAATCACGGTGATCCTGTTCCTGTTGGTTGCCTGGTTATCGACTGTCCCCTTGCGCCAGACCTATGAAGACGCCGAGGCCCAACCGCTCAGCCCCCATGACATGCGGTTTGCAAGCGCTGCTGGATTTGAAGAAGCCTACACCATCGTGCTTGGTGGGTGTTCGATGTGTCACGCACGCGAACCGGTCTGGGAAGGCATTCGGTGGGCGCCTAAGGGTGTTTACCTTGAAACCGAAGGGGATGTCGCCCGACAGGCGAGGGCGATCTATCTTCAGGCAGGCGTCAGTCACGCCATGCCGCCACCCAATATGACCTTTATCGACGATATGGACCGTCAGGCGCTGGTGCGCTGGTACAGGAATGCAACCGCTGGTGACGGCTGATCCGCGCCCGACAACCGAGTATTTTCAACAAGAAGAAGCCCTGCGGATTTCCGCAGGATGGCATTTGGCGTCCAGATGGACATGTGCCCCCCCCTTGGGCAATGGTGACGCGATGTCTGACGCCATTGATATTGCGCCGCCACTTGCCGCGCCTGAGACGCCAAAGATCCGAACCCGGATTGTGGCGATGCTTGTGGCGACGGTTTTGTTGGCCACGACGGCAACGTTTTTCGGGGCCATGCAGTATTTTGAGCGAAGCGCGCGCGCAGATGCAGACAATCAGCTGGCGCTGTATCTCCGCTCGTTGAACGAGGCGCTCAAACAGCACCAACACCTGCCCTACATCCTTGCAGAGAATGAGGCTCTTGTGCGCGCGGTTGAGGGCGGCAACCCCGAAGCGCTCAATCCGATGCTGGCCGATTTTGCCCAGGCGGCCGGGCTCGAAGCGATTTACGTGATGGACCCCGGCGGAACCGTGACGGCGGCGTCCAATGCCGGAACACCGCAGAGTTTTCTGGGTCAGAATTACCGGTTTCGACCCTATTTTCAGGAGGCTTTGGCTGGGCAGCAAAGCGATTACTTTGCGATTGGAGCGACGACAGGTCGGCCCGGGTATTTCGTAGCCGTCCCGTTATCGAACGCGTCTGGCGCGCGTTTGGGGGCGGTTGTCATCAAGCTGGACGTGAGCGAGTTGCAAGCTGCGTGGGAAGAACGAGGCGAGCCGGTTTTGGCCGTTAACGCGCAAGGAATTACAGTCCTGTCGGCTGACCCGGATTGGCTCTATCGCGCAACGACGGAGCTCATGCCTATCGAACGAGAGCTTATCACAAATGAACGACAGTTTGGTAACCAGCCACTGGAACCCTTTGGATGGCAGATTCTGGGCGACAAAACCGTCAGCGTTTCTGGCGAGCGATACTTGTTGGCGTCGGACACTGCGGATTTTCAGGGTTGGACAGTCCACTACCTGACACCGCGTGCTGATATTCGACAGCAAACCATTTTAACGACAGCGTTTGCAGGGGCAATCGTCACGGTTCTAATTGGATTTGCGACGTTTCTGCGCTCTCAAAGGATCGAGACAGCACTGGAAGCATCGCAACTTCACCGCAAAGAACTCATAGCGACAAACGCACAGCTCTTGAAAGCCCAAGAAGAATTGGCGCGTACCGCAAAACTTGCAGCCCTTGGCCAATTGGCTGCATCGGTGACACACGAATTGGGTCAACCGATCTCGGCACTTAAGAACCATCTGGCAGCGGCCGAGATGGGAAACGAAATTACCTCCCCGACGACTGCCGCAAACCTTCGTCAACTGGCTGAGCGAATGGAGTCAATATCGTCGGAACTGCGTTTTTTCGCGCGCGGAAGAACGAGTGTCGCCGAAACATTTGATCTTGCTGAGGCGATCAAGCAGGCGTTGGAGCTTTTGTTTCATGACATGCGCGGAGTTTCTGTGGATCTTCAGTTGCCCCGCGGACCTGTCCAGATTACAGCGCGGCGGATTGAAATTGAGCAAGCTCTTGTGAACCTGATCCGCAATGGTCTCCAAGCGGCAAAAGAAACGGCCCTTCCGGCGGTAGAGATTTCGTTAGTAACGAGAAATGGCGATCGTATCGTTTCGGTTGCAGACAATGGGGCCGGGCTTGGCGATGCAATACTGGCCGACTTGCAAGAACCTTTCTACAGCACCAAACCTTCAGGCGTTGGGATGGGGCTAGGGCTTGCGATTACCACTGAGATCCTACGTGCCCACGGTGGTGCGTTGAATGCAGTCAGTCGATCGGACGGCGGCGCAGTCTTCGAGATGACAGTTCCAGAGCACGCCCGATGAGCAAGGCTGAAATTCTCATTGTTGATGACGACCGGGAGATGCGCACTTCATTGACGCATTTGCTCGAAGCAGGTGGATACAGCGTGACTACGGCCAAAGACGGGCGCGAAGGACTGATTTCGATGGGACAGCATCTGCCAGATACGGTCGTATGCGACGTTCGCATGCCCGGCATGAACGGTTTGGAGTTCCAGCGACAGGCCGCAGAGCGTTTTCCGGTACCAGTCGTTCTTTTTTCTGCCCATGGCGACATTCCAATGGCAGTTGAGGCCATACAAAACGGAGCCTACAATTTCATTGAAAAACCATTTGATCCAAGGCGTTTGCTGACTTTGATCGGGAACGCAATCCGTCTCAAACGCCTACAGGATAACACGCGGCAGTTGGAAAGCCGGCTTGCTGCTGTGACGGACCTCGAAGGCATTCTCATCGGCGATACGCCTCAGATGCGCTCTGTAAGACAGTCGATTTACGAGTTTTCTGGGCTTCCTGCCAGCGTCCTAATCACTGGGGCAACGGGTACGGGAAAAGAACTGGTGGCGCGCGCGCTCCACGATCTTGGACCGGGGCCGTCTGCACCCTTTGTGGCTGTGAACTGTGCAGTTATCCCGCCCGAAAGGTTCGAAGAAACGGTCTTTGGCAGCGGAGAAACGCTTGGCTTGATGCGGCGCGCGGATGGCGGGACACTGTTTCTCGACGAGTTGACGGCAATGCCGCCGGAGACCCAATCCAAGCTTCTTCGTGCGGTAGAGACGAAAACCTGCGAGCCACTTGGCGCAAAACCCATCGCTGTCGCCTTGCGCATCGTAAGCGCTACTTCCGAGAGCCCTGCAGCATTCGTGCGTACGGATTTGCTGTTTCGGCTGAACACGCTCATGATCGATTTGCCGAAGCTTGCTGAGCGCGGGAATGACGTTCTTTTGCTATTCCGACACTACCAGACGCGGTTTTCCGCATTGTATGATGTGTCCGTTCCGGAGCTTTCGCCAAGCGATGTCTCCGCGCTCCTGACCCACGATTGGCCAGGAAATGTACGCGAATTGCAAAGCGTCGCCGAACGACATGTGTTGATGGCGAAACGCGGGCCAAGTTCAGTGCCCGAAGCGATCAAAGGGGAAGAAGGCGCGGAGGTACCATCGACTCTTCGTGAAGCCGTAGCTGTTTTCGAACGCGAGTTGATCACAAAGGCCTTGATTTCAGAAGAAGGGCGCATGGATGATGCAGCCGCATCGCTTGGAATTGGCAGGCGGACCTTGAACGAAAAGATTGTCAAACTGGGAATTCGCAAAGACAGGCTTTTTTCGGAATCCTAGCCTGCGGAAATCCGCAGGGCTTTTCTTGACGGATGCGCGGATTAGTTCATAGGCTGGCGGCAGCCATATGATATTGTGTTGTTCGAGCGCCGACTTCCGGCGCGCTTGGGAGGAATACCATGAAAATGATGAAAACGCTCGCTTTGGGCGTTGCCTTTGCTGCGTCGGCGACATTCGCCACCGCGCAGGATTATGTACTGAACACCGCTTCGACGGGCGGCACCTATCACCCGGTTGGCACGGCCATTTCGACCCTGTCGAAGGTTCGCCTTTTGCCGGGCGAAGGATTCTCGCTGACGGCTGTGAACTCGGCCGGTTCGGGCGCAAACGTGCAGGCGATGGGTGCAGGCACGGCAGACTTCGCCATTTTGCAGGGTCTTTTTGGGTCTTATGCACGTACCGGCACGGGTCCCGTTTCGGAGCCACAGGAGAACCTGCGCTCGGTCACGATGCTCTGGCAGAACGTGGAGCAGTTCGTGGCTCCTACCGACATGGCGCCGAATGGCACGGTCTCTGACCTTGTCGCGCTGAAAGGCAAAGCGGCGGGCATGGGCGCGCAAAACTCGGGCACCATCGGCTCAAACAGCGTGCTGCTCTCGGGTCTTGGCATCGATATCGAAGCCGATTTCGACCTCGTTTACTCGGGCTATGGCCCGACGGCTGACGCTCTGGCCAACGGCCAGATCGTGGCGGCAGGCTTCCCTGCTGGCCCCCCGACGGGTGCGATCACCCAGCTGATGGCAGCAAACGCTGGCAAGTTCACTGTGCTGGACGTGACCGCGGACGAGCTGGCCGCCATGGATGGCGGGCGTGAACTCTGGGTGCCTTACACCATTGCGGCGGGCACCTACCCGGGTCAGGACGCGGACATCAACACGATTGCACAGCCGAACTTCCTGGCCGTGAACGCCGATGTCGATGAGAACCACGTCTATCTTCTAACGAAGACGATGTACGAGAACCTTGCCTTCCTGCAGGCGATCCATCCGGCGACCAAGGACATGTCGCTTGAAGGCGCGATGGCGGGTCTTCCTCTACCACTTCACCCCGGTGCACAGCGCTATTACGAGGAAATGGGCCTGACGGTTCCGGATCGGCTCAAAGCCAACTAATTGGCAGACTAACGAGCGAGAGCGCCTTCGGGCGCTCTCGTTTTTTCAGGGGAGGGGCGCATGGCCGAGGTAGTTGAAGAGCCGGTGAACCGGCGGAGCGCGATGCTCGACATCATGGCGCCTGACAAGTCAGCGGGAAGCTGGCTTTTGATCGCTTTGGCGGTGCTGTTCGGCCTCTGGCATATTGCAACCAACGTCTACATTACCGAGCCGGAGCGCTGGCAGAATGCGATCCACTTCGGCGGTTTTGCCTTCTTCGCTTCCGTGATCTTCAGCCCTTGGGGGCGGAAGGCGGACACGAAATGGGCGTGGACGATCGACCTAGCCTACGGCCTGATCGTTGCAGCGGCGGCCCTCTGGGTGGCGGCGTCCGAGAACTCTCTTTACGACCGCTCGCTGGCACAGACGGGGCTATCCTGGCAGTTCCGGCCAATTGACTGGATTGCCGGGTTTATCCTGATTTTTGCGGGCATGGACCTGTCGCGGCGGGTCGCGGGATGGGTGATCCCGATCCTTGTGGCGCTGGGGCTGGCGTATATCCTGTTTCTCGGCTCGTGGCTGCCGGGCGTGTTCCGTGCGGCGAGCCTGCCCTGGAACGATGTGATGTTTCGAACGCTCTATAATGACGAAGGCATGTTCGGGATATTGGCGTCGATTTCATCGACCGAGATCGCGCTTTTCATGATTTTCGGCGGCTTTCTGGTCGTCTCGGGCGCGTCCGATTTCGTGATCGAGATTGCCAAGCTTGTGGCCGGGCGCATCAAGGGCGGCGCGGCGTTCGTGGCCGTGATCGCGTCGGCGCTGACGGGGACGATTTCGGGGTCGGCCATTGCGAATACAGCCTCCACGGGCGTCATCACCATTCCGCTGATGAAGGCCAACGGTTTCCGCCCGCAATTTGCGGCGGGTGTCGAGGCCGCGTCCTCAACCGGCGGGCAGATGATGCCGCCGATCATGGGGGCGGGAGCGTTCGTCATGGTCGCGCTGACGGGCATTCCATATGGCACCATCGTCGCCGTGTCGGTTGTCCCAGCCATCCTTTATTTCGCCTCCGTGGCCTGCATCGTCCGCATCGAGGCGATGAAATACGACGCGGGCGCCGAGATCGACCTGACCGTGGACCGGGGTAAGATGCTCTCGGGCGGGCTGGTCTTCGTTATCCCGCTGGGCGTGATGATCTGGATGCTACTGAGCGGTGTGACGCCTGCTTTTGCGGCGTGTTATGCGATCGCCGCGCTGATCGTGACGTCTTGGATTACGGCGCTGCTGGCGGCGCTTACGCAGGGTGAGATGTTCAAGCCGATCCGCATGGGGCCGATCAAGATCGCCGAAGCTTTGGTGGCGGGCGTGCGCTCGTCGATCATGACCGGCATCCTGCTCGTGACCATCGGGATCATGAACAACGCGATCGTGACGAGCGGGGTCGGTAACGGATTTTCGCTGATGATTGCACAGTGGAGCCAGGGCTCGCTGGTGCTCGCCATCCTGTTGATCGGGCTCGTGTCACTGGTGCTGGGCATGGGGCTACCGGTGACGGCGGCCTATATCATCCTTGCGATCCTGACCGCGCCGGCGCTGTCGGGGATCATGCAGGATGCGATCATCGTCGAGCAACTGGTGGCCGGGATCACTGATCCGGGGCTGGCGGGGCTGTTCTTCCTTGTGGACCATCCAAATGCGGCCTTGGTAGCGCAGGGGATGACGGAAAGTCAGGCCTGGGCGCTGATGCGGGCAATCCCGTTCGAGGTGGCGGTGACGATCCGACCCGCGCTGGTCGATCCGGCGGTGGCAACGATGTTCCTTCTGACGGCGCATCTAATCATCTTCTGGCTGAGCCAGGATTCGAACGTGACGCCACCGGTCTGTCTGGCGTCGTTTACGGCGGCGGGGATCGCGGGGTCGCGGCCCATGGCAACCGGGTTTGAATCCTGGAAGATCGCAAAGGGGCTTTATATCGTGCCGCTTCTTTTCGCCTATACGCCGCTCATATCTGGCGAGTTTATCGAGGTGGCGCAGATCGGGTTCTTTGCCTTGTTCGGCATCTATTCGACCAATGCGCTGATCCAGAATTATGCCGAGGGGCCGACGGGATGGATCGGTATTCCGCTCTTCGTTCTTGGGGCTGTGCTTTGCTACTGGCCATTGAACCTGATCGCCAATGTCGCCGGGCTGGTCGTGGTGATCGGGGCGATCGTCTGGACACGGTCACGTCGGCCCGGGACGCCGGTGGCGGTGGCGACTTGACCTCTGCGCCTCGCGGGGCAAGTTGAGCGGCAACGCAGACTTGGAAGGACGAAGACGATGGATCTGGGGATCAAGGGCAAGACGGCTCTGGTGCTGGGCGCGAGCCAGGGGCTGGGTCGGGCGATTGCGATGGGGCTGGCGGCTGAGGGCGTGAATATCGCTGTCGTGGCGCGGCGGGCCGAGAAGTTGGAGGCGCTGAAGGCGGAGGCCGAGGCGCTGGGCGTGAGTGTCACGACCCATGTTGTGGACCTGTCGGACCGGGCGTCGGTGGATGCCTTTGCCGAGGTCGTGAAGGACGAGATCAAGCCGGATATTATGCTGTCGAACGCAGGCGGTCCACCGCCGTCGATGGCTCTAGGCGTCGCGCCGGAGGTCTGGCGAGCGTCGACGGAGACGATGCTGTTTTCGATCATCACGCTGACGGAAGCCGCACTGGTGTCGATGCGCGAACGCGGCTGGGGGCGGATCGTGGCGATCGGCTCGTCGGGGATCGTCCAGCCGATCCCGACGTTGGCGGTGTCAAACACGGTGCGCGGAGCGGTTGCGGGTTATTACAAGTCACTTTCCAATCAGATCGCCAAGGACGGGGTGACGGTGAACATGGTGCTTCCCGGGCGTGTGCATACCGAGCGGATCGAGCAGCTGGATGCGGCGCGGGCTGAGCGGGAAGGCACAGATGTCGCGTCCGTGCGCGATGCCTCGGTGGGCGAAATCCCCGCCGGACGGCTGGGCAAGCCCGAGGAGTTTGCCGCGGTCGCCGTGTTCTTGATGAGCGAGCAGGCGGGCTATGTGACAGGGCAGATGACTCGGATTGACGGCGGCGCCGTGCGCGGGCTCTGACGAAGCTGGGGGGCTCGCCCCCCAGACCCCCGAAGATATTTGAAGACCTTTGGAGGGATTAGCGGGCGCTGATGCGATATCGGGTGAGCTGGCGGAAGGTGTCGCCGGGGGCGAGCGTGATGCTTGGGAAGTTTGGGTTGTTCGGGGCGTCGGGCCAGAGTTGGGGTTCGACCGCAATGCCGGTCTTGCCTGTATAGATCTGAAGACCGGGGGCGTCGGTTTCGATGTCGAGACGGGCGTGAGGGCCTTGGAGGGCAATCCGGGCGTTCTGGTTTAGGCAGAAATTGTGGTCAATTGTCTTGGGCGGGACGCGCGGAGAGCGGAAATCGAACTCTGTGCCGTCGACGGCGGCAATCTCTCCGGTTGGGAGTGTGCTTGCGTTCACGGGGAGGTAGCGGTCGGCGTCGATCTGCAGTGACAGGTCGCCACCCCCAAGCGTCCAGTTTGGGTGGTGGCCGACATTCATCAGCGTCGGCGCGTCGGTTGTCGCAATGATGTCGAGCGTGAAACCGTCGTCAGTAAGGGTATAGGTCGCCGTGATTTTCCGGTTCCCTGTGAACCCCCCGAAGCCGTCTTTGAGCGTGAGGCCGAAGGTGGCGACGTCTTCGCTGATTTCGGTGTCCCAGATCAGCGTAGCGGTCGTGCTGTTGCCGGAGTGGAGGAGGTTGGCGCCTTCATTCGGAGTGAAGCTGTAGGTACTGCCATCGATATTTGCCTTGGCGCCGCCGATGCGGTTGAGGACAGGGCCAATGACGGGGCCGTTCCAGATGGCGGTGCCTTCTAGCTCGGCGGCGTCCTTGCTCGGGAGGGTGAGGCTTTCGGAGATGCCCTCAATGTGCAGGGCCTGGAGTCGGGCGCCATGGTCGAGGAGGACCATGGTGAAAGGGCCGCGCTTCAGTGTGTGAGCGGTCACGGCGCGACCGTCAGGGAGGGTTCCAAAGGTCATATCGGCCACCAAGCAACGCCCGCGGGCGGTAGGGTCTGGTCGCGGTATTCGCGGGGCTCGGCGCTGTAGTTGACGGCGAACTCGTGGGTTTTCGTGCGACGGCGGCGGAGCCCTTCGGGCATGCTTTGGGTTTCGACGCCTGTCTCGGTGAGAAGGCGGCCGAGGATCATGGTCCATGTGGCGGCGTCGGGCCAGCCGGCGAGGTAGCTCAGGCGGTCGCCGACCCATGCGGGTTTGCCATCGGCGCGGGCGAGGCGGACGGGGGCGTCGCCCTCAAGTACTTCGGCCCAGCCGGTGAACGTGCCGCCGTCTTCGAGGGGGACGGGGGCGTAGGGCGGCAGGCTTTCGAGGCGGGCGATGGTCGTGTCGAGGCCCGGGATCGCTGGCGGAAGCGGGACAGGGATCGAGAGTTCCTCGGTTTTGCCGTTGGTGCGCGGGCCGAGAAGGGCGTGAACGTCGCTGTCTTGGAGCGCCGCGAGCGTCCCCTCGGGCAAGGTCAGGATTCCAGGGGCAAGGACGGCCTTGTAGCCCGTGAAATCGGTGGTTTCGGCAGGGTGGATGTCGACATCGACACCGAGGGCGCGCAGCGTCTTGTAGACCTCGAAAGTCAGGCGGAAACCGTCGAAATCGGCGCCCTGAGGCTGCGCTTCCCATGCCCAGATGGACGGGTAATCGATCAGGAGCGCAACGGGGGCCTGCACCTGCTCGATGTCTCCGAGGGCCGCGGTTTCCTCGGCGACGGTCTTCGCTTCGCCGTGGGCCACGGCGGGCTCGCTGTCGGGGCGCAGGAGGCCAGAGTGCATCTGCTCCTGCGCGAAAGGGGCCTGACGCCAGCGGAAATAGGCGACGGTTTCGGCGCCGTGTGCGAAGGCCTCCCAGGTCCAGAGGCGGACCATGCCGGGCAAGGGATCGGCGTTGTAGGGGGCCCAGTTGACCGGGCCGGGTTGCTGTTCGATCACCCACCAGCGGCCTTTGCCTACGCTGCGGTAGAGGTCGTGGTGGAAGGCCTGAAAGTCGGGGTCGCCTTGCCGAAGGTAGGCGGCCTTGTGGGCCTCGTC
>CAZWZG010000057.1:0-5737 GCA_964638245.1 uncultured Rhodobacterales bacterium
ACGCCAATCGCCTTCGAGGTGCCCGGCGCAATGGAGTTCCCGGCGCTCGGGTTCACGCTGTCAGGCGAAGCTGACCGGCTTGATCGCGATGCGGAGCGGCGACTGATCATCTACGACTACAAGACTGGCGACCCTCCAACGCACAAACAGATCGATATTTATGACCGGCAGCTTCTACTTGAAGCGATGATGGCGGAAGAAGGGGCGTTCGCCGATATCCCGCCTGCAACCGTCTCTCAGGTCGTGCACCTGAAAGTTGGCAGCGAGTTAAAAGAGCGGGTGACGCCGACCGAGGTGCACAAGGACGGTGATTTCCGCGTCGCAACGGTACGAGAGAAATTCGAGGCGCTGATCGCCGCTTACCTTGACCCCGAACAGGGATTCCAATCCCGAAGGCAGCTGCAATTCGAGAAAGATGAACGCGACTATGATCACCTTGCTCGGCTGGGCGAGTGGAGCGAATCCGACCCCTCCGATCCGGGGGATGGGCCATGAACGAAGCAACGCTGCGACAGCAAAAAGCGGCCTCGCCCCATGCGTCCACATGGCTTTCGGCAAATGCCGGCTCGGGCAAGACCCGGGTTCTGACCGAACGGGTCGCGCGGCTTTTGCTGTTGGGGACGTCTCCACAGAATATCCTATGCCTGACCTACACCAAGGCCGCCGCAAGCGAGATGCAGAACCGTCTGTTCGACATGCTGGGCAGCTGGGCGATGATGGGGGATGCCGATCTTCGCGCCGCACTGAACAAGATCGCAGCCCCGGCAGCCCAGGATCTGGATGAAGCGAGGCGGTTGTTCGCACAGGCGATCGAAACGCCGGGCGGATTGAAAATCCAGACGATCCATTCGTTCTGTGCCTCGCTTCTGCGCCGGTTCCCGCTGGAAGCCGGGATCGCCGCGGATTTTCGCGAAATGGAGGAGGCGGATCGCGATCGCCTGATGCGCGAGGTCGTGCGCGATCTGGCCGATGGACCCGAGCTTTCGGCGCTGGGCAAAGCCGTGACAGCGGATCAGCTGGACAAGTTTCTTAGCGCGATTGCAGGCAAAGCGACGGGGTTCCAAAGCCCTTGGGATGAGGCAAAAGCACGGGCCGATCTGGGGATCGGCGGGAATGTAACGCCGGAAGCCTTGGTTGCGGATGTGTTTGAAGGCGATTGGGCAGGGTTGATACTGCAGGTTCTTAAAGCCATGCGTCAGGTCGAGGTTCCCAAAGCTAAAATTGATAAGCTGGCAGCTCTTGATCTTGGTACCGAACCCTCGAATGCGCTACTTTCGAGTTTCGCAGCCGCGCTCTGCACCAAAGACTCCAATTTTAGGACCCCAACGAAGAACTTCCTAAGAGCGGACGTTCGCCAACTCTTGGGCGAATTAGCAGCCGAGTTTGACGCGATTGCAAATCGTGTCGGTCACGCCATGGGTCAACTGGCCGCCCTTCACGATCTCGACCTGGCGCGACGCGCCCATGCGTTCGGATCGCTCTTTGTCGAACGCTACACGGCGGAAAAGTCTTCGCGTGGGGCGCTGGATTTCGATGATCTGATCCTGAAGACAGAAGCGCTTCTGACCTCGGGGGCGGGGCAATGGGTGGCGTTCCGGCTGGATGGGGAAATCGACCATATCCTTGTGGACGAGGCGCAGGACACAAGCCCCGCGCAATGGCGCGTTATTGCGGCGCTGGCGTCTGAGCTGGTGTCCGGGCAGGGCGCGCGGGACGTGACGCGCACGATTTTCGTGGTGGGCGATCAAAAGCAGTCCATCTATTCGTTTCAAGGCGCGGACCCAGCAGAATTCGATCGGATGCGCGATGACTTTGCCGCGCGGCTCAAAGCCCACGCCGCACTGGAAACATCCGAGCTGATCCATTCCTTCCGCTCGGCTCCAGTGATCCTTGACGTCGTCGATCTGACCTTTGCCAACAGTGCGGCTGCGCTTGGCCATGCGGCGACCCATCTGGCGTTTGATACATCACGACCAGGTCGGGTCGATTTGTGGCCGCTTGTCGAGAAAACCGACACTGATACCGAAACGCCCGCATTCGAAGACCCCGTTGACCGCCTCGAACCCGATCATCCGGTGGTGCAACTTGCCGCAATGATCGCGCGCGAGGTCAAGCGCATGATCGAGACCGAGACGATTCCGGATCGCGAAGGTGGTTTTCGGCGGATCATCCCGGGCGATGTGATGATCCTGCTCCGGCGACGCTCGGGTCTGTTCCATCACATCATACGCGCCTGCAAAGCCGAAGGCGTGCCCATCGCTGGCGCGGACCGGTTCAAGCTCGGCAAGGAACTGGCGGTGCGCGATCTGATCTCGCTCATGGCGTTCCTGTCGTTTTCCGATGACGACCTTGCGCTAGCGGAAGTGCTGCGATCACCCCTTTGCGGACTAAGCGAAGACGACTTGTTCGAACTGGCCCATGGGCGCGGCAAGAAAACGCTGTGGCGCGTTCTGCGCGATGAGGAAAGCGCGTTTCCTCAAACACGGGCGATGTTGATGAGTCTGCTGAATGATGCGGAATTCTTGCGTCCTTACGAAATGCTGGAACGTATCCTGACGCGACACCAAGGGCGAGCCAAACTGATCGGGCGGCTGGGAGAAGAGGCCCGCGATGGCATTGACGAGCTTCTGTCGCAAGCGATCCGCTATGAAAGCCTTGGTCCGCCAAGCCTGACCGAGTTCGTGCAATGGGTGCGGGCCGAGGCGGCAGAGGTCAAGCGCGGGCTGGACGGAAGCTCGGGCCAAGTCCGGGTGATGACGGTGCATGGTGCCAAGGGGCTGGAATCGCCGGTGGTTCTGCTGCCCGACACCATCCGTTCCTCCAGCGAGGATCAGACACCCAAACTGTCTGAGATCGGGCAAACGGTTGCGATCACAGGCACCAGCAAGACCCGTTCGCAGGCCATTGCCGAGGCCGAGGATGCCCGAAAAGCCGCCGAAGAGGCTGAACGCCAGCGCCTATTGTATGTGGCCATGACGCGGGCAGAGCATTGGCTTGTTGTCTGCGGTGCCACGAGCGTGAAGCGCAAAGACGACGATTGGCATGCACGCGTCGAAATGGGGGTTCAGGCATCGCCAAGTGTCCCGATCCAGACACCCTCCGGTCCCGGCTTGCGTGTTCAAGGAGGGGAGTGGCCCGATCCGCTGACGGCTCAAGAGATCCCGTCCGTCGGCCACGCCGGACACTTGCCCGATTGGGTGGAACGAGTCGCGCCGCGAGCGATTGAAGCCCATGAGATCCTGTCGCCGTCTGATCTTGGCGGAGCCAAATGGTTGCCCGGCGAGGATACGGACGGTGATGGTCGTGCCTATGGCACACTGGTGCATGGTCTTTTGGAGCAAGCCGACGCAGTTGAGGATTTTGATCTTCTGGCCGCCACGCTGTCGCCCGAGCTTTCGGAAGACATACGGGACCGGGCGGTTGAAGAGGCACGGGCTGTGTTGGACGACCCGGAGTTTTCAGCGATATTTGCTTCAGAAGCCTTGGCCGAAGTGTCCGTGTCCGCCCCGCTGGGTGACCGGGTATTGCGAGGTCAGATCGACCGGCTGTTGGTGGGCGAAGACCGGATCCTTATTGTCGATTTCAAGACCAATGGGACCGTGCCGGAGAAGGTTGACGACGTGCCCGACGGCCTGACCGCACAGCTTGGCGCATATGCACATGCACTGGCCGCGCTTTACCCCGATCGCGCGATCGAGACGGCTATCCTCTGGACGGCGACGCGTAAACTTCAGGCGATTCCGCACGAGACTGTGATGTCCTCGTTGCAAAGGGCCACTACATCTTGACGGTGCTGGGGGACGTCCCTAGGTTCGCTTTCCGAGTTAGACATGCCCAAGGAGGGCGAGATGGCCACAGTTGCAGTCACAGACGATACATTCGATGCCGAAGTGAAGAACGCCGACGTTCCGGTTGTCGTGGATTTTTGGGCCGAATGGTGCGGACCCTGTAAGCAGATTGGTCCGGCTCTGGAAGAGCTGAGCGCCGAGATGGAAGGCAAGGTCAAGATCGTCAAGGTCAACGTTGACGAGAACCCGAATTCACCTGCTCAGCTGGGTGTTCGCGGTATTCCGGCGCTGTTCTTGTTCAAGGGCGGCGAAGTCGTATCCAACAAGATCGGCGCTGCGCCCAAGGCTGCGCTGGAAAGCTGGATCACGGAATCGATCTAAGAACTCCTTGCCTCCGGCGGGGATATTTGAAGACCTTTGGAGCGGGGGCTGTTGCGGCGCCCGCTTTTTCTTTGACTTGTGACCCTCGTTGCGGGTGGCCATATAGGCCCAAGACGAAGGAGCCGACATGAGCAGAGACGACTTTCCGGGCTGGCATGGCACCACCATTGTGGGCGTGCGCAAAGGTGGCGAGGTGACCATCGCAGGCGACGGGCAGGTGAGCCTTGGGCAAACCGTGATCAAGGGGACAGCACGTAAGGTACGGGTGTTAACCCCGGGCGGAACCAAGATCGTGGCGGGGTTTGCCGGATCGACAGCAGATGCGTTCACGCTTCTGGAGCGGCTCGAGGCCAAGCTTGAAGCGACGCCGGGGCAGTTGCAGCGCGCTTGTGTTGAGCTGGCCAAGGATTGGCGGACCGACAAGTACCTTCAGAAACTGGAAGCGATGCTGATCGTGACCGACGGGACGGAGCTTTATGTGGTGACAGGCGCAGGCGACGTTCTTGAACCCGAACATGATGTGACCGCCATTGGCTCGGGCGGGAACTATGCTTTGGCCGCAGCGCGTGCTTTGGTGGACACCGATATGGTTGCCGAAGCGATTGCGCGGCGCGCGCTCGAGATTGCGGCCGATATCTGTGTCTACACCAACGGCAACATGACGGTTGAAACCCTGAAAGGGAGCGCGGCATGAGCGACTTGACCCCCCGCGAAATCGTCTCGGAACTCGACCGGTTCATCATCGGCCAGACGGACGCCAAACGTGCCGTTGCTGTCGCTTTGCGCAACCGCTGGCGCCGCAAGCAGCTTGACGCAGATATGCGCGACGAGGTCTATCCTAAAAACATCCTGATGATCGGGCCCACGGGCGTCGGAAAGACTGAAATCAGCCGGCGCTTGGCCAAACTGGCGCGGGCCCCATTCATCAAGGTCGAAGCGACAAAATTCACCGAGGTGGGCTATGTCGGGCGCGACGTCGAACAGATCGTACGCGATCTGATGGAAGCGGCTATTTCGATGACTCGCGAACATATGCGCGAGGATGTGAAATCCCGTGCCAAGGAAGCGGCGGAAGAACGCGTTCTTCGCGCTATCGCGGGCACGGATGCGCGTGAAGCAACGCTCAAGATGTTCCGCGAAAAGCTGCGGTCGGGTCAGCTGGACAATACGGTCATCGAGCTTGATGTGGCCGACACCTCCAACCCCTTCGGTGCAATGGAAATGCCTGGCATGATGCCAGGGCAGATGCCCGGGGGCGGCGGCATGAACCTTGGCGATATTTTCGGCAAGGCGTTCGGTGGGCGCACCGTGCGCAAGTCGATGACGGTCGCCGAAAGCTACGACATCCTGATGCAGGACGAGGCGGACAAGCTTCTGGACGACGAGATCGTCAACAAGGCGGCTCTGGAAGCGGTCGAGCAAAACGGTATCGTGTTTCTGGACGAAATCGATAAGGTCGCCGCGCGTTCGGACGCGCGCGGAGCCGATGTCAGCCGGGAAGGGGTCCAGCGTGACCTGCTGCCCTTGATCGAAGGTGCCGCAGCGGCAGGTGCCGTCGACGCAGGTCT
>CAZWZG010000057.1:5747-17146 GCA_964638245.1 uncultured Rhodobacterales bacterium
GGCACAACCGTTTCGACCAAATATGGCGCGGTGAAAACCGACCACATCCTGTTCATCGCGTCGGGCGCGTTTCACGTGGCTAAGCCATCGGATTTGTTGCCCGAATTGCAGGGACGTTTGCCGATCCGCGTTGAACTGCGGGCGCTGACCGAAGAAGACTTCGTGCGCATTCTGACCGAAACGGACAACGCGCTGACCCGCCAGTACACAGCGCTTTTGAAGACCGAGGACGTGACGGTTTCCTTTGACGCCGACGGCATTGCGGCGCTGGCCAAGATCGCGGCGGATGTGAACCAGAGCGTGGAAAACATCGGGGCGCGGCGACTTTACACGGTTCTCGAACGGGTGTTCGAGGAGCTGTCCTTCACCGCGCCAGATCGGGCAGGCGAAAGCATCGTTGTGGACGCCGCCTTTGTCGAAGCGCATCTGGGCGAGCTTTCGCGGTCCTCGGATATAAGCCGCTACGTGCTTTAGCGCTTTTCTTTTTGACGGAACTGGCGAACAAGCGATGTCATGTCGCTTGGCGTCTTCCTCCGTGAAAACTGGCCGTTCCTTTTGGTTGGGGCGTTGCTTACGTTCCTGTCGAGTTTTGGACAGACGTTCTTTATTTCCGTCTTCGCGGGTGAGATCCAAACAACGTTCGGCCTGACCAGCGGGGAATGGGGCGCGCTTTATGCAACCGGCACATTGGTGTCGGGGTTCTGCATGATCTGGGCGGGCATGCTCTCGGATCGGTTGCGGGTACGCGTTCTGGGCCCAGCGGTGCTGGTTGGGCTGGCTGCGGCAACCCTGTCGATGGCGGTTGTGCCCGAGGCCGCGTATCTGCCTTTCGTCATCTTCCTCTTGCGGTTTTTCGGACAGGGCATGGCAAGCCATGTGGCCATTGTCGCCATGTCGCGCTGGTTTGTCGCCACACGCGGACGCGCCGTTTCGATTGCCGGTCTCGGGTTTGCCATGGGCGAGGCGTTTCTACCAATCATCTTTGTGTCGCTTCTGGTCGTGGCTGACTGGCGTGTCCTTTGGGTTGTGGCGGCAGCAATCCCGCTTCTGTTATCGCCGGTGATATTTCGGCTTCTAAAGCTAGAACGCAGTCCGGCCGCTCTGGCAGAAGAAAGCGCGTCGCTCGGCCTTGATCAAAAGCACTGGACGCGTGGCGAGGTTCTGAGATCTCCGCTTTTCTGGTTGATCCTGCCGTTCCTTCTGGCCCCACCCGCCTTTTCGACCTCGTTCTTTTTCCTTCAGGTCCACCTGGCCGAGGTGAAAGGGTGGAGCCACACGGCTTTGGTCGCGCTGTTTCCGGTGTTCACCGTGGCTGCGATTGCAGGTGCCCTATCGTCTGGCTGGATTGTCGATCGCATCGGATCGGCGCGCCTGATCCCGTTCATCCAATTGCCAATGGCAGCCGGTTTCCTTGTGATTGCCTCCACTGGAAGCCTTGGGGCAACCGCAATAGCAATGTCGTTGATGGGTCTAAGCCAAGGAATGGTGTCGACCGTGCCCAACGTGTTCTGGGCCGAGTTTTTCGGAACGCGCCATATCGGGTCGGTCAAGGCGATGGCTACAGCGGTCATGGTCATCGGATCTGCCATCGGGCCTTGGATTACCGGGGTCTTCATTGACCGTGGGGTGATGTTCCCCGAACAGATGCCGTTGATCGCAGGGTATTTTGCGTTCGCCGCGATCCTTGTCCTGATCGGTGTGTCGCGCGCGGCACCACGCCTAACGCCTGCGACGTAGATAAACGTAATACGCGCCGGCGCCGCCATGCCGTTGATGGGCAGGCGTGATTTGCAGGACCATGTGCGCCATCCCACCTTGGCGCAACCAATCGGGCACCTGATGGCGCAAGGCACCAAGCCGTTCAGGGATCGGACCGCCGCTGTCGCGGTCCTTGCCTTTGCCCGTGATGACAAGGATCAGGCGCAGGCCTTTTGCGTAGGACTGAGAGACAAAGCGGTTCAGCGCCGGATGCGCTTGAGCCAAAGTCATTCCGTGAAGGTCGATGCGCGCCTCAGGCGACTTTTTCCCGCGTTTGAGATTTTGGAACGCCTTTTTGTCCATCTGAACTGGCGCGCTCGATAGCTGATCGGCGATAGGCGGGGCGGTATCAAGATAACCCTTTTGACCAGTGGCCTTGGCCCCCACACGGAAATACTTCGGGCGCTCGGGAGCCGGGCGTGGCTTCTTTGGCGTAACCGATGCCTTGGGTTCGGGCTCGGCACGGTGCAGGAGCGTGCCTTTTTCCATCGGCGTGATGGTCGAGGCCGTCTTTTCCCACAAGGCCTTGTCGTCATCGCTTAGGCCGCGGCGGCCTTTTCGGGCCACGGGTCAGTCCCCGGCCAGAGCTAGGGCACGCTCGATTGGCAAAAGAACGATCATGCGCCCGCCGTCGCGAATGCGTCCCGCTTCGGCACCCGCTTCGTCTCCGGTGCCGTAGAAAATGTCAGCGCGTTGCGCGCCCTTGATCGCGGACCCCGTGTCTTGGGCAATCATCAGGCGCTGGATCGGATCACGGCCGGTTTTTTCAAGCCAGACAGGGGCACCTAAGGGCACGATATCTGCATCAACGGCGATGCTGCGACCTGCGGTGATCGACCGGTTCATTGCACCAAGAGGGCCTTTGTCCGCTGGCACGCGGCTGACCTCCCGGAAGAACACATAGGACGGGTTGTGCCAAAGCAGCTCTCGGCCCGCTGCAGGATTCTGGCGCACCCAATTGCCGATCCGTGCCGCAGACACCTCATGCTGTTGCATCCAGCCGCGGCGCACCATTTCGTTCCCAACGGATCGATAAGGATGTCCGTTCTTGCCGCCATAACCGACACGCATCGCCGATCCATCCGTCAGACGGATCCGACCCGACCCTTGAATCTGAAGAAAAAATTTCTCGACCGGGTCCTTGAGCCAGACAAGCTCCAGACCGCGCCCGTTCAGCATCCCCGATTGCTCGATCTCTCCGCGCGAAAACCAGCGTTGGCCGGGCCGTACTTCGGGCGGCTTGCGATAAAGCGCATGGATGTAAGGGCCGCTTCGACGCAGTGATCCTTCGAGTTCCGGTTCATAGTAACCGGTGAAAAGGGGATCACCGCCGTCTTCTATCAAAACCGGACGAAAAAGGAGTTCAAAGAAGCCCCGCGCGTTTTCGGCATTGGCCGCATGGCCACAGACAGATTTCCACTCCGGCTCATCCATGTCGCCACATGTCGAGCGAAAAACGTCTAACGCGGCCTGATGATCATCAAAAGCCCAGCGATCAAGTTGATCCCACGCCAGAATGCGCGCGCGGGTCTCAGCCACGGCGGGCATGCCAAGCAGCACAGCCGTTACAAAAGCAACGATCAGAGCCGAAAGGCGCCTTATTCTCCGGTTGCAACCAACTGCCAATTTGGATCGTCCGACCCCATGATGCGCGAGAATGTCCAAACATCCTTTTGACGTTTTATCGCGTTCGGGTCGCCTTCGACAATCTCTCCGGATGCATCGCGGACGGCAGATGTAATTTCGCCGACAAACCGGACGATAACATCGCCCTCTTTGGTCGCTTCATTGAATTCGGCACCATGTAGCGATACCTCGCGCACACCGATGAAGTTGGCTTCGACAGTCAAACCGCGTTCATTGCGGTCATCGATCACCGATTGCAGCGTCTCGGCCACGTCATCGGAAAGGAACCCGCGGACGTCGCTGAGGTCGCCGTTTTCAAAAGCCATCAGGATCATTTCATAAGCGCCGCGCGCACCCTGAAGGAAATCACCAACGCCAAAGCTTGAGTCGGCCTTCTTCATGGCAATCAACGCTTTGGCCGCATCCGACCCTTCATCGACATGATCGATGATGTCGCGATCCGGTCCGCCTTCGATGACGTCAAAGTCCGGGCGGTTGCGCGCTGGCGAGGCGCCAGGCATGTCCGTGACGCGTGGCTTTTCGAACCCCTCGCGCGTGCCAAGCACGTTGCGCAAACGCAGGATTAGAAACACGGCGATCCCGGCAAGGACCAGCAACTGGATCAAAGAGTTCATCTCGGCCTCTGTTGGTGGGGCGGTTACATTGCCCGTTCGAAAGCTTATGTAGGGTGTCGGGTGGGGTGAGTCCACTCTGGCTCCGGAGATGGTGAACGCACAATGTGGCTGTTTTTCGCTTTTTTGCTGATCCCGCTGGTCGAGATCGCGCTTTTTATCAGCGTGGGCGGTGCGATCGGGCTGTGGCCGACGCTGTTAATCGTCGTCCTCACCGCGATTGCGGGCACGTATTTGGTGCGATCCCAAGGGCTTGGTGTACTGAATGACCTTCAAAACAGGATGAATCAGCTCTCTGACCCATCAGAACCCTTGATGCATGGGGCCATGATCCTGTTCGCCGGCGCTTTGCTGCTGACACCAGGGTTTTTTACGGATGCAGTCGGTTTGTCCTTGATGGTTCCGGGCGTTCGGGCGTGGCTTGCGGCACAATTACGCAGCCGCGTGAACGTGGTTCGACCCGCGCAACGCGACGACGGGATCATCGATGGCGAGTTTCACGAGGTGGATCCGCCTGCAAATGGCCGCCCATCGGGGTGGACTCGGGATTGAGAGCCTGAGCCGCCTCTGTTAAGCCACCGCCAAACCAATTCTGGGAGCTATTGATGGCCGAAAATGAAGCCGCAGCCGGTGCTGCAACCCCTGTTCTGCCCAAGATGAAGATTCTGGGTCAGTACATTCGCGACATGTCCTTCGAAAATATATTGGCGCAAAAGCCGATCGAAGGTGAGGTTCAGCCGGATGTGCAAGTGCAGGTGGGCTTGGACGCCAAGAAACGTCCGACCGACAAGCAATACGAAGTGACGACGAAGTTCACGATCAACTCGACCAACAAGTCGGGTGGTCAGACGATCTATTCGCTGGAAATCGAATACGCCGGCGTTTTCGAAATCGACAATATCCAGGAAGAGCAGCTGCATCCGTTCCTGATGATCGAATGCCCGCGGATGATCTTCCCGTTTGTGCGCCGCATCGTAAGCGATGTGACGCGGGACGGTGGTTTTCCGCCGCTGGCCTTGGACAACATCGACTTTATCGCGCTGTACCGTCAGAACCTGGCCCAGCGTCAGGCGGCGCAACAGCAGGCCGAAACGGCCAAGCCTAACTAAAGCGGCTCCAAAGAGCGTCTTCGCCCAGTTTCTGGACGAAGGCGCTGTGAGCCTCGCGTTCTTCGTCGGAAATGCGTGGCGGCAAAGGTGTGGCGCGCGCCGCACGTGGCCCTGACGTGGTCGTGGTTCCAGCGCTTTGCGTGATGGTTGTGGCAAGACCGAAATCGGGTTGGCGACCACCGATTAGCTCAAGGTACACTTCAGCCAGGATTTCACTATCCAAGAGCGCGCCGTGAAGGGTTCGTGCGGAATTGTCGATGCGAAATCGACGACAAAGGGCGTCCAGCGAGGCCGGTGAACCGGGGAATTTCTTGCGTGCCATCGTGACCGTGTCGATCGCGCGATCCATCGGCAAAGCGGGTCTGCCGACCCACCCGAGCTCGGCATTCAAAAACTTCATGTCGAAGGACGCGTTGTGGATCACCAATTTCGCGTCGCCGATAAAATCCAGGAAATCCTGCGCGACCTCCTTGAAGACGGGTTTATCGGCCAAAAATTCATCACCAAGGCCGTGCACCGCGAACGCGTCCTCAGGCATCGAACGCTCGGGGTTGATATACTGGTGATAGTGGCGGCCCGTGGCCAGATGGCCTTGAAGCTCAACGGCTCCAATCTCGACAATGCGGTCCCCGGTTTGTGGATCAAAGCCCGTGGTTTCGGTATCAAGTACGATTTCGCGCATCGATGTCCTGCCTCAGTTTCTTGAGCAAAGACTCGACCGCCGCGCGCGTGGCGTCAAGGGAGATCGTCTCGATGACTGTGTCGGCTCGTTTGCGTTTTTCTGTGTCAGGCACCTGTTTAGCCAGGATCAATTCAAACCGATCCGGCGTCATGTTCGCGCGGGCCAGAACCCGCTCACGTTGGAATTCTGGTGGAGCTGACACCACCACAATGTGATCGACCGTTTCTTCTGCTCCGATTTCGAAGAGCAGCGGAATATCCAGAAGGGCTATGTCTGCTGTGCACCTGTCGATGAACGCCTGACGGTGCTGCGCGACGAGCGGGTGGATCACGGTTTCGATCTTTGACAACGCGTTTTTGTCGCGAGAAATGATCTCGCGTAGCGCTTCACGGTCGACTCCGTTCTCGTTTGTGGCCTCAGGAAAAAGAGCCGCGATTGCCTGTGTTCCAGCAGCGCCAGCAGAATAAAGATCAGCAACAGCCGCATCCGCGTCCCAGACCGGAACACCCATGTCTGCAAACATTTTTGCCGTGGTCGATTTGCCCATTCCAATGGACCCGGTCAGACCAACAAGGAACGGCCGTGTCATGCGTCCAGGACGATGTTGCGAAGAGCGTCATCGACCTCGGGTCGCTTGCCGAACCAACGCTCGAACCCGGGAACGGCTTGGTGCAGAAGCATACCCAACCCGTCGACCGTCAAACAGCCGCGGTCCTCTGCCATCTGAAGGAGCTTGGTCTTGAGCGGCGTATAGACGATGTCGGTCACAAGGGTTGATGGCGCGAGGGCATCCATCGGCACCCGAAACTCACCCTTGCCATCCATCCCCAATGACGATGCGTTCACGACCGTTGCCGCGCCGTCCACCATATTCCCGGCCTGAACCCAATCGACGACGGTAATCTTGTTGCCAAATTCGTTTCGGAGCGCTTCAGCGCGGCTTCGCGTTCGGTTTGAAAGGCGAATTTCGGGAACGCCAACTTCGAGCAGGCTGACCAGAATGGCCCGCGCCGCGCCGCCCGCGCCGAAGACTGCCGCGGGACCAGACGCAGGCGCCCAAGAGGGCTGTGTTTGACGGATGTTTTCGATGAAACCATAGCCGTCGGTGTTATCCGCATGAACCTTTCCGTCCTTGCGAAAGATCAGCGTATTGGCAGCCCCAATCAGGGCGGCTCGATCTGTGACCAGGTCAGCAATGGAAAGGATCCGCTCCTTATGAGGGATGGTGACGTTAACGCCCACAAAACCCATTTTCGGCAACATTCGGATCGCGTCATCCAGATCGTCCGTGGCGATGTCCAGCGGAACGTAATGCCCTGAAAGCCCATATTTTTTCAGCCAGTAACGATGAAGCCTTGGGGATTTGGAATGGGCGATGGGCGATCCGATCACGCCAGCCAAGGGAATTTTGTCGACCATTTTCAGATCACGCCCCGAATTCGCAGGAACGACAGGAGCGGCAAGAGCGGCAGGCCCTGAATGGTGAACATATCTCCGTCGACCCGTTCAAACAGCTGCACCCCTCGCCCTTCCAAATGATAGCACCCGACTGAGGCCGACACGTCCGGCCATGTCTTGTCGAGATAGGCCTCGATGTCCGTTGAGGTCAACGGTCGCATCGTCAGATGCGCGACGCCAATGTGGCGCCAAACCGGCTTGAGATCCTCGTAGATCACCAGCGCTGAAAACAGACTGTGCTTTTTCCCGGAAAGAGCCGCGAGATGCTGAGCGGCTTCTTCGCAACTGGTCGCTTTGGCGAAGATGCGCCCCTCGAGACTGAGGATCTGATCGCACCCCAGAACAAAGCCTTGTTCCACGCGACCGGCCGCCTTTTGCGCTTTCGCCTCTGCAAGGACATCCGCAATGTCTCGCGGTGGTGCGCCATCGGCTTGAAGGGAGAGACGCAGCGTGTCTTCGTCCACGCGGACGGGCAATTGGTCGAATGACAGTCCGGCATCGCGCAACAGACGCGCGCGCGTCGACGAACCAGATGCGAGGGTGAGTGGCGAGGTCATGGGGACAGCCCTGTGGATGCTTGCTGTGTGTCGCATTGCATGGATTGGGGATCAAAGGGTTTTGGCGGGGTAGGCCCGAATTCTCACCTTAGCTCGCTTTTTTTTGGAGGTTTGCATCCACGGTGGAAAAGACGAAATGGCGGATTGGGATGACTTGGCCGACAGAACCCCTGATCAGTTTACCAACCAAGAAGAAAGTTCGTAAGTGACTGATTTTATGAATATATTTTTCTTCTAGCAAGCGACCCAAAAACGCAGTGAGCCTAGCAAAACGACCGCTTTGGTGTGGATATGTCTGGGGACCTTAATTTAATCCACATCATCCACAGGCCCTACAACAAGTAAAACCTTTTCTTTTATATATTTATTAATGATTAAGGGGGCCATGGTCGCCACGTTGTACCCTTGGATCAAAGCGCTTCACATCATTTCGGTGATCGCGTGGATGGCAGGCTTGTTCTATCTGCCCCGACTGTATGTCTACCACGCAGAACAAGTTGAAAAAGGATCAAAGACCGACGAGATGTTCCAGACGATGGAGCGTCGGCTGATCCGGGCAATCATGAATCCGGCGATGATTGCGACCTGGGCGTTTGGGCTTTGGCTTGCGATCGTACCAGGAGTTATCGATTGGACTGCAATTTGGCCCTATGCCAAGGCGGTTTCGATCCTCGGGATGACCTGGTTTCATCATTGGTGCTCTGTTACGCGCAAAGGGATCCTTGCGGGTGAACCCATGAAGCCGGGACGCCATTATCGGATCATGAACGAGGTTCCGACGCTTCTTTTGATCGTGATCGTGATTTCCGTCGTTGTCCGCCCTTTCTGAGAAAGATTGACTCAAGCGATCTGGCTGACTATCTGACACCCGTCCCGCAGTCCTGCGGTGACGTCTGCCTTGCACAAATTTGATCGACCCGTGTTAACGGGCGCAGCAGGATTTTTTCCATGAGTGAAGACCGTCTGAACCTTGCCGAGCTGAAGTCGCAAAGCCCGAAAGAGCTTTTGTCGCTGGCTGAAGAGCTTGAAATCGAAAACGCATCGACGATGCGCAAAGGCGATATGATGTTCGCGATCCTCAAGGAGCGGGCAGAAGACGGCTGGCAGATTGGTGGCGATGGTGTTCTGGAGGTCTTGCAGGACGGATTTGGGTTCCTGCGCTCTCCGGAGGCAAACTATCTTCCTGGTCCAGATGATATTTACGTTTCACCAGAGATGATCCGGCAACATTCCTTGCGGACCGGTGACACGGTGGATGGCGTCATTCGCGCGCCGGGAGATGCCGAGCGTTACTTTGCGCTTACCAAGGTAGAGGCGATCAATTTCGAAGAGCCTGAGAAGGCGCGTCATAAGGTTGCCTTCGACAACCTCACACCGCTTTATCCTGATGAGCGGCTGAAGATGGAGATCGAGGATCCTACTATCAAGGATCGTTCCGCGCGCATCATCGACCTTGTGGCGCCAATCGGTAAGGGACAGCGATCGTTGATTGTAGCGCCGCCGCGGACGGGTAAGACGGTCTTGTTGCAGAACATCGCGCATTCGATCGAGGCGAACCATCCGGAGTGTTACCTGATCGTGCTTTTGATCGATGAGCGTCCCGAGGAAGTCACCGACATGCAGCGGTCTGTGAAGGGTGAGGTTGTGTCGTCGACGTTTGACGAACCAGCGACGCGGCACGTGGCCGTGTCCGATATGGTGATCGAGAAAGCTAAGCGCTTGGTCGAGCACAAACGGGACGTCGTGATTCTGCTGGATTCGATCACGCGTCTTGGACGTGCGTTCAACACGGTTGTGCCGTCCTCGGGTAAAGTCCTTACCGGTGGTGTTGATGCGAATGCACTGCAGCGGCCAAAGCGGTTCTTTGGTGCTGCACGGAACATCGAGGAAGGCGGTAGCCTTACGATCATCGCGACCGCGCTGATCGATACGGGAAGCCGGATGGACGAAGTGATCTTCGAAGAATTCAAGGGAACGGGTAACTCTGAGATCGTTCTGGATCGGAAGGTCGCCGACAAACGCGTCTTCCCTGCTATGGACATTCTCAAGTCCGGCACGCGGAAAGAGGATCTGTTGGTCGAGAAGGGCGACCTGGCGAAGACGTTCGTTCTGCGCCGGATTTTGAACCCGATGGGAACGACGGACGCGATTGAGTTCCTGATTTCCAAGCTGAAGCAAACGAAATCGAACTCGGAATTCTTCGACTCGATGAACACCTAAACTATTGAAATTAAGAAGAAATGGATACGATCTTTGCTCCAGCCACGGCGCGTGGGCGGGCCGGTATAGCCGTGCTCCGGGTCTCTGGCCCAAGGGCCAACATTGTTGCAAAAATGCTCGCGGGGCGACTGCCAGAACCACGACTTGCAAGTCTCTGCCGACTGCGGAATTCGGAAGGCGAGTTGCTCGATGAAGCTCTTGTGCTGAGGTTCGAGGCCGGCGCGAGTTTCACCGGACAGGATGTTATCGAGTTTCATCTCCACGGGGGTATCGCTGTCGTTCGAGCAGTACAGCAGGTTATTTCGGACATTTCAGGATGCCGGCTTGCGGAACCTGGGGAGTTTACGCGGCTTGCTCTGGAAAATGGGCGTTTGGATCTTGCGGAGGTAGAAGGTCTTGCAGATCTGATCGATGCCGAAACCGAAGGCCAGCGCAAACAAGCTGTTAGAGCTTTCACGGGCTCAGCTTCAAGCGCCATATCCAGTTGGCGAGAAAAGCTTGTGTCGGCTTTGGCATTGATCGAAGCGACCATAGACTTTGCTGATGAAGAAGTACCGGTCGACGTGAGGCCCGACGTTGAGGTCTTGGTTCGTGGTGTATTCTCCGAAGTTCAAGATCACATCGATAAAACGAAAAGAGCAGAGCGCGTTCGCGAGGGCTTCGAAGTCGCGATCGTAGGGTCACCGAATGTTGGGAAGTCGACACTTCTGAATGCGTTGGCCGGGCGTTCTGCAGCGATCACGTCCGAGATTGCGGGGACAACTCGTGACGTCATTGAGGTTCGTATGGATGTTGACGGAATTGCTGTGACATTTCTCGATACAGCTGGTCTAAGAGAGACGCAGGACAAGATCGAGCGAGTCGGGATTGAACGCGCGATCAATCGGGCACGAGCATCCGACTTGCGCATTTTCCTTATTGAGAGCGGGGAATATGCTCCGGCGGAGTTAGTTCAAGACGAAGATTTGATTGTTGGAGCGAAGGCTGATCGTTCGGGGTTAGGTGTTTCTGGATTAACAGGCTTCGGTGTTGATCTGCTTATGGCGGATGTTGCAAGAATCCTTGAAAATCGAATCCCACACGATGCTCATTTTTCGAGAGAGCGCCACCGTCGTGCGTTAGTCAGGGCGCGAGATGAGCTCTCAGAAGCGCTGGTGGCGATTGCGGCTCGTGAACAGCAGGACGAAGTGCTTTCCGAACATATCTGGACGGCGGTACGTGCTCTGGAAGCGATCCTTGGAAAAGTTGATATTGAGGCTGTTCTGGACGATATCTTCTCAAGGTTCTGTTTGGGGAAGTAGATGTTTCACGTGAAACATAGTGATTTTGATGTTGTTGTCGTTGGTGGCGGACATGC
>CAZWZG010000058.1:0-16970 GCA_964638245.1 uncultured Rhodobacterales bacterium
CGCAATCGGGCAGAGTGTAGCCTGCTTCTTCCCACGCCGCGACAGCACCGGGATGGTACTTGAGCGGGTTGGGGCCGCACATGTCGGTGATCGCGATATCGGTCTCGCCATGCCAGGTTATGGGCATGAAGGGCGCCTTTGCGTGGTAGATGCTCTCGAAGTTGGCGATAGCTGCCGCTGTCAGACCCTTGGCCGTCTCGAAGTCCATGGATTTGTTGACAATATCAGCGCCAACCGTGCCGGGCCCGCGGAAGTTGTCATCCTCGGAAACGATGGTCACGCCTTCGCCATAGCCCATTTCCGAGATCGGCATCTCGAACTTCACCGTGCCTGGAAGGTTGGCGATATTGCCAAAGGCTTCGGAGTCGAAGACTCCATTGGAGACCGAGAAAATCGTCATATCGCCCGAGGCCATTGCCGCTCCGACGCGCGGATCCGGGAACGACATCGGAAGAACAAAGGCATCTGCCGAGCCATCCTGCATCGTTTTCACCGCTTGGCCCCAGTTGACCTGAACGCCGGTGTAGCCTGAACCTTCTTCCAGGCCGCTGTTGGTCTGGATCAAGAGCCTTGCGTTTGTAAGAGCGGCGCCCCTTGGTGGACCATTGTAGATGGTTTTTCCTTCGAGGCCGTCCCAGCCACTGATACCGGCACTATCATACGCGATAAGGCCCTGAACCGAGATGCGATAGGTGTAGAGAACCGCCAGTTGATCGGCCAGCTCTGCTCCCTTTTCCGCCCCAAGACCCGCATAGGGGCCAACGCCACGCGACAACAAGAACGGAAGGATGAACGGGGATGCCGCAATGTCCGAATTGCCTTCTGCCACGTTCTGAACCGAGTTCGTCAGCGTCTGCCCGGCGGACACCTGAATATCCGCGACGCCTTCCTTTGCTGCGGCTTCACTGAGGGCGATGATCGAAATGCCCGGCGTGGTGTTGGGCGCGGCGGTTTCCGCTGTCAGAATGGTCTGGGCCTGCGCGCTAGCGGCCAAACACACCGCAGCGGCAATCCCCGCAAAAGTCTTCACTGACATCTATATTCCTCCCTAGATGTTGTTTTTCATGGCCTTTTGGCCGTTGTTCTTGTCGTCTCTTGTTTTCCGGCTGTCCTCAAAATATAGATATTAATCAAGAACGACCAAAAATCTAGCCAAAACAGGGTGTGCCCAATGCCTGACCTGAAGCTCTTTGTTGCCCCGAACACCTGCGCGCGTGTGCCCACCATTGCCCTTGAAGAGATCGGTGTGCCTTTTGACACCGAACTGGTCCGCACGCTTGCCGGTCAGCAGAACACGCCCGAGTTTCGCAAGGTGAACCCCAAGGGAAAAGTGCCCGCGCTTCTGATCGACGGTGCGCCGTTGACAGAAAACGTGGCGATCCTGAGCTGGCTGAATGCGGAGTTTCCCGAGGCAAACCTTATGCCCAAGGTGTCGAGCAAGCTGGAAGAGTTGAAGCAAACCGCTGATCTGGCGTTTTTTTCTGCGACAGTGCACCCGCTGGTGACGCGGATTGCGATGCCCATCAAGTTCATCCCGGATGCCGCTGCCTCGTTCGAACTGGTGCGGCCCAAAGGGGTCGAGGCGATGAACGACGTGATGAAGATGATTGATACGCGCCTTGCGGATGGGCCGTGGTGGTATGGCGATACCTGGTCGGTGGTGGACGGCTACCTTTACTGGGTCTGGTCGCGCATTTCGGGTGTGGGCTATGACGGGTCTGCTTTCCCCAACATCGAGCGCCACTTTGCCTTGAGCAATGAACGTCCGGCGGTGCAGCGTGCCATGGCGCGCGAGGCCGTGAATGTGCAGGTCCTCAAGGACGAAGGGATCTGGAAAGACCCGCGCTAGAGGGGGCGGGGCCGTCACAGGCTCAGTTCCGTGCGGGCGGCTTGGAGGGCGGCCAGTAGCTTGTCCTTGATCCGGCCATAACGGCTGGACGGGGTCGGGATCGAGATCGCATAGACCTCTCCGCTGGGATCGGTGAAGCCAAAGCCAAGCGCGGATATGCCGTCGGTGTGTTCGTCTTCGTCGCGGGCCATGGCACCGTCGCGGATGTCTTCGATTTCGGCCAGGATGCTCGACAGTTTGCGGTCCGGAGTGGGAGCCTCGGACAGAAGGCGCGTGGCTTCAACCACATCGAGGCAGGCGAGCGCCGCCTTGCCGTTGGCGGTGTTGGCCAATGGGAAACTTTCGCCGATACTGGACACGGTGCGCAGGCGCTGGCGGCCCTCGATCTGATCCAGAAAGTGCATACGGCCATCACGAAGAACAGCCAGATCGACGGTTTCGCCGGTGGCGTCCGAGATCTGTTGCATGACCGGGCGGATACGTTCGAGCGGGGTCACGTTCGAGGCGACAGCAAGGCTCTGGATTTCGGGCCCGAGCCTGATTCGACCGCTGCCTCCAGCGGTGGAAATGAACCCCTCGGCGGCGAGCGCACCCACGATCCGCTGTACCGTAGAGCGGGGAAGATCGACGGCGCGGGCGATCTGGCCAAGGCTAAGCCCGTCCGTGTTCTGGCCCAGAACCCGCAGCACCGCAGCCGCACGCGCAATCACCTGAATGCCTTGATTTGACTGGCTATTTTGCAGGTTCATCGAGCCGTTCCCTTGCTCAAGTCGCGTTCCGATTCCCCAAAAACGCTATCCCGCGATCCAGTACAATTCAAGTATTGACCGAAATACGATACAGCTGCACCATATCGCGAAACACGATGGATGCCACGGGAGGACGAAAATGGCGATCACGGTTCGCGGAATCGAATTTCAGGAAAATATGAACAACGATATGGGGCTGGAGTTCGTGAACCTCAGCCACAGGTATGGGTTCCAATGTCCGAACTGGCCGTATTTCAAGGACGTTCAGATTGATCGCAAGCACTACATGGCCAAGTCCGGTGTGTTGAGCCAGACGATCACAACGACCATGCATGTCACGACCCATATCGACGCGCCTGCCCACGTTGTGCAGGGCACGCCGTTTATTGACGAAGTGCCGCTGCCGCATTTCTTTGGCTCAGGCATCGTGGTGTCGATCCCCAAGAAGAAGTGGGAGCAGATCACGGCCGACGACCTTGAAAAAGCATGCGGCCATGCGATCCGCCCCAATGACGTGCTGATCATCAACACAGGCTGGCACAAGCAGTATGAAGACGGCGATTACTTTGCGTACTGTCCCGGCCTTGTGCCCTCTGCCGCCGACTGGATGGTGGACAAACAGATCAAGGTCGTGGGCCATGATACCCAGGCCAATGACCACCCCTTGGCAACGGCGATCGGTCCCCAGCGCAACGGTCCGATCCTGCCGCATCTGGAAAAAGAATACCTGGAATGGTCGGGTGGCACGCCTTGGGAAGTTGACTTCCCCGAGTGGGAGCCGGTGCACCAGAAGCTTTTCTCCAACGGTATTCTCGGGATCGAGAATGTCGGCGGCGATCTGGATGTCGTCACCGGCAAGCGCGTGACCTTCGCCTTCTTCCCCTGGAACTGGGATCGCGGCGATGGGTGCATCATCCGTCTGGTGGCGATGATGGACAAGGGTCAGCAGTACCGGATCGAGGCCGGAGAGTCGTTCTAAACGGCCTGCGAACGGTGGTTTGCCCCGCTTCGCAACGGATGCGGGGCAAGCGCCTGAAAAGACTATAAAATCGCAATCGGTATCACGTCGGTATTACGTCGGTATCGCGGCGGTGCAAACGTCGGGAGGACGCTCATGCTGATCAAGCGCTTTGAAGAGGCCACGCCATACGAAGCCCCCAACCATTGGGGGTGCACGGGGCATCGCTTGCAAGGGTTCGAAGATGGCGGGCCGGAAAACCAGTGGGTGGGCTACAGTCAGTTCCTGCCCGGTGGTGGGGCGGGGCCGGACTCCACGCCCTTCGAGAAGGTGTATGTCGTCCTTGAGGGCGAGATGACGATCGAGTGGGATGGCAAGACAGAGGTCTTGCGCGCCATGGACAGCCTGACGATCCCGCCTGGTCAGGAGCGGCGCATCGAGAATATGTCCAACCACACCTGCAAGATGCTTGTGGTCATTCCGTACCCAGAGGGAGGGCGTCCGACATGAGCCTTTCAAATCCATTGAGCTTTTTTGATGTGACCGGAAAGGTTGCGCTGATCACCGGGGCGTCGGGTGCGTTCGGGGCCGTGGCCGCGGAATGTTTGTCGGGGGCAGGTTGTAAGGTCGCGTTGGCGGCTGGAAACGCCGAGGCAATGGCCGAGGTGGCGGGCAAGTGCAAAGGCGAAACGCTGCAGATCAATGCGCGCCCGGACAGCGAAGAAGCTTGCGCTGATCTGGTGGCCAAGACGGTCGAGGCATTTGGACGAATCGACATTCTGGTCGTCGCTTCGGGCATGAACAAGGTGGCCAAGATCGGCGACATGGAGCCCGCGACCTTTGAAGGCGTCATGGATGCCAATGTCACGCAAAGCTGGCTGATGGCGCGGGCGGCATCGACCCAGATGCAGGCGCAGGGCGAGGGGGGCAAGATCGTGTTGATGTCTTCGGCGCGAGGGTTGCTGGGGCACCCGGCGGGCTACACGGCGTATTGTGCGTCCAAGGCCGCCGTTGACGGGATCACAAAGGCGCTCGGATGCGAGTTGGGGCCGACGGGGATCACGGTGAACGCGATTGCGCCGACGGTGTTCCGCTCGCCGCTCACGGCGTGGATGTTTGAGGACACTGATGAGGCGACAGCGGTGCGCAACGGGTTTTTGACCCGAGTGCCGAAAGGGCGTCTGGGCGAGCCGGAAGATCTGGCCGGGCCGTTGTTGTTCCTCGCCTCAAAGGCGTCGGATTTCTACACCGGGCATATTCTCTATGCCGATGGGGGGTATACGGCGGGATGATCCGTTCGGAGCCGATAGGACGGAGGGGGCGCTGCCCCCGCTCCTTCGGAGCCCCCCGGGATATTTCTGTCCAGATGAAGCGGGTGTTGGTTTGCGGATAGCAGTCATCGGTGGCGGCTTGATGGGCCATGGGATCGCGTTGACCTTTGCGCGTGCCGGGCATGATGTGGTTGTCACCGATCCTGTACCTGAGGCGTTGGCAAGTCTCGGGGCGCGGGTGGGCGACAGTCTGCGGTTGCTTGGGGCGGATGAGGCCGAAATTGCGGCCTCGGTTGCACGGATTTCCACGGACCCGGGCGTCAGCGGCGCGGTGGCCGGGGCCGATGTTGTGATCGAAGCCGCGCCTGAGAAGCTGGAGTTGAAGCAGACGATCTTTGCCGAGATCGAGGCGGCGGCGCCCCGCGATGCGATTTTGGCGTCCAATACATCTGTGATTCAGATTTCCAAGATCATGGGTGGGCTGAAGACGCGGGAGCGGGCTTTGGGCACCCATTGGTGGAACCCGCCGCATATGATCCCCTTGGTCGAGGTCGTGAAGACGGAATGGACCGACCCAGGCGTCGCAGAGGCGATGCATGCGCTACTGGCCGAGGTCGGTAAAACCCCGGTGATGGTCGAAAAGGACGTGCCGGGCTTCATCGGCAACCGGCTACAGCATGCGCTTTGGCGCGAGGCGGTGAGCCTTGTCGAGAACGGGATTTGCACGGCTCAGGCGGTGGATGATGTCGTGAAGGCGAGCTTTGGGCGGCGTCTGGCGGTGCTGGGGCCATTGGAGAATGCCGATCTGGTGGGGATCGAATTGACCCAGGACATTCACAAGCAGGTGCTGTTCGATCTGGACGCACGGGGCGCGCCGTCGCCGTATCTGCAGTCGCTTCTTGATCAGGGGCGCACGGGCATGGCGTCTGGCGCCGGATTTCGGGACTGGGCAGAGGGTGATCTGACGAAAACCAAGGCGCGGATCGCTGAACACTTGTCAGCCTTGGAGGCTTTGCTGTTACAGTCAAATCAGTCTGAGGAGGAGGCGTGATGGGGATTATAACACTACGTTATGATCTTCTGCTCAAAATCGATAACCAATCCCGTAAAACTCTGTACCACTTGAACAAACAGCCGCGTCGCGGTCGTGGGCTTGTGGGACAGAATTGCGAAGAAAAGCAAACGCCGGGGACACCCGGGACCACAAAACCACGAATACTCAGGGAGGAGAATTCATGATCATCAAACCAAACAGACGGCAGATCCTTGGCGGTCTGGCAGCGTCGGTGGCGACACCAGCCATTTTGCGCTCGACCCGCGCATATGCGCAGAATCCGACCATCAAGGTGGGTTTTGTCACGCCAAGCACAGGCCCGCTGGCCGGGTTTGCGGAGGCCGATGACTACATCATCGCAGGTCTGCAGGAAAAATTCGCAGGCGGCGTGATGAACAACGGGCGCGGCTACAACATCGAGATCATCAAGAAGGACAGCCAGTCGAACCCGAACCGCGCGGCGGAAGTGGCGGCAGAGCTGATCCTGGATGACGAGGTGGATATCATCACCGCCTCGGCAACGCCCGATACGACCAACCCGGTTGCCGATCAGGCGGAAATCAACGAGGTGCCCTGCATCACGACGAACGCGCCGTGGCAGCCGTATTTCTTTGGCCGTGGCGGCAACCCGGCGGAAGGGTTCGAGTTCACCTACCACTTCTTCTGGGGGCTTGAGGACGTCATCGCCAACTTCACCGGCCTATGGGCCGACAGCGGTGTGGCCAAGAAAGTCGGCGGTCTGTTCCCAAATGATGCTGATGGCAACGCTTGGGGTGATGCGAACCTCGGTTTGCCGCCAGCGCTGGCCGCTGCTGGGTTCGAGTTGACTGATCCGGGCCGGTTCCAGCCGCTCAATGACGACTTCTCGAACTACATTAGCGCGTTCAAGGATGCCGGGTGTGAGATCGTCACTGGCGTGATGATCCCGCCGGACTTCGGGACATTCTGGGCGCAGGCGGCGCAACAGGGCTTCAATCCGAAAGTGGCAACGATCGGCAAGGCGCTGTTGTTCCCGTCGGCGATTGAATCCTTCGGGCCGCGCGGCATCGGTCTGACATCGGAAATCTGGTGGTCGCCGAACCATCCGTTCTCGTCCTCGTTGACCGGAACGTCGGCGGGTGACCTCGCAGCGGGTTACTCGGCGGCGACGAACCGTCCATGGACGCAGCCGATTGGCTTCCAGCATGCGTTGTTCGAGGTTGTGGCCGACGTGGTCAGCCGCGCGGATGATCTGGATGACTACCTGTCGGTTGTTGATGCGATCAAGACGACGAACCTGTCGACGATGGTGGGTGACGTGAACTGGGCCAATGGTCCGGTGCCAAATGTCTCGAAAACACCTCTGGTCTCGGGCCAGTGGCAGGACAATGGCAACGGTGTTGAGCTGGTGATCACCAACAACGGACACGCACCGCAGATCCCTGTGGGCGGCGAGTTGCAGTTGCTCGGCTAAACATGTCCGCGCTTTTGTCGATCTCTGGACTGCAGAAGTCCTTTGGCGCCGTTGTCGTGGCCGACGCGACCTCTTTCGAGGTCACTGAGGGCGAGGCTGTCGGCATTCTGGGTCCGAACGGGGCCGGCAAGACGTCGTTATTCAATCTGATCACCGGGACCCTTGGGTCGGACGGGGGTCAGATTGTTTTCGGCGGCGCGGATGTGACCAAATCAAGCGCGGCCGCGCGGTGCAAAATGGGCATCGCGCGGTCGTTTCAGATCCCCCAGCCGTTTGGGGGGATGACGGTTTTTGAGAATGCGCTGGTGGGCGCGACCCAAGGGGCCGGGCTGTCAGGGCACGAGGCCGAGGCGCATGCGTTGTCCGTGCTGGAAGAGACCGGGCTGTTGGCCAAAGCGAATGCGCGCGCTGGGACGCTGACGCTTCTGGAGCGCAAGCGGCTCGAGTTGACGCGAGCACTGGCGGCAAAACCAAAGTTACTGTTGCTCGATGAGATTGCGGGCGGTCTGACCGAAGCGGAATGTCAGTCGTTGATTGCGACCATTCAGGCGATCCATGCGCGGGGCACGACGATCATCTGGATCGAGCACGTCGTCCACGCACTTTTGGCCGTGGTCGAACGCCTGATCGTGATCGATTTTGGCAAGAAGATTGCCGAGGGAGAGCCCAAGGCGATCATGGAAAGCCCTGAGGTGAAAGAGATTTATCTGGGGGTCGACCCGGATGTCTGATGCGGTTCTGACCCTGAAAGACCTTGATGCCCACTACGGGGATTTTCAGGCGCTCTATGGTCTTGATCTGTCAGTGAATGCCGGTGAGGTCGTTGCGGTGATTGGTGCGAATGGGGCGGGCAAGACGACGCTCATGCGCTCGATCTCGGGGCTTTTGTCCAATCGCGCGGATGCCATTTCCTATCAGGGAGCGCCGATTGGGGCCTTGCGCGCCGATCAGGTGGCCGAGCTTGGGATCGCGCTGGTGCCCGAGGGGCGACAGTTGTTTCCGTCGCTGTCGGTTGAAGAGAACCTGATGATCGGGGGCAAGGTTGGGCGGGCCGGGCCATGGGGGCTGGACAAGGTCTATGACCTGTTCCCGATCCTGAAAGAGCGGCGCGGGCAGGCCTCGACATCGTTGTCCGGCGGGCAGCAGCAGATGGTAGCGATTGGGCGGGCGTTGATGGCGAACCCTGATCTGATCCTGTTCGATGAAATCTCGTTGGGTCTCGCACCGGTGATCATCCGACAAATCTATGACGCGCTGCCCGGGATCGTGGGCGAAGGCATGACCGCGATGATCGTGGAGCAGGACATCACCAAGGCGCTTTCGGTGTCCTCGCGCGTGTTTTGCCTGATGGAGGGGCGCATCGCGTTGGAAGGCAAGACGGGCGAAGTGACCCATGACCAGATCACGGCGGCCTATTTCGGAGTGGGTGCATGATTGAGTGGACCGGAGCCATCGTGCAGGGGATCCTGCTGGGCGGGCTGTATGCGCTGTTTGCCGCTGGATTGAGCCTGATTTTCGGGGTCATGCGGCTGGTGAATATTGCCCATGGCGATCTGATTATCTTGGCTGCTTACATGGGGTTGTCGACGACGATCCTGCTGGGCGTGCACCCGTTTGTGGCGCTGTTGTTTGTCGTGCCTGCGATGGCGGCGCTGGGCTATGTCTTGCAGCGGGGCATTCTGAACCAGACACTCGGGCCGGATATCTTGCCGCCCTTGCTGGTGACGTTTGGGTTGAGCGTGATCATCCAGAACGTGCTTTTGGAGACCTATACTGCGGACCCCCAGAAGCTGGTCGGTGGGGCGATTGAGACGGCGAGCCTGGACGTCGGTGGCATCGGGATTGGCGTGCTGCCGCTTTTGACCTTTGGCATCGCGGTGGCGGTGATCGCGGGGTTGCAGTTCATCTTTTATCGCACCGCTCTGGGCCGCGGGTTCCGCGCTGTGAGCGACAATCAGGACATTGCGCAGCTGATGGGGCTAAACAAGGCGCATGTCTTTGGGTTGGCGATGGCGCTGGCGCTGGCGGTTGTGGGGATTGCGGGCATCCTTCTGGGCATGCGGACAAGCTTTGATCCGGCCATCGGCGGCGGACGTCTGATCTTTGGGTTCGAGGCCGTGATCATTGGCGGGCTGGGCAACCTTTGGGGGACGCTGATTGGGGGCGTGATCCTTGGGGTCGCCCAGACGATCGGCGCCAAGATCGATCCCGGATTTCAGGTCCTGGCGGGGCATATCGCGTTTCTGATCGTCTTGGCTTTCCGGCCGAACGGACTCTTCCCGAGGGTGGAACATTGAGCACTTCTGTCGTCACCCGATCCACCACGGCCTCGCGCATTGCGATGGTCATTGGAGGCCTTGCCCTAATCGTTCTGGCTGCAGCCCCTTGGTGGGCGGGGCGCGCTGATATGCGCCTTATGGGAGAGATTTACCTATATCTTTCATTGGCTTGTCTCTGGAACCTCATGGCGGGGTATGCGGGGCTCGTCTCGGTGGGCCAGCAGGCCTATGTGGGATTTGGCGGCTATGCGCTGTTCGGGCTGGCGATATTCGGGGGCTTGCATCCCGTGGCGGCGATCCTGGTCGCGGGGTTGATCGCCGGGGTGATCTCGGTGCCCATTGCGATGCTGATCTTCCGCCTGAAGGGGGCGTATTTCGCGATTGGAACATGGGTGATTGCTGAGGTGTTCCGGCTGAGTTTTGCGCAAGTGACCGCCTTGGGAGGTGGTTCTGGTACGTCTTTGCCTGTGGGCATTATTCGCGGTATGGCGGACGGACGCGCGGCGCGAGAAGCACTTAGCTACTGGTTGGCTTTGGGCGCAGCGGTTACGGTTTTGGGCGCGGTGTACTTCTTTTTGAGATCCCGTCGCGGGCTGGCACTAACAGCGATCCGAGATAGCGAGACCGCCGCGTCCGGGTTAGGCATAAACATCTGGCGGACGAAGCTTGAAGTCTACGTCGTGACCTCGGCGTTCACGGCGATCATTGGCGGGCTGATCTTTTTGCAAAAAATCCGGATAACCCCGGATCAGGCCTTTAGCGTAAACGATTGGACTGCATTCGTGATCTTCATGGTCGTGATTGGCGGGATTGGAACTCTTGAGGGTCCGATTATCGGAACCCTGCTCTTCTTCCTCCTGCGCGAACAGTTGAGCGACGCGGGGACAACCTACCTCTTGATCCTCGGGGCCGTGGCCATCGTCGTCATGCTGAAGGCGCCCAAAGGGGTCTGGGGGCTGATCCGGGATCGGTTTGATCTAGAGCTGTTCCCGTTGAGCTACCGCGTGCGGAACAAGGACTAAGCGACATGGCCAAGCAAAAGACCATCATCACCTGTGCCGTCACCGGCGCGATCCACACGCCGACGATGTCCGACGCGTTGCCGATAACGTATGACGAGATTGCGAGCCAAGCGGTCGGGGCCGCCGAGGCGGGCGCGTCGATCTTGCACCTTCACGCGCGCAATCCAGAAACGGGCGCGCCGTCGGTGAACCCCGATGATTTCTCGCCCTTTTTGGGGCGGATCAAGCAGGCGACGGATGCGGTTGTGAACATCTCGACGGGCGGGTCGCTGACCTTGTCCATTCAGGATCGCATCAAGCCGGCAGCGACGTTCAGCGCCGAGATGTGTTCGATGAACATGGGGTCGATGAATTTCTCGTTTCACCCGCTCGCCAAGCGCTACGACACGTGGAAGCATGAGTGGGAGAAGGATTACGTCGCCAATTCGGACGGCAACATCTTTCGCAATACGTTCAAGGACATTGAAGAGGCGGCGACCACGCTGGCGCCCCATGACATCAAGTTCGAACATGAATGCTATGACGTCGGACACCTTTATAACCTGAAGTTCTGCATGGACATCGGGCTCTTCAAAGCGCCGATCTTCATTCAGTTCGTGATGGGCATTCTGGGGGGCATCGGGGCGGATATCGACAATCTGGTGTTCATGAAAAAGACGGCGGACAAGCTGTTTGGGGACGACTATCGCTGGTCGATCCTGGCGGCGGGCAATGCGCAGATCCCGATGGCGACAACGGCGAGCCAGATGGGTGGGAACGTTCGCGTGGGGCTGGAGGACAGCCTGTTCATTTCGCGTGGGAAACTGGCAGAGAGCAATGCGCAGCAGGTGGCCAAGATCCGGCGGATTGTTGAGGACCTCGGGAGCGAAGTGGCCACGCCTGACGAGGCGCGCGAGATACTGGACCTTAAAGGCGGTGATCGGGTGAACTTTTAAATGAATGTCCTTTGGATCATGGCCGACCAGCTGCGCTGGGATTACCTGAGCTGCTACGGGGCCACCCATATCGACACGCCCAATATCGACCGATTGGCGGCCAAGGGTGTGCGGTTCAACAAGGCGTATATCCAGTCGCCAATCTGTGGGCCGAGCCGGATGTCGTCCTATACGGGCCGGTATGCGCGCAGCCATGGGGCGACGTGGAACGGGTTTCCTTTGTCCGTGGGCCAGCCGACCGTGGCGGATCACCTGCGCGAAATCGGAGTGACCAGTTCGCTCGTCGGAAAGACGCATATGACGCCCGACATTGAGGGGATGAAGCGGCTGGGGATTGATCCGGCCAGCCCGAATGGTCGCCGGATTGCCGAGGGCGGGTTCGAGGTGTTCGTGCGCGACGATGGCACCAACGCGGCGGATGCTTATGTGCGTCATGCCGAGGACTACGAGGCGTATCTGCGTGAAAATGGTCTCGGTGGTGAGACCCCTTGGGAAGAATGGGCCAACACGGCGATCGGACCGGATGGTGAGAAACGCTCGGGCTGGTTGCTAGAGAATGCGCGGCTCCCGGCGCGGGTGCCCAAGGAGCATTCGGAAACGGCCTGGCTGACCACGCGCGGGATCGAGTTCATGGAGGCGCAGGGGGACGATCCGTGGATGTGCCACCTGTCCTACATCAAGCCCCATTGGCCCTATCTGGTGCCCGCGCCTTACAACGACATGTATTCGGCCGAGGATATGCCGCCCGTGAACCGGCGGGAGGGGGAGCATACCCATCCCCTGATGCAGGCTTGGGCAGAAACGCGGATTTGTAAGACTTTTGCTCGGAAGGACGTCCGGGATGTCGTTGGCCCTTGTTACATGGGGTTGATCAAGGAGCTGGATGACAACCTCGGTCGGCTCTTTGACTACATGGAAGCCTCTGGGCGGATGCAGGACACGATGGTCGTTTTCTGCTCGGACCATGGCGACAACATGGGCGACCACGATCTGGGCGAGAAGGATCTGTTCTATGACTGCTCAGCGCGCATCCCGCTGATTGTCTATGATCCGCGCGGCGAGGCCGATGGGACGCGGGGGACGGCGACGGATTTGCTGACCGAGAGCATCGATCTGGTGCCGACGTTTCAGGATTTCTTTGGCGGTCCGGCCAAGCCGCATGTGATGGAAGGCCGCTCGCTGGAGCCGATCCTGCATGGGCAGGACGTTGAGTGGCGCGATCATTGTATTGCGGAATACGACTATGCGACCCGTTTGGCGCGCCGCCCTATTGGCGTCGATCAGGCCGATGCGCGCCTGACGATGGTGTTCGATGGGCGCTGGAAATACTGGCACGTGGAAACCATGCGCCCGATGCTGTTCGATCTGGAAAATGATCCGGGCGAACTGCACGATCTGGGCGATGATCCGGCCTATGCCGATCAGATCGCGCGGCTGAGCGCGCTCCATTTCGACTGGGCGCGCCAGCATCATACGCGCATCACGCGATCGCCAGAGTTCATTGAAAAGATGACCGACGCTAAAGAGCCGCCGGGGATTTATATCGCCCATTGGGACGAAGACGAGATCAGAGAAGACGGGCTGCCCATGCCCGCGCATCTTCAAGACTAGACCACGTTTGGGAGGACAAACGACATGGCAGAAATCACAACCGATGTGCTGATCATTGGCACGGGGCCTGCGGGGTCCTCCACGGCGGCGCTTTTGTCGAGCTATGGCATCGAGAACATGGTGGTGAACCAGTACCGTTGGCTGGCCAATACGCCGCGCGCGCATATCACCAACCAGCGCACGATGGAGGTGCTGCGCGATCTGGGTCAGGACGTCGAGGCCGAGGCGTATATGCACGCCACCGAGCAGGACCTGATGGGCGAGAACGTCTTTTGTGAAAGCCTTGCGGGGGAAGAGATCGGGCGGATGCAAAGCTGGGGCAAGCATCCCAATTCGCGCGCCGAGCATCATCTCTCCTCGCCCACGTTCATGAATGACCTGCCGCAGACCTTCATGGAACCGCTGTTGTTCAAGACCGCGTGCAAGCGGGGCACGCAGGCGCGGATGTCCACGCAATATGTGAGCCATGTTCAGGACGCAGACGGGGTGACGACGACCTTACTGGATCGTCTTTCGGGCCGCGAGTTTCAGGTGCGCTCGAAATACCTGATCGGCGCGGATGGCGGCAATTCAATGGTTGCCGAACATATTGGCGCACCGATCGAAGGGCAGATGGGCGTTGCTGGCTCGATGAACATTCTGATCAAGGCGGATCTGACCAAATACGTCGCGCACAGGCCGTCCGTTCTCTATTGGGTGATGCAACCGGGGGCCGATGTCGGCGGGATCGGCATGGGCGTCGTCCGCATGATCCGACCCTGGAACGAATGGTTGCTGATCTGGGGCTATGATATCAACGAACCCGCGCCCGAGGTTGACGAAGAGATGGCGACGAAGATCGCGCGGCAGCTGATCGGGGATCCGGAGCTGGATATTGAGTTGATGTCGGCCAATACATGGACGGTGAACGATGCCTATGCCACTGACATGCGCAAGGATCGTGTGTTTATCATGGGTGATGCTGCGCACCGGCACCCGCCCTCCAACGGGCTGGGTTCGAATACCTCGATACAGGACGGCTTCAATCTGGCGTGGAAGCTGGCAGCGGTTCTGAAGGGCGAGGCGGGCGAGGCGTTGCTTGAGACGTATAACGAAGAGCGCACGCCGGTGGCCAAGCAGATCGTGACGCGCGCCAACCAGTCGATTGGCGAGTTCGGTCCGATTTTCGAGGCGTTGGGGATGACAGGCGGCTCGGACTACGAGGTGCAGCAGGCCAATATGGACAAACGCTGTGATCCCGGCCCGGATGCCGAGGCGCAGCGAGAGGCGCTTCGTCAGGCGATCGCGTTCAAAAAGTACGAATTCGATGCCCATGGCGTCGAGATGAACCAGCGCTACAAATCGCAGGCGATCGTGACCGATGGACAGCCTGAACCAGCGTTCGAGAAGGATGTCGAGTTGCACTACCAGCCCACGACCTGGCCGGGCGCGCGCCTTCCCCATGCTTGGGTGTTTGAGCATGACACCGGGGCGAAGGCTTCGACGCTGGACCTCTGCGGTGGCGGCGCCTTTACGGTTTTGACCGGGATCGGGGGCGAAGCTTGGGCTGAGGCGGCCAAGGCGATGGGATTGAACGCCCATGTGATCGGACCGCGTCAGACGTATGTCGACCACACCGGCGACTGGGCGCGCGCGAGCGAGATTGAGGATACCGGGTGTCTTCTTGTGCGCCCCGATCACCACGTGGCGTGGCGCGCCTCGAAAATGATGGATGATCCGGCAGCCGAGCTTAAGCGGGTGATGGACGCCATCTTGGCGCGCTGATCTGTCAAGCGGAGGAGCCCGGCACGACCGGGCTCCACACGATTTACTTGTCCCAGTACTGCGAAGCGAGGCTGAGCAGGAAAGCACCGTCGTAGGACGGGTAAGCGGCCATCATCGCTGCCGTGACTTCGTCGGGCGTCGAGGCGGCATCCCAAGCAGCGTCCAGCGTCTTGAGATAGCCAATCGCAGTGTCGAGTTCGCCGCGCGTGGTCGGGACGCCGTGGCCGACCAGAAGCGTTTCGAATGCGTCGTCATCGCGGAAGGACTCCAGCGTGGCGATCCAGTTTTTGCGGTTCACGCCTGGCGCGAAGTAAACGCCGTTGTAAACAAGGTCCTGCACCACGGCGACCTTCTGCTCGGGCAGAACGGCGACGATGGTTTTGGGGGCCTCGGCGTTGTCATAGGCGCGGAATTCGACGGGAACGCCGCCGATTTCGGTCATGCCAAGGGCAAGGTCCGAACTGTCGAGGACGGCACTTGGCGTTGGTCCATCGCCACCGGCGGATTCAGCGCGGATGGCCTCCCGGATTTCGGGCAGGGTCTTGAACTCAACACCGTCGAATGCGCCAACGCCGGACCAGTGGTCGGGGTGTTCGTGGCTGACATAGGCTGTGTGCACGTTTTTGCCGGTGGCCGCGATAAGGGCTGCGACCTCGGCGGCCGTGGGGGGCAGGAACGTGGCGTCGACCAGAAGGATCTGATCGCCCATTTCGATGACGTGAGAGGTCACGTTCACGGCCTGCGCCGGAGAGACATAGGTGTGGAAGGTCACGCCGCCTTTGGAAAAGCTGTGGACGGTGCCTTCGGGCAGGGCGCCTTGAGCGCGCGCGGGCTCTGGTGTGAAGCTGCCGCGAATAAGGGCGGCGGCGCCTGCGGTCAGAACAGCGCCTTTCATCAGCGCGCGTCGATTCAGGGTGTTTGTCATGTCGGTTGTCCTCGTTTGTCTGCGATCTGAAAGCAGACTATTGACGAGCGTTGTTCCGGATAAGTAATTCACTTCGGACATCACTATTCGGCAGGGCGGAACAATGATCGACAAACTGCGCAGTATCGCGATCTTTTCCCGGGTGGTGGAGCAAGGCACATTCCGGGGCGCTGCGCTGTCCTTGGGGCTGGCGCCGTCCCGGGTGAGCGAGACGGTGTCGGAGTTGGAAAAGGATCTGGGTGTCACGCTCCTTTATCGTTCGACGCGCCAGTTGTCGCTGACCCATGAGGGCAGGGTGCTCCACGAAAAGGCGCAGGAGATGCTGGCAACGGTCGAAAGTGGACTGGATGCGATCAACACGCGTTCGAGCGATCCCCAAGGCACGCTAAGGGTCACGGCACCGGCATTCGTTGCACAAACCGCGCTGGCGGATCGTTTTGCCGCGTTCGCCAAGACCTATCCAAAGGTGCGCTTGTCCTTTGATTTCTCGGACACGCCACGGGACCTAATTCGCGACGGATATGACATCGGGATCCGCGCGGGCTGGCTGGAGGATAGCGAGCTTATGAGCCGCAATATCGGGCATGTTGAGCGGATCCTTGTGGCCAGCGCCGAATACGTACAAGCGCGCGAGATGCCGGATCATCCGGATGGTCTGAAATCCTGGGACTGGGTCGGGTTTTCCGTTCGCACCGATCGAACCGAGATGATTTCGCCCAAGGGGGACGTATTGTCGATTTCAACGGCATCGCGTTTCAACGTCAATTCTGCGGATGCGTTGTTTCACTTTGCCTTGCGCGGGCTTGGTGTGACCGGAATACCTGAAAACCTCGCTAGAAAGTCGATCGGGCATGGGGAACTGGTTCATGTCCTGCCCGATTGGCGTCTGAAGCCTTTGGGCATCCATTGCGTCTGGCCGGATCAGTCGCGCCGCGAAAGCCTGACGCTGTTGTTCGTGCGCTTTCTTGCCGAGAACGATGGAGGCGGGCCGATCCGTCTTTAGGGATGGCAGGCCGACGCACGGTCAGCCCGCCCTTGTTTTGTGCGGTATGTCCGTCGTCAGGGTTTTTGGGACAGATGGCCGCGTGAACTAAGAGAGG
>CAZWZG010000059.1:0-16854 GCA_964638245.1 uncultured Rhodobacterales bacterium
AGTAATCGCCGACTTTGCCCAGAAGGCTCAGGTCTTCAAAATTGTCACTGGTCAGGCCGCGCAGCGGGAAGATCTGAAAATACGACCCGCCCGCGAACAGAACCAGAAGCAGGATCGCGAACAGAAAGCCGGGGATCGCGTAGGCCACGATGATGATGCCCGAAGTAATCGTGTCGAACCGTGATCCATCGCGGACCGCCTTGCGGATGCCCAACGGGATCGACACCAGATACGCAATCAGGGTCGACCAGAGGCCAAGCGTGATCGACACCGGCATCTTCTCAATCACAAGGTCCACGACCGAGATCGAGCGGAAGTAGCTTTCGCCAAAGTCCAGGCGGATATAGTTCCACATCATGTTGACGAACCGCTCGACCGGCGGCTTATCGAAACCAAACTCGCGCTCAAGTTCTTCGATGAACTCTTGAGGCAGGCCCCGACCTCCGATGTAGTTTGTATCCTCGGTTTCCAGCGTCTCGGACCCGCCGCCCGAGAAACCTTCGAACACGTCGCCCTGCCCTTCGAGATTGGCGATGATCTGATCGATCGGGCCGCCGGGGACGAACTGGGTCAGCGTGAAGTTGATCACCATGATCCCGAACAGCGTCGGGATCACCAGAAGCAACCTTCGGAGGATATAGGCGCCCATGGCGGTGCCCTTAGTTCAACGCGCCAGCCGCGCGCAATTCCTCATGCGCCTCGGCATCATACCACCAGAAATCGAGCGTCCCGAGCGCCAGCTCCGGCAGCGGTTCAGGGTAACGGTACATGTCCCAATATGCGACCGTATGGACGTCCTTGAACCATTGCGGCACCCAGAACCGTTCTGCGCGAAGCACACGGTCCAGCGCATGCACCGCATCGGTCATTTCTTCGAGTGAGTTCGTATCGATCACCGCTTGCACAAGGCGGTCAATCGCCGGGTTGCGCAGCGACATCACATTGCGTGAGCTGTCCTCGGCCGTAGAGCTGTCGAACCACTGTTTCAGACCCTGCCCCGGCTCATAGCCCTGGCTTGGGGTGTGGTTGACCAGATCCCAGTCATGACTGCGGCGCCGCTCGATGTATTGCGAGACATCTACTCGATCCAACGTCGCGTCGATGCCCACCTGCTGCAGGTTCTCGACATATGGGTTCACGATACGGTCGAACGCCGGTGACGTCTGGAGGATTGTCATCGTCAGGCGTTCACCGTCCTTGACGCGGATACCATCGTCCCCAGCAACCCAGCCCGCCTCGTCCAGCAGGCGTGCTGCGGCACGTGTCACGCTTCGCGCGGGCTGATTGCGCGACGCGTCGTTGACGGTGGCCGTGACGACCTCTTCCGTCAGAATGCTTTCGGGTAGCAAGCCTTCATCAACGAGCGGCTTGAGAAGCGCCATTTCCCCTTCGGACGGCGTTCCCGTCGCTTCAAGGTCCGAGTTTTGCCAGAAGCTGACCGGGCGATTGTATAGTCCGAAGAACAGCGTTTCGTTCGACCACTCGAAGTTCAATAGCATCGACACGGCCTCGCGCACGCGGATGTCCTGCCATTTCTCTTCGTTGAGGTTGAACACGAACCCCTGCGCCGATCCGATCGACCCGTCTGGGAGTTCTTCCTTGATAACCCAGCCGCGATCGACGGCGGGGAAATCATATCCCGTCGCCCAGTCCTTGGACGAGTTTTCGTTCCGGAACGTATAAACGCCCGCCTTGAACCCTTCGAGCGCGGCAGAGCTATCGGCGAACACCTCGGTACGCACGGAATCAAAGTTATGCCGACCGGTGTTCCATGGGTGGTTGAGGCCCCACCAATCCTCATCACGCACATAGGTGACGGAGCGGCCCATATCGACTTCGCCAAGGACGTAAGGCCCTGTAGCAAGAAACGGCACGGTCTGGGTTTCATCCAACCGCGCGCCGGTTTCGGCGAACCACTCTCGATTGAATGGCGACGCGTTGGCTCCGGCAAAACGGATCGCATCGCGCGGCGACGCCTCTTCGGTGAAGGTGTATTTGACCCGGTAGGTATCCAGCGCCTCGACCGAAGCAATCACGCTGTCAAGCACGCTGCGATACTCTGCAAGGCCCTGCTCTTGGAAGAGCTCATATGAGAAAACAAAGTCATCCGCCGTCATAGGGCGACCATCGCTGTAAGTGACGTCGTCGCGCAGATTGAAAATCACCCATTCACGGCTTTCGGGATATTCCATCGTCTCGCAAAGATAGCAGTAGATCCCGTAGGGGTCGTCTGCCGCACCCACGACCATGCGCTCATACACCAGATCGTCACCGGTCCGCTCGGCCACGCCTTTTCGGGTATAGGCGTTGAAGCTGTCGAAATTCGAACGTGTCCAAAGGCTGATTTCACCGCCCTTCGGCGCATCAGGATTCACGTAAGGCAGGTGCGGGATGTCTGGGCCATGGACCAGCTCGCCGAAGTTGGTGATGCCGTGGCTTTTGATGATCGTTTCATGGCCTTCGGAAAACGCGGGGGCCGCGGCCAGCGCCAACGCGCCAAACCCGATCAGCCAGCTTCCTTGCAGGATTCGTTGTCTGAGCGTTTTGGTTTCAGAAATGGCAACGGCGCGGGCGGTAGGTCGGCGGGTCATCGTCGGCAAGGCTCCTGTCGTTTTGCTCTTACAGCGGTTCTGCGGGCGGGCGGCGTCTTAAGACACAGCCATCATTTGTTATGATTTAAGTTAAATTTCCATTTGTCGAAGCATCAAGTTGATTTCCCGTGAACACAAGGTGAAAGGACCGCACGGTGAGCCGCACGGTCCTGCAACAGGTGATCATTTTTAAGGCGTTTGCCGGATCAGTCGTCCAGGCTGTCGAGCCAAGCAATCAAAGCCGCGCGATCTTCGACTTTGCGCATCCCATTGTAGCCCATCGATGTTCCCGGCGCATAGTTGCGCGGAGACTCAAGGAACGCGTTCAACTCTTCGGGCGTCCAAACCTCGGCAACCTCAGTCAAAGCGCCAGAGTAGTTGAAGCCATCAATGGCCCCTACGCTGCGGCCGACAACACCAAAGAGGTGCGGGCCAACGCCGTTGTTGCCATCTTCGACCGCATGACAGGCCTGACACGAGCGAAATAAGCCTTCACCATCAGCGGGATCCGCCGCAGCGAGGAATTCAGAGAATGGGATTTCTGGTTCATCGTCGGCGACTTCTTCTTCGGCGCCTTCGACCTCGATCGAATAAGCCTGCTCTTGGCCGTAGCCGATTCCACCGCTGTGATAAATCTCTTCCGCCAGCCATGCGCCTAGCAGGAACACCAGCAAAGCGCCGCAAAAGCCGCCGGTGATTTTGGTCATCGTCATCGTATCAAACATGAGCCAGTCTTCTCGGTTCCCAATTCCGCTTCTCTTTACGCGCTTCCCACCGGGACGTTCAAGCGCTAAGAGGCGCGACGAAACGCCCAATTTGGCGGGAGGAAGCACGCGACATGTCCAGCAAAATCGCATTCCAGGGTGAACCCGGCGCCTACAGCCACGAGGCCTGTCAGGCGGTGCGGCCCGAGATGGAAACGCTCCCCTGCCCCACGTTTGAAGCGACGATCGAAGCGGTTCAGTCTGGCGCGGCAGATCTGGCCATGCTTCCGGTGGAAAACACGACCTATGGACGCGTCGCGGACATCCATCGCTTGTTGCCCCAAAGCGGGCTGCACATCATCGATGAAGCGTTCCTTCGCGTGCACATAAACCTGCTTGGCGTACCCGGTGCGAGCGTTTCGGACATCAAGGAAGCCTACTCGCATCTCGTGCTGCTGCCCCAATGCGCGCGGTTCCTGAAGGAAAACAGCATCACGGGTCGCGTCAGCCCGGACAACGCTCGCGCTGCACGCGATGTCGCGGAGGCCGGCGACAGCTCGGTCGCGGCGCTTGCGTCAGAATTGGCCGCTGATGTCTACGGTTTGAATGTGCTGGCGCAACATATCGAGGACGAGGATCACAATACGACCCGGTTCCTTGTCATGTCTCGCGAGCCTGATCTGACTCGGCGTGGCGATCATGGCATGATCACGTCCTTCGTGTTTCGCGTGCGAAACATCCCGGCCGCGCTCTACAAGGCGATGGGTGGGTTCGCCACGAACGGCGTCAACATGACCAAGCTTGAATCCTACATGGTGGACGGGTCATTTTCCGCCACGCAATTCTATGCCGACATTGAAGGCCACCCCGAGGACCGCTCGGTCGAACTGGCGCTCGAAGAACTCGCCTATTTCTGTGACGAACTGAAAGTCCTCGGCGTCTATCCCGCGGACCCCGGTCGCCCCTAGCTGCTTGCCGCTAGACGACCGCGACGCGGATCTTGTCGATGCCGGCCACTTCGCCTTCCATGACATCGCCACGTGACACGGGGCCAACGCCAGCAGGAGTGCCGGTCATGATCAGGTCGCCCGGGTAGAGCGTGAACAAACCGGAGAGGTATGAAATCACCTCTTCGCTTTTCCAGATCAATTGGTTGAGATCGCCGTTCTGGCGAAGCTCCCCGTTGACCTCGAGCGTCACGCCCCCTTCGGCAGGGTGCCCAATCGCGGACACAGGATGGATCGCGGACATTGGGGCGGAATGATCGAAGGATTTGCCGACTTCCCACGGGCGGCCCATTTTCTTCGCCTCGCCCTGAAGATCCCGGCGCGTCATGTCCAACCCGACGCCATAGCCGAAAACGTGCGCCAGGGCGCTTGCCACAGAAATGTCCGCTCCGCCCTGACCGATGGCAATCACATGCTCCATTTCATAGTGTACGTCGCTTGATCGGGACGGATAAGGGAAATCCTCACCCGGTTGCAGGATCGTGCTCGGCGCTTTCTGGAAAAAGAACGGCGGTTCCTTATCCGGATCATGGCCCATCTCGACCGCATGGGCGGCGTAATTGCGACCGACGCAAAAGATCCGGTGGACCGGGAAACGGGCCGTGGTGCCTGCAACCGGCAAAGTGACGGGGTCTGGCGCGTCAACGACCAGATCGGCGGAAAGCGTGTCATTCTTCGTCATGAAGGTGCCTTTCGGACAAATTCGTGCGTGGGTCAACCGGGCCGCTAGGTGTCCTCGACCGCAAGGCGCACGGCTGTCTGGCCTTTCCAGAGACGCTTTGAGGGCATGACGAGCATTGTGTTGTCGGCCTCGGTATGGATCGGTCTGTCGCCATCATGGCCGATGAGCGTGCCCTTCTTCGCAATAACCTCCCCGCCGCGATACGCCTCTGCAAAACTAAAGCTGTCGCTCTGGATAGTGACAGGCGCCGAGACGGTGTAAAAACCCTGCTCGGGCACATCGGCGAAGGGCTCAAAACGATCGCTCTTGATGGAACCGGTTGCGACGAGAAACCGGCGGGTCGAGTCGATTGCCAGATCCCCTGCGCCCGCCTCCCAATGTTGTCCGCATTCGATGAGCAGCGCGGTTTTGGGTGACGTCGGATCATCAAAGCCCGAATAGTCGCGCATACGTTTGCCGGCGGCATGCCCTATGTCGCCGACCACCCGTTCCGGCACCCCGATCTTGCGCGCCAAATTCTTGGCCTTCTGGTGGCGGCCCGCCATCATCAAAGGCGGGGCGAGGTGCTGCATGGAATGGATATCGAGAAGAAAATCGATGTCTTCGAGGATGGGCCGCACTTCACGGGCGCGCTCCAACTCGCGACTGGTCCGGTCCCCTTCAAGGACGTTTTCGGCCCAGACGCGGTTCATGTCCTCGTCCAGCCATCGCGTTGCATTGGGATCGGCGGGATCAAACGCGTGGTAAGCCGCGACGTTCATGAAGGCGAGCGTCAGGGTGCCCGAGTCAGGTCTGATGTCGTTCTCGAACAGCCATTCCAGCGCGATCACGCCGCAGGGCTCGTTGCCATGAACGATCGCACTGACCATGACATTTGGCCCTGGCACACCGCTGTCAAACCGCCAGACATAGGGGATCCCGGTGTTTCCCTTCTCGTATGCGTCGATTGACGGCGTAGGTAATTCGACGGGATAATCGTTGGGAATGTTGATCTGACTCATGTTCTCGTGTTCCTTCAAATGATGTCTCTGACGGGAAAGGCGCTGCAATGACGAAGCCCCGGGTCGCCCTGCTTGGCGCTATTCTTGAATCGAACCGGTTCGCGAAACCTGCCGAAAAGGCGGATTTTACTTCGCTGACCTGGATGACGGGTGAGGCGTTGATGGCAGAGGCCCGCGCGGAGGCCCCAAGCCTTGCCACGGAGTTCGCCGCGTTCGTGCGTGCCATGGATGCGACCGGTGACTGGGAAGCGGTGCCGTGCATCCTTGCCGCCAGCCATCCCGCGGGCCCGGTGCGCGAAGCGGTGATCGAAGAGATTGTCGCGGTCGCTGAAGACAGCCTGCGCAAAGCAGGCTCTTTGGACGCGGTATATATCTGTAATCACGGTGCCATGGTTGCTGAGCACGACCCTGACCCCGATGGGCTTTTCATGGAACGGGTGCGGGCCGCTGTGGGTCCGGACGTTTTGATCGTGGCGACGTTGGATTTGCACGCCAATATCTCGGACCGCATGGTGTCTGCCTGCGACTTGATCGTCGGCTACCGGACCAACCCGCATGTGGACCAGATCGAGCGCGGCGAAGAGGCGGCGTTTTCGATGCGGCGCGCGCTTGCGACGGGCGAGCGCCCGCAAATGGTGCATGTCAAACTGCCGCTCGTCCCGGCCTCGGTCACGCTTTTGACCGCCGAAGCGCCCTACGGTGCATTGATCGATGTCGGACAGCGTCGGCAAGCCGAGTTGCGCAGCGCGATCCTGAATGTCTCGATCTTTGGGAACTTCCTCTTTTCGGACACGCCCGACAACGGATTGAGCATCGTGGTGACGGCCCGAAGCGAGCGGCAACAGGCCATGGCGCTGGCTGACGAGTTGGCCGCGTTGGCTTGGGGCTGGCGCGAGCAATTCGTGCGCGACCTGACATCGGTGGAAACGGCGGTCGCGTTGGCCAAGGATCAGGATCGCGCTCCGATCATCTTTTCGGATGCCGGGGACAACCCGGGCGGCGGTGGGAGCGGGCGAACGACCGAGCTTCTTGCCGCTCTGCACGCTGCAGCGGTTCAGGACTGCCTTGTTGGGTCGTTCTGCGACCCCGAATTGGCCGAGGAAGCGCATCATGTTGGCGTCGGAGGGCGCTTTTTGGCCGAGTTTAATCGGATCCAGGACCCGAACAGCGCTTGGGAGCAGTGGGATGCGCCCTTTTCCGGCGAGGCGGAAGTCGTTGCGCTTCATGATGGCAATGTTGTTGGCGAGCGGGGCATGACGGCTGGTCGATCGCTGATCCTCGGACCCTCGGCGGCGCTCAGGATCGGTGGGATAACGGTGATCGTGATCACGGACCGCACCCAGACCGCCGACCCTGTGTTTTTCCACATGATGGGTCTGGATATAAGCGCTGCGCGGACCGTTGTCGTGAAGTCGCGCGGGCACTTTCGTGCCGGCTTTATTGGCTGGTTCAAGCCGGATCAGGTGTACGAGGTCGATACCGCAGGACTGACCAGTCCGATCCATTCGCGCTGGCCGTTCGCGCATCTGCCTCGGCCCAATTTCCCGATGGATCCCGACACCGATTGGTCCCCGACTTAGGCTCATTCAACGGGCTCCGAGAACTGGTCCTGCGGGGTTGTGAGACGAATGTATTGCATGAACTGGCGCGCGCGTTGGGTGGGTGGGCGACCAGTGGGCAGCACAAAGCAGGTGTCATAGACAATCGTGGCATCAAAGGGCCGGACCTCGACGCCTTCGAGCCCGGAGGCCAATAGAGGAAACGGGTTGATTAGGGTCACACCCAAGCCTTCGCGCACCAATTCAAGTGCCGCCATGTTCGTCGCAGTTTCGGCTACCTGATGCGGACGCGTTCCGGTTCGCGTGAAAATCTGTTCGGTCTTTGCGCGCGTTCCCAATCGTCTCAGAAAATCGATGAAGGCAACGCCGTCGAGGTCTTCTGGCGCGATCCTCTTCTTGGCAGAAAGCGGATGCCCGACCGGCATCGCACACACAACGTGACTTCTCCTCCAGGGCACCAGATTGACGCCGGACCTTTTGATCATGGCGCTGGTCAGCCCGAGGTCATAGCGAAGATCAAGGATGCCTGAGATCAGCACATCGGTCGCCTGAATATCCAACTGCAGCCGTTGGCCCGGGTTGGCTTTGATAAAGCTTGCGACCCGGGAAATCACGAAGTGATGCGCAAGCGTCGACGGAACAATCAGCCGAAGCGGTTCGTCCTCTGGCACAGCCCAGTCGTTGCCTTCGATCTGGGCCAGCGTCTCAAATAGCGGGTCGAGCTTCTCATTGAGCCTCAATGCCTCGTCGGTGGGTTCGATGCGCCCCGAGCGTCGCACAAATAATGTGCGTCCCACGCGCGACTCAAGCTGGGTCAAAGCGCGACTGACTGCCGATTGGGACACGCCAAGCCGCCGCGCCGCGCCAATCGTCGTTCCCGTTGTCACAACGGCACGCAGCGATTCCAGCTCGCGTAGACGGTGTCGGTGTTCAGTCATTGCGCAAACCTTTCGCCCCTTCCTCGGGAAATCCATCCTTTAATTTGAATTGGCCTATGCAGAAAAACATAGAATTGAGTGTTGGCAATGATTTTCGTGGTAGCTAGCATTTCCGGATGGAGCACAGCCGGACAGGGATTCGGTTACATAAGTGCCAAACGAACAGGGAGTTATTGAATGAGGAAACTCACAACCGCGACAGCGGTCGCTGCGAGTATTCTGGCGCTTGGCGTCACCGCAGCATCCGCTGAGAAGCTCGTTATCGGACTTGCGTCTGAACCAACATCGCTTGACCCGCATTTTCACAACCTCGGGCCCAACAACGCCATGTCGCGTCACATCTATGACCGGCTGATCAATCAGGACGAAAAGCAGCGGCTATTGCCGGGTCTTGCTGTTTCTTGGGAACCGATCGACGACCTGACATGGGAATTCAAGCTGCGCGAAGGCGTGACGTTCCATGATGGCAGTGCGTTCAATGCAGACGACGTGGTTTGCACGGTCGAGCGTGCACCGAATGTGCCGAATTCGCCGGCAAGCTTTGGCACGTATCTCAAAGGGAAAACCGCGGTCAAGATTGACGACTACACCGTGCATTTCGTTACCGAAGAGCCTTATCCGTTGATGGGCAACGACATTTCCACGGTTCCAATCATCTCGAACGAGCATGGATGTAATGCCGCGACCGAGGACTTCAACCAAGGCACGGCATCGGTCGGCACCGGCCCGTTCGTCTTTGAAAGCTACACGCCGGGTGAGTCGATCGTCGTCACACGCAACGAAGACTACTGGGGCGACAAGCCGGTCTGGACCGAGGTGGAATTCCGCCCGATCACGTCCGGCCCATCGCGTGTGGCCGCGCTGCTTGCCGGTGACGTGGATATGATCTCGGGCGTGCCCACGACCGATATCACGACACTGGAAGGCAACGACGAGATCCAGTTGAGCCAAGGCGTGTCGAACCGCGTCATCTATCTGCACATGGACCAGTTCCGCGAGGACTCGCCCTTTGTAACGGCAAAAGACGGCAGCCCGATCAAGAACCCGCTGATGGACGTGCGCGTCCGTAAGGCGATCAGCATGGCGATCAACCGCGATGCCATCGTGGATCGTGTGATGGAAGGCGTCGCAATTCCTGCCGGTCAGCTTCTGCCTGAAGGGTTCTTTGGGGTCTCCGACAACCTTGATGTCGTGGAATACGACCCTGAGGGCGCGAAGGCGCTTCTTGCCGAGGCTGGCTACGCGGATGGCTTTGCCATGACGATCCATGGCCCGAATGACCGCTACATCAATGACGCGAAAATTGCCGAGGCAATTGCCCAAATGCTGACGCGTATTGGCATCACAACAGCTGTCGAGACGATGCCACGTTCGGTCTATTTCGGTCGCGCATCGCGTGGTAGCCCGGACGGCCTGCCCGAGTTCAGCTTCATCCTTGTTGGCTGGGGTGCAGGTTCAGGCGAAGCATCGAGCCCGCTCAAGTCGCTGATCCACACCCATGATCCGGATCGCGGTTTCGGGGCATCAAACCGGGGTCGCCATTCCGATCCAGAGACCGATGCCTTGATCGAGGAAGCCCTTCGTACCGTTAACGACGAAAGACGGCAGGAGCTTCTGGCCGCCGCGACAGAGCGCGCAATCGAAAACGTTGCGATTATTCCGACCCATTTCCAGGTGAACACCTGGGCCGCAAAGGCAGGTCTTCGCTACGTCGCGCGTACGGACGAGTACACGCTCGCTATCGGTGTCGTGAAAGACTGATGCCACCCGTGCCGGGCCGCATGACGTGGCCCGGCATCCACCTCTTCGGGGCGCTTTCCCATGACCGTTTTCGTGATACGCCGATTGCTTCAGGCGCTTCTCGTCGTGTTCCTGATGTCCGTGATCGTCTTTTTTGGCGTCAACATCGTCGGCGATCCGGTTTACATGCTGGTCAGCCCCGACGCCGATCAAGCTGACATTCAAGCCACCATCGAAAGGCTTGGCCTCGACCGCCCGATCATCGAACAATACATGCTGTTCCTCAAAGGGGCGGCGCAAGGCGACCTCGGGCGCAGCTTCATTTTCGGGGAACCCGCGCTCAAGCTGATCCTGCACCACATGCCTGCGACGATGGAACTGGCCTTCACTGCCCTTTTTCTGGCCATCGCGATCGGCATCCCGCTGGGCCTCTACGCCGGGCTTTATCCAGACAGCAAAGTCTCCAAAGGGATCATGGCGACCTCAATTCTCGGGTTTTCGCTTCCGACGTTCTGGGTTGGGTTGATGCTGATCATCCTTTTCGCAGTTGAACTTGGCTGGGTTCCCGCCACAGGACGCGGTGATCTTGGGTCGTTCCTTGGGATCCAAAGCAGCCTCTTCACCGCCGACGGGTTGAGCCACATCTTCCTGCCTGCCCTCAATCTGGCGCTCCTGAAGATCTCGCTGGCCATCCGCCTGACCCGCGCTGGTGTGCGCGAGGCTATGGGCCAGGACTACGTGAAATACGCGCGCGCCAAGGGGCTTTCGACCAACCGGATCATCTTCGTGCATGTCATGAAGAACATCATGATCCCGGTCGTCACAGTGATGGGGCTGGAATTCGGAAGCCTGATCGGTTTCTCGGTCGTGACTGAGACAATCTTTGCCTGGCCCGGCATGGGCAAGCTTTTGATCGATGCGATCCTGCAACTCGATCGGCCTGTCGTCGTGGCGTACCTGATGATTATCGTGCTGTTCTTTGTCCTGATCAATCTGATCGTGGACATCCTTTATTCGCTGCTGGACCCACGGGTTCGCCTTCAGGATCAGGGCGCATGACCGATATTTCAGCACCCCTCGCACCCGCGGACGTTCCCACAAAGGTCGAGACACCTTTCCAGCGGTTCCGGGCCGAATTCTTCGAAGGCAAGATCGCGACGGTCGCCCTTTTCGTCCTCGGCATCATCGTCCTGCTGGCCATCCTCGCGCCGTGGATCACGCCGCAGAACCCATATGACCTCGCTCAGGTCGACGTGCTTGATGGCCGCCTTCCCCCGGGATCCGAAGCGTTCACGGGGTATACCATGTGGCTTGGCTCTGACGGAGCGGGTCGCGATCTGTACTCCGCCATACTCTATGGATTGCGCATTTCGCTGACGGTCGGGCTGGCGTCCGGTGTCATCGCGCTTTTGATCGGTATGGCGATCGGTCTGGTCGCAGCCTATGCAGGCGGGCGGATCGAAGCGATCATCATGCGCATCGTTGATCTGCAGTTGTCATTCCCGGCCTCCTTGGTCGCGCTGATGCTGGTTGCAGCGCTTGGCAAGGGCGTCGACAAGATCATCCTGGCGCTGGTGGTGGCGCAATGGGCCTATTACGCGCGAACCGTGCGCGCCACAGCACTGGTCGAACGCAACAAGGAATACGTCGAGGCCGCGCAATGTCTTGGCCTGTCGCGAGCAAGGATCGTGTTCCGACATATCCTGCCCAATTGCATGGCCCCCCTAATCGTCGTTGGAACGGTGCAGACGGCAAGTGCCATTTCGCTCGAGGCCACACTGTCTTTCCTCGGTGTCGGGCTGCCGCAAACAGAACCAAGCCTTGGCGTGCTGATCGCGAACGGCTTTGAGTACATGCTGTCCGGGCGATACTGGATATCGATGTTCCCGGGCCTCGCCCTTCTGATCACGGTGGTGTCGATCAACCTTGTGGGCGACCACCTGCGAGATGTCCTGAACCCGAGGTTGAAGAAATGAGCGCGGTTCTCAAGGTCAGCCGACTGAAGACGCATTTCTTTACCCGTGGCGGGGTCGTCAAAGCGGTCGATGGCGTCGATTTCGAAGTTGGGCGTGGCGAGATCATGGGACTCGTCGGCGAGTCCGGGTCAGGTAAGTCGATCACCGGGTTCTCGATCCTTGGTTTGATCGATCCCCCGGGTCGGATTGTCGAGGGATCCATCAAGTTCAATGGCGACGAGATTGCCAACGCACCACAAGAGCAACTTGCCAAACTGCGCGGCAACCGGATTTCGATGATCTTTCAGGATCCGATGATGACGCTGAACCCGGTCTTGCGCGTCGACACGCAGATGATCGAGGCGATCCTTGCCCATGAAAAAGTCGACCACCGCGTGGCGTGGGAACGTAGCCGCGAAGCGTTGGGGCTGGTCGGCATCCCCTCGCCCGAGGAACGCCTGCGCGCTTACCCACATCAGTTGTCGGGTGGCATGCGTCAGCGCGTTGCCATCGCGACGGCCTTCCTGAACAAGCCCGACCTGATCATCGCGGACGAGCCGACAACTGCGCTCGATGTCACGATCCAGGCCCAGATCATTTACGAGGCGCAAAAGCTGACCAAGCAGACAGGCACAGCGATGATCTGGATCACCCACGACCTTGCGGTCGTTGCGGGTCTCGCAGATCGGATTTCGGTCATGTACGCGGGCCGTATCGTGGAACAGGGCGACACCGATGATGTGATCGACCGACCACTGCATCCCTATACCGTCGGCCTTCTGGGATCTGTGCCCAGCGCCAACAAGCGCGGCGAACGCCTGTTTCAGATCGAAGGCATGGCCCCCAACATGCTGGCCCTGCCCAAGGGATGCACCTTCGGGCCACGTTGCCATGCGCGAACCGAAGCCTGCATCGCTGAACCGGGCGTCGAGGACGTCTCGAACCGCCGCCTGCGCTGTTTCAATCCGCAAGGCCTCTCGGAGGTGGCGCAATGAGCGATCCGCTTCTGGAAATCAGAAATGTCTCCAAACGCTTCACCAAGCGGCTGGATGTGGCAGGCAAGATCGCCCAACGCCTTGGCGCGGATATCCGCGAAGAAACCGTGCACGCCGTTGACGACGTGAGCCTTTCGATCCAACCGGGAGAGGTTTTGGGACTGGTGGGGGAATCCGGGTGTGGGAAGTCAACGCTAGGCCGCGTCGTTGCGGGCATTCACAAGGCAAGCGACGGCCAAATCTACTATCGCGGCAAGGATACGGCCACGATGAGTGCGGCGGAAAAGCGCGATGCAACACTGGCGATCCAGATGATCTTTCAGGATCCCTTCGCCAGCCTCAATCCCAGAATGCGGGTCGAGGATATCATCGGCGAAGCGCCACGGATGCACGGGCTGATCGATAAGGCGGAAATCTCGGACTACGTTGATGAAGTCATGCGGAAAGTCGGGCTCGATGCGTCGCTGAAGAAGCGTTACGCGCACCAGTTCTCCGGTGGCCAGCGGCAACGGATCGGCATTGCGCGTGCCTTGGCCGTGAAACCCAAATTTCTGGTCTGTGACGAGGCGATCGCCGCGCTGGACGTGTCTATTCAGGCGCAGGTCATCAACCTGTTCATGGACCTGCGTCAGGAGTTGGGCCTGACGTATCTGTTCATCAGCCACGACCTCAGCGTGGTCGAACACATCGCCGACCGCGTCGCGATCATGTATCTCGGGCGGATCGTTGAAACTGCCTCGACCGAGGAGATCTTCTCGGACCCTCGCCACCCGTACACCAAGGCGCTCTTGGCCGAAGCGCCGCGGCTCGACCAGCGACGTCGGGAGTTTCTGCCCATAAAGGGCGAAATTCCGTCACCGCTTGACCCGCCTCCGGGCTGCACGTTCCATCCGCGCTGCCCGCTGGCCATTGCCGAATGCAAGGCCAACGTGCCGCCACTCAAGACCGGAAAAGCAGGGCGCGAGACGGCTTGCATTCTTGAACACGCCGAAACGGTCTGAAGGCCGTTTACGACTACGGAGCCTTCAATGAAGAACGCAGACCCGATCTGGGATCATGTCGACCACCACCGTGAGGCGTTTATTGGTTTGTCGGACCGTGTCTTTGACACGCCCGAAACGCTTTACAAGGAGTTCAAATCGGTTTCCGAGCATAAGCGCATGCTCGAGGAACAGGGGTTTCGTATCACGGAAAACGTGGCTGGTATTCCGACCGCTGTCATTGGCGAGGCCGGCGAAGACGGACCGGTCATCGCGATACTTGGCGAATTTGACGCTCTGCCCTCTCTCAGCCAAGCCGCCGGTGTCGCCGAGCACAGCCCTCTTGAGGAAGGTGGGAATGGACATGGATGTGGTCATAACCTTCTGGGCGCGGCTGCGCTTTTGGCAGCCACGGCGGTCAAGGACTGGCTGGCCGAGAACGGGATCAAGGCGCGCGTTCGGTACTACGGCTGTCCAGCCGAAGAGGGCGGTGCGGCGAAAACCTACATGGTCCGCGAGGGGCTGTTCGATGACGTCGACGCCGCAATATCGTGGCATCCAGCGACGTTCACGGCCGTGAACGCGGCCCGCTCTTTGGCGAATACACGGATCGATTTCACCTTCAATGGCAAGGCCGCCCATGCCGCCGCCGCGCCCGAGCTTGGACGCTCGGCCCTCGATGCGATCGAGTTGATGAATGTCGGGGTGAACTACCTGCGCGAACACGTGCCCGATGGCGTCCGGATGCACTATGCCTATCTTGACGCAGGCGGCGTCGCGCCCAACGTCGTGCAGTCGCACGCCACGGTGCGCCACCTTATCCGCGCCCGAACCCTGCCCGTCCTGCGCGACGTGGTGGAACGTGTGCGCAAGGTGGCTGAGGGGGCTGCGTTGATGACGGGAACAGAGGTGAGCGCCCGCGTCTTTTCAGGAGTATCGAACCTGCTCGGGAACCGTCCCCTTGAAGAAGCCATGCAAGCGGCACTGGAAAACCTGGGCCCCGTTCCGTTCGACGAAGATGACCGAACTTTTGCCCGGGAAATACAGAAGACGCTAACGCCGGGCGACATGGCGGCAACGTTCAAACGCATCGGGGCGGTACCCGAAAAGGGCCTAGCGCTGTGCGATTTCGTGGCGCCGCTGGATCGGCCACACCACGGCGGCGAAGGGTCGACCGATGTGGGCGATGTCAGCTGGGCCGTGCCAACGGTGCAGGCCCGCGTGGCCACCTGCGCCGTCGGCACGCCGTTCCATACTTGGCAAACCGTGGCACAGGGAAAGGCCCCTGCGGCGCACAAGGGCATGGTTTATGCTGCGAAGGTCATGGCGGCGACGGCCTGTCGGGTGTTGGAGGACCCGACCGTCGCGGCCGCGGCCAAGGCCACCCATCTCGCGCAGTTGAGCGAAACGCCCTACGTTTGTCCGATCCCGGACGATGTCGGCCCTCCCGTCTAGGCAGATCGCTCGCGTTTCGGAGTTCTCCATTGCGGTCGACCACCGGGATCGCGCATCCTTGCTGTGTGGAGCGAGATCGACGGCCATGGGAGGGGCAATGCAGGAGACGGATGACCGCCTAATCGTCCTCGCGAAGGCTGATACGATCGCAGTTGCGCGCTGTTTCATTGCTGAAGGCGCAGAACTGATTGTCGATGGTCAGAGCGTGACGCTCGACCGCGCTGTCGCCCTTGGGCACAAGATTGCGGTGAAACCCATGCGGCCCGGACAGAAAGTTCTGAAATATGGCGTGCCGATTGGTTCGGTGACCCAAGACATTCCGGTCGGGGCGCATGTCCATCTCCACAACATGAAAAGCGACTACACGCCAACCTATGCGCTGGACGACGAGGGCAAGGTGCAATGACGTTCGAAGGGTATCTACGTGCGGATGGCCGCAAGGGCATCCGCAATACCGTTGCCGTCGCATATCTGGTGGAATGCGCACACCACGTGGCGCGCGAGATCACCTACCCTTTCCGCAGCGACGCCCATGTCATCGGATTCCCCGGATGCTTTCCCAACGACTACGCGCAAGCGATGATGGAGCGAATTGGTACGCACCCCAATGTTGGCGCCGTTCTGCTGGTGTCGCTTGGCTGCGAAAGCTTCAACCGCCACAAGCTTGAGGACATTGTCCGCCAAAGCGGGCGCGCTGTCGAAACCATCGTCATACAACGCGTCGGTGGGACGCGCAGCGCGATCAAAGCCGGTCAGGCATTCGTGGAAGCGGCCATCACCGAGTTGGCCGACACACCAACCGTTCCAATGGACGTTTCCGAGCTTGTCGTGGGCACTGTTTGCGGCGGCTCAGACGGAACGAACGGGATTTCAGGTAACCCGGCCGCTGGGCGCGCCTTTGACCGCCTCGTCGAACAAGGTGCCGCGTGCATCTTTGAAGAAACCGGCGAACTGATCGGGTGCGAAGACATTATGGCGGCACGGGCGGCGACTCCGGAGTTGGCAATCGAGCTTCGCCAGTCCGTCGAAAAGGCCGCGCGCTATTATGCCGAGCTTGGATTTGGCAGTTTCGCATCAGGCAATGCGGATGGCGGACTGACAACCATCGAAGAGAAATCCATGGGCGCATATGCCAAATCCGGATCCTCGCCCATCTCTGGCCTGATCAAACCTGGCGACATTCCCCCAAAAGGCGGGCTGTACCTGATGGATGTCGTGCCCGACGGGCCCGTCACTTTCGGCTTTCC
>CAZWZG010000060.1:0-15458 GCA_964638245.1 uncultured Rhodobacterales bacterium
CTTCGATATGGGTCTTGTCGATGAAGGGTGAGCCGTCCATGGACATGTCCATGATCCCGCCCCACATCCGCAAAAGTCGTGCGCGCCCGATCATCGGCATGATCGCCATGCCGCCTTCGCAGACGTCCTGAACCACGGGCAGGTTTCCGCGCTGTGCATAGGAGTTGTAACCGTCGATATCGCCGCCAAAGGCGGGGCCGCCTTTGTGAGACTGGCTGAGAGATCACTGGCCGCCGCCGAAGGTGATGACGCCGGGGATGATGGGTTTCAGGCCTTCGGAGACAAAGGCTTGCAGGACGTGGGATTCGATTGGCAGACGCATGCCCGCTTTGGCCATGACGTGGCCTGACGATCCGGCCACGCAGACGGCGATTTTTTTGGCCCGGATTGCGCCGCGCGTGGTTTGAACGCCTGTGGCCACGCCGTTGTCGATGTCAAAGCCGGTGACTTCGCAGTTCTGGATAATGTCGACGCCTTTGGCATCCGCTCCACGGGCATAGCCCCACGCCACCGCGTCGTGGCGCACGGTGCCGCCGCGTGACTGCCAGAGCGCGCCCATGATCGGCAGGCGGGCATTGTCGTAGTCCAGGAACGGGGCCATTTTCTTGAGCGCGGCCTGATCCAAAAGCTGTCCGCCCGCGCCTGACAGATGCATGGCGTTGCCGCGCCGGACGGCAGCGTCGCGTTGGGCGTCCGAGTGGTACAGGTTCAGGATCCCACGCTGGCTGACCATCGCGTTGTAATTGAAGTCCTGTTCAAGGCCTTCCCAGAGCTTCAGCGAGAATTCGTAGAACGGCTGGTTGCCTTCCAGCAGGTAGTTCGAGCGGATGATCGTCGTGTTGCGCCCCACATTGCCGCCCCCGATCCAGCCCTTTTCCAGCACTGCCACATTGGTGATGCCATAGACGTTGGCCAGATAATGCGCGGTCGCCAGCCCGTGACCGCCACCGCCGACGATGACGATATCGTACGCGGCCTTCGGCTCGGGCTCCCGCCATGCGGGCGTCCAGCCTTTGTTGCCGGTCAGGCCTTCTTTGAGAATGCGAAGTGCGTTGTAGCGCATGAATGTTCCCTGTTCGAAGTGACCCTAACGGGATCAGGGCCAAGGGAAAGCGCCATAAACGGACAAAAAAGCGCAGTTTCGCGACATGGGTGGTGCGGGTCGCGGGTGTGGCGAAAAATGTCGCGGTGATACATGTGTCGCGCGGGGCGCGGGGGCAGGGTTTGCAAGGAGAGCTTGTCCGAGAAAGGGACCCCATGGCGTTTCCATCCCACGCAGATTTCGTGATCATCGGCGCTGGCATCCACGGGGTGTCGACCGCGTGGAAACTGGCCGAACGGTTGGCCGAGCGGGGCGAGACGGTCGAAGGGCGGATCGTCATTCTGGACAAGACCGGGATTGCGGCAGGCGCCTCGGGGATTGCCTGTGGTGTCGTGCGCAACAACTACTTTCAGCCCGCGATGCGGCGGCTGATGCAGCACTCGGTTGGGGTCTGGGAAAGCGATCCCGAAGGATTGAGCTATCACCCCGTGGGATATTTGCAGATCAGTTCTGAGAGCATGCATGACGACGTTGGGACGATCTTTGCCCAGCAGCAGGAGATCGGGTACGAGAGTGTTTTTATCGAGGGCGAGGCCGCTTGTACGTCTTACATGCAGGGGATCTTCGCGGACTGGCAGGCGCAGAAGATCACGTCCGTTTTGCACGAAAAGCAGGGTGGTTTCTCGAACCAGACCAAGACGATGTATGCGCTGGCCAAGCGGGTCGAGGCGTTGGGCGTGCGGATCATCACCGGGGTCGAGGTGACGGGCTTTGTGTCCGAGAATGGCTCTGGCGCGATCCGGTCGGTTGAGACGACGAAAGGCGCGATCACCTGCGAGCGGGTGATTATCGGCGCCGGGCCTTGGGTGCGGGATTTCTGGTCGATGCTGGATTTGCCGCGTCAGATCACGGTGCGTCAGGACGGAGTGGATCATTCCGGCGTCGATATGTGGCGGTATTGGCAGTTGGAAGAGGGCGTGCTGCTCGTTGATCCCGAGACGGGGCGGGCGGATGATGGCTCTCTCCCGCCGGTGGTGCATGTGGATACCGATGCGGCCTTGGTCTCGACTGTGGATGGTTCGGTGATCACGGAAGAGATGTGGGGGATCTACTACAAACCGGACTTCCATTTCGGCGGGATCCAAGGGGGCGCGTCGCCTTACAGGGTCGAAACGCCCGTGGATGAAGTTCAGATCGATCCGTATGGGCCGTCGAGCCCGGAGTTCGTCGCCTCGCCCGAGTTTGCCCATATGTGGGTCAGTGCCCTGGCCCATTGCCAGGCGCGCTATGAGGGGAAGATGCCGAAGTATCACCGCGAGGCGTCGGGTGGAGTCGGGTGCTTTACCCCCGACAGTTTCCCCGTGTTCGACCATTTCCGCGAGAATGCGACGGTGATTGCCGACAGCAATCACGGCTGGAAGATGATCGGGGTCGGGCATTTGATAGCGGATGAGGTTTTGGGCGAGCGGCAGGAGCTGCTCGAGCCATTCCGGTTTGATCGGTTCGCCAAGGGGGACCTGCATCCGGTGTCGAATTCTCCCTATCCCTGGAGCTAGTCCAGTCATTCCGGCGGTGGTCTCACGCCCGACATGCCGCTAGGCTCGGGCGCGTCAGCTTAGGGAGGAGCCGGAATGAGCAATATGGATCAGGTCATCACGACCGATATCGTGATCAACGGCGATGCGCGGCCCGCCTCGAACGGGGCGACCTATCCGCTTTATAACCCCGCGCGCCCGAGCGAATTGGTTGGGCATGCTGCGGCAGCCACCAAAGAGGACATGAATGCCGCCGTCGAAGCGGCCCATGCGGCGTTCCCGGCCTGGGCCGCGCTGGGATTTGCCGAGCGTATCAGGATTATGCGCGAGATCGCCAAGGCTCTGGCGGCGGATGAAGAAGACATCAAGTACCGCTCGCGCCTGTTTACGCGCGAGCATGGGAAAATTGCTCGCGAGACGATGCTGGAAATGTCGCGGCTGGGGGATCGGTTCCTGCAGGCTGCCGCATACGGCGAGCGGATCGCGATTGACGAGGTCATGGGACCCGCACCGGTTGGACCGGCGTTCGATACGGTTGTGATGCGCCAGCCGCGCGGGGTGGCGGCGTTGATCGTGCCCTGGAACTGGCCGCTATCGATCCTTGGCGCGAAGCTGCCGCAAGCTCTGGTCACCGGGAACACGGTGGTGGTGAAACCCAGCGAGGACAGCGCGATGGCGCCCGTTCTGACGCTGGAGATCATTGCCGAGATGCTGCCGCCGGGTGTGATCAACATCATCACGGGTGATGCCAAGGAGATCGGGGATACACTGACAGGGCATCCCTTGGTGCGGCATGTGAATTTCACGGGCTCGATTGGTGTTGGCAAGCATGTGATGAAGGTGGCAGCGGATAATCTGACGCCTGTGACGCTGGAACTGGGCGGCAATGATGCGGCCATCGTTCTGGACGACGCCAAGCTGGACGACGAGGTGTTCAACCGGATGTACTGGGGTGCCTTTGGATCGACCGGGCAGATCTGCATGGCGATGAAGCGGCTTTACGTCCACGAAAGCGTCTACGACGACGTGGTCGACGGGTTTACCGCGGCTTGTGAGCGGGCGGTGGTCGGTGATGGGCTGTTGCCTGAGACGACGATGGGGCCGCTCAACAACCCGCGTCAGTTGAAAGTCGTCACCGATATGATTGCCGAAGCGCGCGCCAAGGGGGCGGACCTGAAGGAATGCGGTCAGGTGCCGGATGAAGAGCTCTATTTCGGTGGCGGGTATTTCCAGAAGCCCGCGCTGGTGTATGACGCTGATCCCGCGCTTTCGATGGTCAAGGACGAGCAATTCGGGCCGTGCCTGCCGATTATGAAGTTCAAGACCGAGGACGACGCGATCGTGGCGGCCAATGACAGCATCTTTGGTTTGTGTTCTTCGGTCTGGACCGAGGATCGCGACCGAGCCATGGGTTTGGCGCGGCGGCTGGAAGCGGGCTACACCTATATCAACGGGCATGGGCCCATGGCGCAGGATGGCCGCGGACCGTTCGGCGGATTCAAACAAAGCGGGATCGGGCGCAACCTTGGGTATGACGGGGTTCTGGCCTTTGCAGAGCCGCACTCGGTTTCCGCGCCTGCCGGATTTCTTGTGGAGGACAACTAATGGGCAAGCTGGGCGAAGATATCATCGGGACGAGCACGAACCCGCCGTTTTACGCGATTGCCAATGGCGACGCGGTGGGCATCGACGCTCCTGAAAACCGGATGGGCGATGCTGTGCGCACGTGGGTGCGGTCGTTGTCGGGGTTCCAGAAAGAGGCGTTCGTGCGTTCGGCCAAGACCGGCAAGACGTGGCGGTTGGTGTCCGATGAAGGCGATTATCTGAGCGGGTATGACGCCGCGCCCTGTCCGTTGGCGTTTCTGACCTGCGGGATGATCGCAAGCTTCATGAACGAGATCACGGCGCTGGCCAAGATGCGCGGGATCGAGATCCGCAAGCTGAAGCTGATCCAGAACAATTACTACACGATGAAGGGCTCGATGCCCAAGCGCACCATGATCGGTGGCGCCGAGAATATCGAGTTGGAGGTACAGATCGATTGCGATCTAGACGATGCGGCGTTGAACGAGTTTCTGGTGCAGGCGACCTATGCGTCGCCCCTGAACGGGTTGATGCGGGGACAGATCCCGAGCCTGTTCAAGCTGGCCAAGAATGGCGTAGGCTTGGCGACGGCGAAGGCCAAGGAATTGGACGCGCCGCTTTTGATGGACCCCAATGGGCATTTCACCAAAGGCGAGGTTGCGGTGAGCGATCTGGAGTTGGTCAAGCCCGTGGGCAAGTCGCCAAAGAAAGAAGTCGCGCTGGGCACGCAGGCGGCAGCAAGCTCGCTGGCCGATGAGCAGAACCGGCGGCTGAACCCCGGCGCGACGGCGGTATTGCGCGAGGATGGCGTGAAGGAAATTACGCAAGTGCTGTATTCGCCGCACGGGACGTCCTTCCGGTTCCTGAGTTCTGAGGACGGGCGCGCGCCGGATGCCAACACGCTGATCTCGGCGGGGATCGGGTTCTGTTTCATGACGCAGTTCGGTCGGTTCGTGTCGATGCTGAAGCTCGACCTGCCCGAGTACCGGATCGCGCAGGACACGCATTTCAGCCTCGGCGGTGCGTCGGGGGGGACGGGTGAGGCTGGGAAGGCCGATCCGATCGAGACCCATGTTTATCTGCAGACCTCCGAGAGCGATGAGGTGGCGCAAGAGATGCTCGACATTTCGGAGCAGACTTGTTTCCTCCATGCGTTCTGCCGGACGGACCTGAAGACCAAGCTGAAGGTGACGCGCGTCTAAGGCGGGTCGCTCCGACCGGCGGGTCCGGCAACGTCACCCGCTCCAGCTGGGTTATGGGCTCGTTCTGTGACGCAGCGAATGAGCGTCCAGCGGATGATGGTTCCAGGATTTCCACGCAGCCGGTCGCAGCAGCGTGGCATGCGGAACTTGTTCGCAGGGTCATTGCGCCCGCGGCTCTACCAATGGCGTGTGCCGGGCGCGCCCTTGACGATGCCGGTGAGGTTGGGCGTGACCCATCCGCCGTAGAAATCGCCCGGCTGCGGTGTGGCGGTGACGCCGCCGACACTGCAGCGCTCCATCAGTGTGACGTAGAACGCGAGGTATCCGGCGATCGGGAGAAAACCTCGCGTTGGTGCGTCGTAGGTCCACGCCGCGCGGCGGGCCGTTTTGCCGCCAGCGGTAATGTCGAAATAAGCGGCTCTGCCTTTCCATTCACAGAAACTGCCGCCGCCTGCGGGCGTCAGTGTCGCCGTCACGGCGTCGCGCGGGATGTAGTAGGTCGGCGCGTGGTGGGTTTCGAGCACGCGGTAGGCCGCGTCTGTGGAGACGATGGTTTCACCGCCGAGGACGATCTCGATGGTCTGAGGCACGGGTTCCAGCGTGGGCGGGCGCGGGTAGGATTGGACGTCTTCTTGGGGCAGGTCGGTCATGGTGTGTCCAGAATGGCTTGGGCAATGGCGGTGCCGGAGGTCCAGGCATGCTCGACCTTGGCCCCGAGGCACCAGTCGCCGCCGAGGTAGAGGGTGCCGTTGTTCAAGAACCGCTGGCCCACGGGCGAGGCGACGGTGGCGTAGCGCCAGCGGTGGGCAGAGGCATAGGCGACATGGGCTGGGTCGATGCCGAGGCGGTGGCAGGCGAGTGGCAGCATCAGGTTGGCGATGGCATCCTTGTCCAGTTCGAGGTGCTCTTGGCTGAAGGCGAGGCTGGCTTGGGCCACCCATGCTTCCATGCCGGGACGGACTGGCTTGGCGCTATTGCGGGACAGCCATGCGATGGGGTCGTCTGGGTCCCGACGGGTGACGAAACCAGGATCGGGCGTGGCGTTTGCGAAGCCCAGCATGAGCGTCAGGTTCGGGACCATCTGTGCAGTGCGAACGGCTTGCGAAAGCGCATGATTAGGGCCAATCAGGTTCAGCGTCTGAGGCTGTGGGGCGGTGAGGATCAGTGTTTCGGCCGCATAGTCGTCGCCGGACGTGGACAGGTGCCAAAGGCCGTCTTGCTGGGTGATCCCAGTGACCTCTGTGTTCTGGCGAATGTCGATGTTGTGGGCGAGTGATTTTGCCAGACCGCTCATCCCGGGTGTGCCGACACACGCGCCGGGGGCGGCGTCGAGCCACGCGGTGGCGATGGTTTCGAGAACGGCCTGGAACGGCGCGGTCTTGGCTCGCACGTATTGTGCACCGTGGTCAAAGTGCCAGCCGTCGGAGGTGCGGCGGGTGGCGAGTCGCCCGCCGATGCCGCGCCCTTTGTCCAGGACGAGCGGTGCGTGCCCTTCGTCGGTCAGCGCGCGCGCGCAGGCGATCCCGGCCATGCCCGCGCCGATGATGAGGATCGGATAGGTGCTCATTGGAGGCCCAGATCGGCGACGATACGCGGGATCGCCTTTTTGACCTTGAAGAACCCGGCGGTGGCATGCGGCCAGATCGCCTTGTCCCAATCGCGTTGCCATTCGGTCAATGTGATTCCCGATGCGTTCAGAGCCGGTTCAGCGTCGTTCAGCCAGTCGCGCAATGGGCCTTGGGGGACGAAACCGGTCGCGATTTGCTTGGCACCAAGGCGGTCGGCCCATTTGGCAAGATCGGCGGGATCGCGGGCCTCTAGGGTTTCGGTCGCGAGATCGAGGCGCGCGGCGGCATCGGTCAGTGCGCGGGCTTCGAAGTCCACAACCAAGTCGGACACCGGCAGGGGTGAGCGCAAGTGGCTTGAGGCCAGCGTCGCAGCGCCCACGAGAGAGAAGTTAGCCGGTGCGAAGTCTTCGAGTTTGCAGTCGTCCTCGGTGATCAGGAGCGCGGTGGGGAGCAGGGGGGCCGGCTCGGTCGCAGCGCGCACTGGGGTAACCGAGGGCAGGCCGTCGGGTTCGGTGTGGTCCAGTGGGTCGATGGACGCCGCAAGGTCGATGTCGCGGGGCGAGAAGCGCTGGTTGGTGAACTTGGCGATGTTCCAGGCTTGGGCCTGATAGGCTTTGCCGCGCGTGTGGAGCCCCGCGACCCAGCGCCAGCCGAGTGTGTTCGAGGCGGGGTCGCCGTCCAGGAGGTGGCGATAGAAGAAATCCGCGCCCAGCCGCCATGGCAACTCCAGCGTGAAGATCCAGACCGAGGCGAACCACATGCGCGCGTGGTTGTGCAGGTAGCCGGTTTCGATCAGCTCTTCAGCCCATGCGTCCATGAAATCGAGACCGGTCGTTCCATTGCACGCCGTCTCGTAGGATTTGCGTAAGCGGCGGTCGGTGTCGAGCACGGCGATGTCGGCATCGAGGCCGTGTATGTAGTCCGACCAGATCGACGGGCGGCGTTCGAGCCAGCCTTTGAAATAGCCGCGCCAGAAAACCTCTTGGACGAATTTCTCGGCCCCATCGAGGCCGTGTTCGGCGATTGCAGTGCGCACCAGTTCGTCTTCGGTGACGAGGCGGCGACGCACGTATGGCGACAGTGTTGAGACGGCCTTGTGCTGGCCCGCGCCGCGATCGTAGTTCCGCCCGCTGGCATAGCGGCGGCCCATCGCGGGGGCGAAGGCGTGGAGTTGGTCGAGGGCGTCTTGGCGCATGGGGGTCCGGGCGTTGCGTTGCGTGCCCGAGGCAACATGGGGCGCGGCGCGGCGAAATCCACGGGGTGCGGCGTCAGGTGTCGCCTTTCACAGGCGGGGTGCCGTGGGTGTGGAACGTCTCGATGGTTTTCAGACCCCAGGCCTGCCCCTTTTTGCGCTCGGTTTCCGTCCAGGTGACGGTTTCCCAGTCGGGGGCAAGGATCAGGCGCGCGCCGGCATTGGCGATTTCGACCCGGTTGCCGGCAGGTTCCCAGACGTAGAGGAAAAACGTGCCTTGGATCGCGTGTTTGTGCGGGCCGGTTTCGATGTGCACACCGTTTTCGAGGAAAATGTCGGCGGCGCGCAGGATGTCTTCGCGCTGATCGGCGGCGTAGGTGACGTGGTGGAGGCGGCCGTTGCCTTTCCCATGTTCCTCGGTGCAGGCCAGATCGTAGGTCTTGTTGTTGATGGTGAACCAGCAGCCGCCAAGGCGGCCATTGTCGAGGAGGATTTGCTCGGTGACGCGGCTGCCGAGGCAGGTGATCATGAAATCCCGGAAAGCGGTGACGTCTTCGGCCAGAAGGTTCACGTGGTCGATCCGGCGTGGGGCCGCGCCTTGGGCGTGAAAGCGCGAGGCGAGGTTTTTGAGTGCTGCGGGGTCGTCGGTGGGGGCGCGGTTGGTGTCCCAATAGAGTTCAAAGATGTGACCGAACGGGTCTTCAAAGCGGAAGGCGCGGCCATGGCTTGGGTCGCCATCGGTCCAGCCGTGGATCTTGTAGGTCGAGGCTTCGATAGCGGCGACACGGCGTTCGAGCGCTTCCGGGGAGGCGACGCGATATCCGATATGGCCGACGCCTGTCGTGTCGGCGCGGGTGAGTTTGAGGGTGCAGAATTCGTAGTCTTCCCAGGCGCGCAGGTAGGCGCTGGTTTCGTCCTGATGTGAGAGCTTCAACCCGTAGATGCGGGTGAAGAAGTCTAGGCTGTCTTCAAAGCGGTCGGTCAGGACCTCCACATGGCCGAGATGGGCGACGTCAAAGCAGGGGTCGGTCATGTCAGTTGAACATCGAGTTGGGAAGGAAGAGCGCGATTTGCGGGAAGGCGATGAGGATGCCGACGCAGACGATCATCATGAACCAGAAGGGCAGGACGCCGCGAAAAATCTGGCCAAGTTCGGCGGTTGGCGCGACAGATTTCACGATGAAGACGTTGATGCCCACGGGCGGCGAGATCAAGCCCATTTCAAGGGTCAGCACCACGAGGACGCCGAACCAGATGGGGTCGATGCCAAGTTCCATGATCACAGGGAAAAAGATCGGCAGGGTCAGGACCAGCATGGCGAACCCTTCGAGGAAGCAACCAAGGACCAGATACATCGCGAGGATCACGATGAGTGTACCGGTCACGCCGAGGTTCAGACCGGCAAGAAAATTCCCAACCGCTTCGGGAATGCCCGAGAGCGCCATGAAGGGGTTGATCATATGAGCTGCGATCAAGATCAGCATAACCGTGGCCGTGGTGACTGCGGCGTCGCGGGAGGAACTCCAGAGCATCTCCAGCGTCAGTTTGCGGGCCAGCGCAGCGAGGATTATGACAACTGCAGCGCCGACTGCCGCGGCCTCGGTCGGGGAAAAGAGGCCGACATACATCCCGCCAATGGTTAGCACGATAACCCCGACGATCGGGCCAGCGCCAAGGAGCGCGCGAAGTTTCTCGCGCGCATCGGTTGAGGGGCCGGAGGGGCCATATCCGGGGCGCAACCAGCACAGGACCGTGATCGCGACGATGAAAAGAAGGGTCAGCAGAATGCCGGGTACGACCCCCGCCAAGAACAGGCGGCCAATGGATTGTTCGGTCAGGATCGCGTAGATCACAAAGCCCGTCGAAGGCGGGATGAGGATGCCAAGGGTGCCGCCAGCGGCAACGGCCCCAGTCGAGAGGCGCTTGTCGTATTCGAACCGGTCCATCTGGCTGAGCGCAACCTTGCCCATGGTCAGCGCGGAGGCGACAGAGGATCCTGACAGGGCCGCGAACCCGCCGCAGCCGATGATCGTGGCCGACGCCAGCCCGCCACGCACCGAGCCGACAATGGCATACGCGGCGTCGTAAAGCTTGCGGCTCATCCCCGACTGGCTGGCGATATTGCCCATGAGAACGAACAGCGGAATGACGACGAGGGATGGCGATGAGCCCAGCGTCCATGCCTCGGAAGCCAAAAGCGACCATGCCGCGTTCCAGCCGTTCAGTAGGTAGATGCCCGCAAACCCGACGCCGAACATGGCGAAGGCAACTGGGACACGCAGCAGCAGAAGGGCGAACATGACGACCAGCCCGACGAGGCCCATCGTCGATGCGGTCAATGCTCTGCCTCCTTTTGGCGGCGCACATCGACGCCGGTCAGCGTAAGTTCAAGCGCGCGCAATAGAAGTCCGAAGGCGGTTACGAGGCAGAAGACGCTGAGCGCCCATTGAAACCACGCCTTGGGCAGATTCAGCAAGTTGGTGTTCAGGTTCAGCATCACGGAAATCTGTGCGCTGTCGTAGGTGGCCCACGCCAGAGAGACGAAAATCACGATCCCGAAAAGCGCCACGAGAATGTCGATCATGTGGTTCATTGCTGGGGGAAACTTGCGCTCGAACAGGTCGACCGCGATATGGCCACCTTTGCGATCACAGAGCGCCATGGCCCCGAAGACAATGATGATCATCGTCATCGTGGTCAGGTCATGGCCGCCGTAGAGCGGGCTACCGAAGGCGCGGCCGATGACGTCGACCACGATCACCCCCATGACGAACAAAAGCGCCAGAGAGCCGATTGAAGCGGACAGGCCGATCAGCCCGTCCGCCGCTTTTCTCAACGTGAGGAGCACCTGTGCTTTACTCGCCCTTCATCGCGGCGAAGACCTCTTCACCGCCGACGCTCGCGACGTACTCGGCGGCGACATCGGCCACGGCATCGGCGAACGCTTGAGCTTGTTCCGGCGTCAGATCGACGAACGTGTTCTTGGCGTCGCCGCGGGCACGTGACACACCGGCTTCGCCTTTGGCGCGCCATGCGGTTTCCGCATTGTTGGACAGGCCGCAACCTGATGCTGAATCAAGTGCCGCACGGGCATCGTCGGAAAGGCCATTGTAAGCGCCCTCGTTCATCACGGCAAAGAAGCTTAGGCGGCCTAGTGGAGCGCCGAGCGTAAAGCTGTTGGCGACTTCGTCCAGTTTGAAATCATCCAGCGTGGACGAACCCGTGAAGACGCCATCGATCAGGCCGGTTTGGAGCGCGTTGTAAACCTGGTTGATCGGCATCTGCACCGGCGTTGCACCAAGCGCCTCGGCGACCTTGCCAGCGGTCGCACCTGCGACGCGGATTTTCAGTCCCTCCAGGTCTGACGGTTCACGAATGACCTTTTCGCGCATGATCATGACATTTGGCTCAGACGTCCAAAGAGCCACCGGGACGGTGCCTGGGAATTCGCCGCCGATCATGTCCATTGCGCGGCAAAGCGCATCGGCCCCACTCATGTCGTCGGTCAGGACGCCGGGCAGCTCAACGATCATCGTCTTTTGGAATTGCGACGACGTGTAGCCTGGCAAGCCCCATGTGATCTCTGCAGCACCCTGCACGGCACGCACGTATTGCTCGACCGGGCCAGCCCCGAGTTCTCCGCCGTGGAAGCCTTTGACGGAGAGCGAGCCGCCCGTGGCAGCAGAAACGTCTGCGTTCAGCTTTTCAATGACGCTGGCGTTTACGGTGTGAAACGGTGGGGTGAAGTTGGCGAATTTGAGCTCTTGCGCCGCAAGGGGCAGCGCCGCGATGGCGGCAATGGCTGTTGCGGCAAAGACGTTGGTCATTTTCATTGTAGATTCCTCCCTAGGGTCAATGGTTATCCGGGTTCGCGTGTTTGTCTACGCCCAACCCTGTTTTTCATTCCGCCGCTGTGCGGGTGCGCCAGCTGTCGGCATAGTTTTCCCGGGCTTCTTTCGCGTAGGGCGTCGGAGCCACGCGGACCCGGATTTCGGTCTGTTTGTGATGCTCGGTCGAGGTTTTCTCGGTCGGCTCGGGTTCGCCCCATTTCATGGTCAGAACATCGCCGACTTCCACGTCGGTGCTGACGACCCCGAGACTGAGCATGCAGCGTTCATTCCAGCTGTAGCCGTTGAACATGCTCATGCCGACCATTGAGCCGGTGTCATTCAGCAGCATGTCCGCACTTGAGGACGCATAGTTGGGCTGTGGAAAGTCGATCCACTTGAACGGAGTGCCCTCTTCGAACCCGCTTGCGATGACCTTGAGCACGTCTTCGCGGTTCCATTCGAACGTGACTTTCTTTCGCTTGGGGCCGTCTTCCTTGATCTTCTGAAGCGCCGCCTTGCCGACGAAGTCGTCCTTTTTCCAGCCGATATAGAAGTCGTAGCCAAGCTCGAACGGGTTGACGTAATAGTCTTCGATATTGTCCGAAACGAAGCTGCCGCCAATGGCGCCAGCGGCTTCGTACATGTCTGCGCCCAGCCAGTCACGGTAGTCCGCCAGCATGCCGTCGCCGGTGTAGATGCCTGGAAGGGGCGAAGGGATCCAGCCGGATTCAAGTGTGTTCGTCGAATAGGCGCGACTGCCGCATTGGACAAGATCGACGCCTGCGGTGGCGGCGGATTCAAGGATCGTGGAATGGACGTAGTCCTTGTCTTTGTAAGGTCCCCAAACCTCGAGCCCCGGCGCGCCTGACATACCATGGCGCAGCGCCTGAACTTTCTTGGAGCCGATGTTGATCCAGTCGACGTGGAAGAACTTGATATCCGGGATCGGGCCGCCGTTCATGACCTCGAAGATCTTGTAGGCTTCGGGGCCCTGGATCTGGAATCGATAGTGTTCGCGCAGCACGCGCTCCCCTTCCGGGCGGCTGGGACTGCGCGGGTCATAGCGCAGGCGCACGTTCCATTTGCCCCAGGAGGCTGCGAACATCAGCCAGTTGGAGGTCGGTGCACGGCCAACGAGGACGTACTTGTCTTCACGCTCGCGGAAGATGATGTGGTCGCCGATCACGTGACCGTTGGGCGTAACGGGCACGAAATGCTTCGCGCGGTTCAGCTCGAAGTTTGCAAAGGAGTTGATTCCGTGATGGGCAAGGAACTCGGTGGCCTGCGGGCCTTCGACAATAAGTTCGTCCATATGGTGGGACTGGTCAAAAAGCACGGCCGTTTCGCGCCATGCGGCCTGTTCAACCCGCCAGTTGCGGAACTCGGGTGTCACAACGGGATAGACATACATCCCGGCTCTCGAGTTGCGCAGCATCTCTACGGGGTTTGAATGATTGGACATGACATCGTTAAGGCTTGGCATTTTTGTTCCTCCTGAGGGCTATTCGGCCACAAGCGACAGACCCGGCACACGCTGGGCCAGAGCGGGATTGTCGTTCATGACATAGGCGAGGTTGGCCCGGGCTAGGCGGGCATGTTCGCGCGCCATTGCCTCGGCGCGGGCACCTTCGCGGTTCTCGATGGCGTCCCAGATAGCGCGGTGCTGGCGCTGGGCATGGGACAGGCTTTCGATGAAATCTGGAATCGTCTCCTGGCCCTGCATAAAGGCCGTGGGGGACGCCGCAGGACGCCGATTTGCCCTTTCGATTTCTTGGGCAATGATGGCAGAGCCCGCCAGTTGTGCCAGCTGATCGTGAAACTCGGCGTTGGCCCTGACATAAGCCGCAAATTCCAGGTTACTGGTGCTTGTTATTGCGTCGAGATGCGCGAGCGTCGCTTCAATCTGTGCCGCGTTGGTTGCGGAGACACCGCGTTCCGCGGCAAGGCGAGCGGCAGTGCCTTCAAGGACGCCACGCAGTTCAATCGCATCCGTGATGTCGTCAAGCGTGAACTGCGCCACGCGGCAGCCACCCGTCTCGATTCGGCTGAGGAGCCCTTCATCGACAAGGCGGTCCATGGCTTGACGAAGCGGAGTGCGGCTGACGCCGAGACGATCGGCCAGAGCAGTTTCAGGAAGACGCGCCCCATTTTCGAAGGCGCCGTTCAGGACGAGCGTACGAAGTTCGATCAAGGCGCGTTGTGCTGCCTGACTGCGGTTGCCGCGTCCCATGTGCCCTCCTCCCAAAGTGCGAGCCAGTCATATATTGTATACAATTATTGGTCAATTCAGAAAAGTTTAAAGTAATACGCGGATCTGCTACCCAAAATGTATACAGAACGGCTTAGGTTGCGGCGGTCGCACGCGTGAGGATGGCGCGAGCATCATCGTCGGTTCCGGCCCACGCCACGAAGCCATCGGGCCGCACCAGAACGAGATTCGCGCCCAACGCCTCTGTGGTCTCGGCAGGGACCTCTAGTAGCTTCAGTGAAATCCCTAGCGCCTCTGCTGCCGCGCTGAACCCGCCGTCGTTGCCTGAAGTCAAAAGCGAGAAACCCGTGCCAAGGGCAGACCAGTCGAACCCGGTTACCGGGGTCAGATGATGACCGCCGCGTGCCTCGATCTGGTGTGACCCGATGGCACTTGGCGTGCCCGGTCCGCCAATCAGCGGAGAGCCTTCGTAATTGGGTTCATAGTCCCAGACCCAATCGCCAGCTTCGGACCGCGCGTTCCAGGCGGCTTGGAAACCCGGATCGCCGGGCGCGTGGGTTTCCAGAAAGGCGCGGTCATCTTCGATAAACTTTTCGATCAGGTGCTTGGCTGCCGTGGCAAAGACCGGTTGGCGTTCTGCCGAGTAGCTGGCAAGCAATCCGCCGCCACCCCAGCCTTCGAGCGTGGCCGCCAGTTTCCAGCCAAGATTGCGGGCGTCTTCGAACCCGATATTAATCCCATACCCGCCATAGGGCGGGTGCGAATGGGCCGCGTCCCCTGAGATGAAGACGCGGTCTGTGCCATATTGTTCAGCAACCGCCACGCGCAAATCCCAAAGGCCAACATGATCTAAGTCGAATGCGAATTCGGTGCCGACCGCGGTGTGCAAAAGGGCCTGAGCGTCGAGTGTGTCGCGGGTCGTCCCATGGGGAACCGGTGCATGAAAGAACCACGATACACCGTGATCGACCCGTCCAAAAAACTGCCAATAGCCGTCGAAATCGGGGTGCAGAACGCAGTAGAAGGCTTTGCCCGGGTAGCGCTCAAGCAACGCGTGAAGCTCTTCTGAGCGAAAGACGAGCAAGGCCATCAGCCGACCGTGATCGTTCAGGGTTTGAGGCAGGCCGCTCGCCTCGCGGACCATGGAGCGGGCGCCGTCCGTCCCGACAAGGTATTGAGCCTGAATGTCTTTGGTTTCACCGCTGGTGCGGTGCTTTATGGAAAGCCGGACGGTGTTGTCGTTTTCTTCGAGCGCCGTCCCCTCCCAACCATAAAGAACCTCGACATTTGGCAACT
>CAZWZG010000060.1:15558-16823 GCA_964638245.1 uncultured Rhodobacterales bacterium
TTTTCTTCGAGCGCCGTCCCCTCCCAACCATAAAGAACCTCGACATTTGGCAACTCGGCCACGCGTTTTCGCAGGACGCGTTCGGTTGCATATTGGGGAAGGCGCGCGGGCGGGGCGGCGTAGAACGCGCCGACCTGTGCGCGTGCGGGCCAGTCATAATGGTGATCTGACAAAAGCGTGCCGTAGGACGTCATGCCGCCAACGCCTGCGCCTTCTGGGATCGGATGCGCCGTCAGAAGGTCGTCTTTACACCCCCATGCGGCGAAATGTTCGACCGTGCGCTGGGTCAGGTTTTGACCCTTTGGGATCGGCTGGGGCTCGGGGTGGCGTTCGACCACCGTGACCGTGTGGCCCCTTTGACCAAGTTCGATGGCAAGCCCCATGCCCACCGGACCGCCGCCGTTGATGACCACGTCACGCATACTCAAAGCGCTTCGTCTTGGCTGAGGTCGGATCGGTCGGTATGGGCATGCTTCCCTAATTGAGGGATGGCTTAGGTGTTGGGCAGGCGGCCGTCAGCCTCGATGGCTTCTTGAGCCGCCACCAGAGCGGCGACGCGGGCGGGGTCGACGGCTTGAAGCATACGCTCGGTTCGTCCCGCTTGCATAGCTTCGATGTCGTGCAGGATCATTTCACCAATAAGGTGGCGCCCGCCGGGGACAGCGGCAGCGCGGTGGGGCGATAGGATCACGTTGGGTTGCAGGCGCAAGGGATGGTCGCTTGGGACAGGCTCACTTGGGAAGACGTCCGTGGCGAACGTGATGCGCCCGGTTTTTGCCTCGGCCAGTACGGGATCGAAATCCATGACATGGGCGCGGCCCAGAAGTACGAGCAGGCTTCCGTCCTGCATCGCGGCGACTTCGGCTTCTCCGATGGCGTGCCGGTTTTCAGAGGTGGGCGTTGCGGTGACGACGACAATCCGGTTTTTGGCGAAGATCGCGTCAAGCGTTTCGGCTTTCGCGGCGTCTAGCGTGGCATCGACCCACGGGTCATAGAACGAAACCTTGGGCGAAAACGGCGCGATCAGCCGGTGCAATTCGCGCGCTATGTTGCCGTAACCGACAAACCCGATGGACTGGTGAAACAACGTGAAATCGCTTTCGTCGCGATCATCAAGCCAGCGTTCGGTGCCACGTCGGAACGCTTCGTGTTCCGCTATTAGGCCGCGCCCCCCGGCAAGGATCATCGCAAGGCCCATTTCTGCGACGGCCCGTCGGAAGCCTGGCGAGCAGGACAGAACTTCGACACCGCGATCCAGGCAGGCG
>CAZWZG010000061.1:0-13801 GCA_964638245.1 uncultured Rhodobacterales bacterium
ACGGGCTTTCACGTCCTGGATAAGCTCCAGCACCTTGCGGCTTTCTTTGACGCCAAGCGCGGCGGTCGGTTCATCGAGGATGATGACCTTGGAGCCGAAGGCGGCGGCACGGGCCACAGCGACGCCCTGACGCTGACCGCCCGAAAGGGTTTCGACCGCCTGGTTGATGTTCTGGATCGTCATCAGGCCAAGCTCAGACAGCTTGTCGCGGGCGAATTTCTCCATCGCCGAGCGGTCGAGTTTGCGGAAGACCGAGCCCAGGATGCCGGGTTTGCGGATTTCGCGCCCCATGAACATGTTGTCCGCGATCGAGAGCGCGGGCGACATCGCAAGCGTCTGGTAGACGGTTTCGATGCCATGTTCGCGGGCATGGATCGGTGACGAAAAATGCACCTTCTTGCCTTCGAGGAAAACCTCGCCCTCGTCGGGGATCACGGCGCCCGAGACGGCCTTGATCAGGGTGGATTTGCCCGCACCGTTGTCGCCGTTCACGGCCAGGATTTCGCCCGGGTAGAGCTCGAAATCGCAGTGATCGAGGGCAACCACGCGCCCGTAGCGTTTGACGAGGTTGCGGCCGCTGAGGATGGGTTCTTGTGCCATTATGCCGAAACCTTTCTGATCCACTGGTCGACCGCGACAGCGGCGATGATGAGGAGGCCGATAAGGAGGAACGTCCACTGGGCGTCCGCCCCGAGAAGGCGCAATCCGAGGGTAAAGACACCAACGATCAGGGCTCCGAACAACGCGCCCATGATTGAGCCGCGTCCACCGAAGAGCGAGATGCCCCCGATCACCACGGCGGTGATGGATTCGATGTTGGCAAGCTGACCGACCGTTGGAGAGATCGAGCCGATCCGTCCTACCATGGCCCAGCCTGCGAAAGCGCAGATGATGCCGGAGAGGAGGTATACCGAGATCAGAGTCTTCTTTACATTCACACCCGACAGCTCGGCAGCCTCTGGATCATCACCAACGGCATACACATGGCGCCCCCAAGCCGTGTGTTTGAGCGCATAGGCCAGCGTGAAGATGAGAACGAGCATGAAGATCACGCCCAAAGTGAAGGTTGCGCCGCCGAACTGGAATTTGGTCCCGAAGACTTGAAGGAGAGGGGCCTGATCTTCAATATCCTGACTTCGAATGGTCTCGTTCGCTGAATACAAAAAGTTGGTGGCCAATATGATTTGCCAGGTCCCGAGGGTGACAATGAAGGGCGGCAGCTTCATGTAGGCCACGAGCCAGCCGTTGAGAAAACCGCAGATGGCGCCGACCGCAAGGCCGCAGAGAATGGAGATTTCAACGGGGAAGCCATAGCGGAAGGTAAATTGGCCCATCACGACGGACGACAGGACCATGATTGCGCCAACCGAAAGGTCGATGCCAGCAGTCAGGATCACAAGGCTTTGCGCGGCGGCGACGATGCCCACGATCTGAACCTGCTGCAGGATTAGCGTCATCGCGAAAGGTGAAAAGAAGCGCGATCCGACGAGGATTCCGAAAACGATAATGGCGGCGACAAGCACGATCAGCGGCACGAAGGCTGGGTTCACGTGCAGGATGTGTTGAAGTTGCCCGACGAAACCGCGGTTTGGATGATCAAACTCGGCGACGGCGTCTGGCGCGCTGCCCGCCGATTTTTCATAATCGGTGCTCGACATAAAACTTCCTCCCTCGGTCAGGTTTTTGACCGCCCAGTCGTCGCGAGTGTGTCAGAAAATTTCCGAGCTGTCTTGCCCGGGGATGGGAAGGGCGCAGCCGCCCTTCCCAGATTGGTCAGATTAGCCCCAGCAGAGCTCGAGCCCTTCGGCTGACGTGATCGAAGGAACACCGTCAACCGGGTTGTCGGTGACAAGTGCTACGCCGGTGTCAAAGAAGGCTTTGCCCGGTGTCGGCTCAGGCTTCACGCCTTCGTCGGCCCACTTCTTGATGGCCTCAACGCCAAGCGCCGCCATAAGCAGCGGGTACTGCTGCGAGGTTGCGCCAATTCTGCCGTCAGCGACGTCCTGAACGCCAGGGCAGCCGCCGTCGACGGAGACGATGGTCACGTCATCGGTACGACCGAAGTCTTCCAGCGTTTTGTACGCACCAGCGGCAGCCGGTTCATTGATTGTGTAGAGGACGTTCACGCCGTCATCCATGGTCAGAAGGTTTTCCATGCTCTTGCGGCCGCCTTCTTCGTTGGCGTTGGTCACTTCGTTGTTGACGATACGCGGATCGGTTTCGTCGCCCCATTTGTTGGGGTCGCCAAGATCAATGCCAAAGCCCTGAAGGAAGCCCTGGTTGCGCAGAACGCCAACGGTCGGCTGGGACACGTTGATGTTCATCATGCCGATTTTGGCGGTGGCCGTGTCGACCTGGCCCGCAGCCCATTTACCGATCAGCTCACCCGCAAGGAAATTGTCGGTGGCAAATGTTGCGTCAGCCGCATCAATCGGCGTCAGCGGCGTGTCGAGCGCGATGACGACGAGGCCAGCTTCACGGGCCTGCGTCACGGCAGGAACGATCGAGGACGTGTCAGATGCGGTGATCAGGATGCCCTTTGCGCCGTCCAGAATGCAGGTTTCAATCGCCTGAACCTGGGTCTCATGGTCGCCGTCGATCTTACCTGCGAACGATTTCAGCTCCATACCAAGCTCATCGGCTTTGGCCTGTGCGCCTTCTTTCATTTTCACGAAGAACGGGTTCGTTTCCGTTTTTGTGATCAGGCACACGCTGGTGGCGTGACCGCCAGCGAACGAGGCGCCCGCAGACGCGATCATGGCAACGGCGGATGCCGCGATTAGCTTTTTCATAAGTGTCCTCCCAAGACAATTTTACGGCCCGTACGACGGACCGATCCCCACGGATTTCCCGTGATTACCCTTACGGTAGTCGCGATTCGGCAGGCGCGTCAATAAATAAATCACTCTGATTTACTATTGACAGGTCGCGCGCAGGTTCCTCAGGATGGAGACGGGAGGAAATGGTCATGGCCCACGGCGAAGAGCCGGGCCCGTTGCACGCGGAGCGTGCTTTCGGGGACCTTGGTACGAACGCAAGCGGCATGCGTGCGCGCAATGAGCGGCTCGTTCTATCGGTCGTGCGCCACCACGGTGCCCTGTCCAAGGCCGAGATTGCAAGAACAACCGGGCTTTCAGCGCAAACGGTGTCGGTGATCATGCGTTCGCTCGAAGCCGACGGGTTTCTTGCGCGCGGCGAAAAGGTGCGCGGCAAAGTAGGGCAGCCGTCGGTTCCGATGCGGCTCGCTCCGGATGGCGCCTTCTTTCTGGGGCTGAAAGTCGGGCGACGCAGTGCCGAACTGCTGCTCGTCGATTTTCTGGGAGAGATTAGGGCGCGGGCTTATGATCACTACGACTATCCTACACCCAAGAGCACGATGGATTTCGTGCGGCGTTCGATTTCAAAATTGACCGAGACACTGCCGAAGAAACATCAAGACCGGATCGGCGGCCTCGGGATCGCGGCCCCGTTCTTCTTGTGGGAATGGGCCGACGCCATCGGCGTAGATGACAACAGTATGGATGCCTGGCGGAGCTTTGATCTGCGCGAAGAGGTTCAGGCGCTCGTCCCATTCCCTGTCTATCTCGCAAACGATGCGACCAGCGCTTGCAATGCCGAACTCGTGTTTGGGTCACCCGATAAGCCCTCAGACTTCCTCTATTTCTATATGGGGTACTTCATTGGGGGCGGTGTCGTTTTGGGCGGCAACCTTCTGACTGGCCCCAACGGAAATGCCGGCGCCATTGGTCCCATGCCAACAGGGGGTATGCATGGACCCGCACGACAGCTGGTCAACGTCGCCTCTCTGGCAGGCTTGGAAAAGCGTTTCTACGGCGCCGGTGGGACGCCCGAAGAAATGTGGGGTACGCCTGGCCAATGGTCGGCTCCCGAAGAAATGGTCAATGAGTGGCTGGACGAGGCGGGGCGCGCGATTGCCCACGCCGTGCTTTCGGCAATCTCGATCATTGATGTATCGTCAGTCTACATTGACGGTTCCATGCCCACAGAAACGCGCAGCGCGCTCGTGGCAGCGGTGGACAAGCACCTCAACCAGATGAACCTTTCGGGACTCTGCCCACCGTTGATCAGCGAAGGCAGTATCGGCCCGGACGCACGATCCCTTGGAGCAGCGAGCCAGCCGTTGTCAAAGAGGTTCATCCTGGAGTTTTGACGGCAAGCAGGTATTCAGGCATTGGAGGCGAGTACCGGAATCGAACCGGTGTACACGGATTTGCAATCCGCTGCGTCACCACTCCGCCAACTCGCCCTCCGTCAGGTTCACATTTGAATCGTGGTGTGATCCGCGCCTGATTGGCGATCTATTAGCGCGACTGAAAACTGGTGTCGAGATTGAAGTGGGAGCGGGGCTTGCGAGAGCCGTAGACATTTGGGTTTCATCACCGTCTATTGTCGCGCGTGTCCAGATTGAAACTCGATCACCTCCAAACCTTTGTTGCGGTAGCGCGCTACGGCAGCGTCAGTCGAGCGGCCGAGGCATTGAATCTTACTCAGCCTACAGCAACTTCGCGGATAAAGGCGATGGAAGGTAGCTTAGGTGCAAAGGTGTTCAATCGCACGGCCGCCGGAATGGTTTTGACCAAGCGTGGTGACATGCTTTTACGCTTTGCAGAGCAGTTTCAACAACTGACCGACATGGTCGAAGAACATGTCATGGACGCTGCGGGCATCGACCGTTTCATGCGGATCGGGGTGTCTGAGACAATAGCACAGAGTTGGTTACCTGACTTCGTCGGGGCGTTGCACGCGGGGTATCCCGAATTGACCATCGAAATCAGCGTCGACATCTCGATAAACCTGCGTGAGCAACTGCTCGGGCGCGAGATCGACCTTGCAATTCTGCTTGGGCCAATCTCTGATTTCACAGTCGACAACGTTGATCTTCCGAGCGTCGAATTGGTCTGGTTTAGGGCCGCTCAGACGGAGTCGCATGTCGACTTTGGCAAAACGCCTATCACGACTTATGCCCGAAATACGAGGCCATTTCGAGAGATCAGGGCAGAGCTGTTTGAGCGCTTCGGACCCAAGGTTACGCTATTTCCATCTTCGTCTTTGTCCTCGTGCTTTAGAATGGTTGAAGCCGGTTTGGCCGTCGGCGCTCTCCCAAAAGAGCTGGGTAAGGCGTTTGTTAAACAAGGAAAACTCGTCGAGTTCGATCCGGGTTGGACGCCTTCACCGTTGAGGTTCTCAGCATCATACATTGCCGAACCGAGAAGTCATCTGATCGAAGCGGCAGCGCGTACCGCACAAGTGGTTGCGGCTGGCAAGACATAAAGGGTCTCTATGGCTTGACCAAAAAAAATACGATTGGATTTTATATCTGATCCGCTGGAACGTCACCGAAGTTAACAGGATTCGGATATGACACCGGCTTTCGAGGACCTTCAAAAGCTTGCCGCAGACGGGATGCGCGCCCACATCCGGGCCTGTGCTTATTCGGGTCACACTGCCGGATTGGGCGGCAAAACGCTTCAGGCCAACCTTGCGATTCTTTCCTCCAAAAACGCGCTCGACTTCATGCGCTTTTGCCAACGCAATCCCAAGCCCTGCCCGCTGGTGGGCGTTTCGGACACCGGCAACCCGATGATGACGACGCTCGGGTGGGACATTGATATCCGCACGGATTTGCCCGGGTACTACGTTTACCGGGACGGGCATCGCAGCGCGTCCGTCGAAGACATCAGAGACCTTTGGACCGAAGACATGGTTGCCTTTGCGATCGGGTGCTCTTTCACGTTCGAGCATGCCTTGCTCGATGCGGGTATCCCGCTCTGGCACATCGAAAACAACACCACGGTCCCGATGTTCCGTACCAACATCATGACCGTCCCGGCAGGGCCGTTTAGTGGCCAGACCGTGGTCAGCATGCGGGCCATCGCGCGCGACGATGTCAAAGAGGTCATCGAGATCTCTCGGCGCTTTCCAATGGCCCATGGCGCTCCTCTCCATGTCGGCGATCCTGCCGAAATCGGCATCCAAGATCTGAACATGCCCGAGTGGGGCGATCCTGCGCCGGTTGGGCCGGGGCAGGTGCCCGTTTTCTGGGCATGCGGTGTGACCCCGCAGGTCGCGATCATGCGGGCCCGGCTTCCGCTCTGCATCACCCACAAACCCGGCGCCATGTTGATCACCGATGTGCCCGACGACGCCGAAACGACAATCCTCGCAACAGCACAATATCCAACAGGAGAAATACAATGAAGAAATTCACGACAATGCTTGGCACGCTTGCGATTGGCGCAAGTGGAGCAATGGCCGAAGGTCCCGTTGTTCTGACCGCCGTTGGCACGTGGTCGAGTCTGACGAACTATCAAAAGCACGAAGAACCCTTCTTCAACCAGCGTCTGAACGAGGCTTCGGGCGGCGATATCGTGGGCAAGATCCAGTCGCAGTCCGGCCTTGGGCTCAAAGGCTTCGAGATCATGCGTTTGGTCAAAAATGGCGTCTTTGACTTTGCGTTTGGCCTGCCGGGTTATGTTGCAGCAGAGAATGCAATCTTTGAAGGCGCTGACCTGTCCTCGCTGACCCAAGACATCGATACACAGCGCGCCGTGTCGGACGCCTATTTCGATACGCTGGAGACGGCATTTGCGGACATCTACAACGCGAAGCTTTTGATGCTCTACCCTTTCCCAAGCCAGACGCTCTGGTGCAATAGCGAGGTCAACGGGATCGCGGATCTCGAAGGCAAAAAAATCCGCGTCTACTCCACGACCCTGGGTGACTTCGTCGAAGGTGTCGGCGGAACGTCGGTGACGGTGGCCTTCTCGGAGGTGATCCCGGCGCTGGAAAAGGGTGTCGTGGATTGCGCGATCACCGGCACGATGTCGGCCTACACGGCGAAATGGAACCAGGTTGCGACCCATGCCTATACGCTGCGCGTGGGCTGGGGCCTTGCCTTCGGGGCCATGAACATGGACAAATGGAACAGCCTTTCGGCAGACCAGCAGGCTCTTCTGCAAACCGAAATCGCAACTCTAAACGATGCTATGTGGGCCGAAACCGCGACCGAAGACGACATTGCGATCTCTTGCATCACGGGTGGCGCCTGCGACATTGGCGCGCCAGGCTCGATGACCCTCGTCGAGCCCAGCAAGGCCGATCTTGAACTGCGCGATCAGATCGCCACAGACGTCGTGCTTGCGCGCTGGGCCGAGCGGTGCGGTGCGGATTGTGCGGCGAACTGGAACGAAACAGTCGGTCCGATCTTGGGCCTGACCGCCCAAGCCAAGTAAGGCGTTGGTGCGAGGCGGCGCTTCCCGTCGCCTCGCCCTTTCTCTGGAGTGTCCCCGATGATTGATGCGCTGCTTGGCGGAACCCGCCGACTTGGCCTTTGGCTGACATGGCTTGGCGGGACGCTAATTGTCCTGTCGGCCTTCCTGGTAACGCTCGAGGTTTTCCTGCGCAAGGTCTTCAACGTCTCGATCGGCGGGGCGGATGAAATCTCGGGCTATGCTTTTGGTGTCGCTACGGCCCTGGCATTCTCCTACGCGCTGTTCGAACGGGCCCATATACGGGTTGACGCCCTGATCGGCGTTCTGCCCCAATGGTTGCGACCGTTCCTCAACCTTTTTGGCCACGTCCTTCTGATCGGGTTCGCTTTCGTCGTGGTCTGGATGGTCTGGGGCATGGTGGCCGACACGCTTGAGTTCGGGTCGCGCTCGATCACGCCGATGCGCGTGCCCTTGGCGATCCCACAGATCCCATGGCTGCTGGGATGGATATTCTTTGTTTTCACGGGCATGCTCATCGCGATTGCCGCGATCGTCAAATATTTCCAGCGCGACGAAGCCGGGGTGCAGGACCTAATCGGTGTGAAATCACTGGATGAGCAAATCCAGGACGAGACGGTCTGATGCTGACGAAAACCCTTCTTATTCTCCTTGCTTTGATCGCACTGGCCGTGCCGATTGCGGCATCGCTGGGCTGGCTTGGCCTGATCCTGCAATTTACCGACAGCCCGATGCCATTGCACCGTGCAATCTCGGATATGGCGTGGCAAACCAGCACCGACTTCCTCCTGGTTGCGATCCCGATGTTCGTGATGATGGGAGAGATCCTGCTGCGCGCCGGCATCACAGAAAGAATGTATGACGGCATCGTCAAATGGCTTGGCTGGTTGCCGGGTGGCTTGATGCATTCAAACATCGGTTCGTCGGCCCTGTTTGCGGCGACGTCCGGATCTTCAGTGGCGACTGCCGCCACGATTGGCACGGTCGCGGTTCCACAGATTGAGAAGCGAGGCTACAACGAGCCGCTGTTTCTGGGGACAGTGGCGGCTGGCGGCACTCTGGGTATCCTGATCCCGCCTTCAATCAACTTGATCCTGTATGGGCTGCTCACCAATACTTCGGTGCCCGAGCTTTACCTCGCAGGGTTCCTGCCAGGCTTTCTTCTGGCTGCGCTTTTCATGGCAACGGTGGTGATCGCCTGCATGATCAAGCCGGAATGGGGCGGAGCACAGTTGCGGCACACTTGGGCCGAGCGCCTTCGCGCACTGCCCGCACTCATCCCGCCGCTTGGCATCTTCCTTGTAGTCGTAGGGTCGATCTATGCGGGTCTGGCCACACCGACCGAAGCCGCAGCGCTGGGTGTGGTCGCATCGATGGTCCTTGCCGCTCTCAATCGCAAGCTGACAATCGACATGATGCGTCAGGCGATTGAAGGCACCATGCGTACCACAGCAATGATCATGCTGATCATCATTGCTGCCGTCTTCCTGAACTTTGTCCTTTCGATTATTGGCCTAACCCAGGCCCTTACTGATTTCGTGACAGGGCTGGGCTGGACGCCAATGCAGACGATGCTGATGATCGTCGCGGTCTTGATCCTGATCGGCTGCTTCATGGAGACGCTGTCGATGCTTCTGACCATGGCGCCGCTGATCACGCCTATTGTTGTCGCGCTCGGGTTCGATCCGGTGTGGTTCGGGATCCTGCTCATGGTGCTTCTGGAAACGGCCCTGATCACCCCCCCTATCGGGATCAATCTCTATGTAGTGCAGAGTATACGAAAGGCGGGCGCAATCATGGATGTTATCAAGGGCGCGTTGCCCTTCGTGATCACCATGTTCGTGATGCTAGCGCTCTTGCTGATCTTTCCGCAGATGGCACTTTGGCTACCGTCGCTGGTCTACTAACCCGCGACATCTCGACACCGGCTTGAACTCCAAGCTTGAAGACTGACATGACTGCCGTGCCGAGCGGCATACGAAGGAGCTTTGTCTCATGTGGCAATTTTGGGTGGACCGTGGTGGAACGTTCACGGACATCGTTGGGCGCAAACCCGATGGAAGCCTGGTAACGCACAAGCTTCTGTCGGAGAATCCTGAACGCTACAAGGACGCCGCCGTCCAAGGCATTCGCGAGCTTTTGGGCCTTCCTCAGGACGCGCCTATACCGGTCGGCACGATTGATGCGGTCAAAATGGGCACGACAGTTGCCACCAACGCGCTTCTAGAGCGTACGGGCGACCCGACTGTCCTGTTCGTGACAAAGGGGCTCAAGGACATCTTGCGGATCGGGTATCAGAACCGGCCCAGGCTCTTTGATCTCGACATCCGGCTGCCTGAACTTCTTTACTACGACGCCTATGAGGTGCACGAGCGGCTCGGCGCGGATGGTGACACTATCGCGCCGCTGGATGAAGCCCGCCTGGCCCGAGATCTGAAGACGGCCTTTGACAAGGGCTTTCGCTCAGTCGCCATTGCATTGATGCACGCCTATCGGTTTCCGCAGCACGAAAAGCGCGCCGGAGAGATCGCACGACAGATCGGTTTCACGCAGGTGTCGCTCAGTCACGAAGTCAGCCCTTTGATCAAGCTGATAGGGCGCGGGGATACGACCGTCGTTGACGCAAACCTATCTCCCATTCTGCGGCGTTATGTTGATCAGGTTCGAGACGCCCTTGGGGCAGGGACGGGCGGTTGCAAGTCGCTGATGTTCATGCAGTCCAATGGCGGGCTGACCGATGCCGGTCTGTTTCAAGGCAAGGACGCGATCCTGTCAGGACCTGCAGGCGGCGTTGTAGGCATGGTGCGCACTGCCGAGGCCGCCGGTTTTGACAAATTGATCGGGTTCGACATGGGCGGCACATCCACTGATGTCTGCCACTATGCAGGGCAATACGAACGCTCGTTTGAAACCGAAGTCGCAGGCGTTCGGATGCGTGCGCCTATGATGAGTATTCATACGGTCGCCGCGGGCGGCGGATCGATCCTGAGTTTCCGACAGGGGCGCATGCAGGTTGGCCCAGAAAGCGCGGGCGCTAATCCGGGGCCTGCGTGCTACCGGCGCGGAGGTTCGCTTACTGTTACTGATTGCAACGTCGTTCTTGGCAAGCTTCAACCGGACCAGTTTCCGGCGGTCTTCGGTCCGGATGGTGATGCGCCTTTGGATGTAGAAGCGCCGCGCGCAAAATTCGAAGCTTTGGCCGCCGAAATAGCTGCTGAAACCGGTGACGCCCAATTGTCTGTCGAGGAACTGGCCGAAGGATTCCTGCGCATCGCAGTCGAAAACATGGCCAATGCGATCAAGAAGATCAGCGTGCAGCGGGGCTATGACATAACCGGGTATACGTTGAACTGCTTTGGCGGTGCAGGCGGACAACATGCCTGCAAGGTCGCCGATGTCTTGGGAATGAAGAGTATTTTCATACATCCCTTTGCGGGGGTCCTATCAGCATTTGGCATGGGGCTTGCAGACGTGCGTGCTTTACGGGAATTCCAGTTCAAGGGCGAACTCGCAGATCTCGATACGGCCGCGCGCACGCTGGCGGATCTGGCAACGACAGCACGATCCGAGGTCAAAGCGCAGGGGATTGCGGAGGATGCAATCACCGTGCTCCAGACCGTGCACCTTCGCACCAAAGGAGGGCAACTGACCTTCCCTGTTCCCCTCGGGGAGCACGATCGGATGATTGCAGAGTTCAACGCCGCCCACAAAAACCGGTTCGGCTTTGCCCCGGATGCCGGTGAACTCGTGATCGAGCTTTTAACTGTCGAAGCCATTGGATCGACGGGCGAGCCTGCAAGTCTTGCAGACACCTCCGCCGCGGTGCCGTCTTTGACTGCTTCGATGGTTTCGGACGGCACGCGGCAGGATGTCCCGCTCTTTCAACGCGATGCGGTTGTGGACGTGGTCAAAGGCCCTGCCATTATCGTCGATCCCACCGGAACAAATGTGGTCGAAGCCGGTTGGAGCGCACGCAAGCTGAGCGATGGCGCGCTGATTATTGAGCGCACCGCAGCTTTGAAACGCGAGGAGGCCATCGGAACCTCGGTCGAACCAATCATGTTAGAGGTTTTCAACAACCTTTTCATGTCGATCGCCGACCAGATGGGAGCCACGCTGGCCAACACGGCCTACTCGGTCAATATCAAGGAGCGATATGACTTCTCCTGCGCAATATTCAATGCGGCGGGCGATCTGGTCGCCAACGCTCCCCATGTGCCGGTGCATTTGGGCTCGATGAGTGAAAGCGTAAGAACGATTCTTCGCGACAATGCGGGTGCAATCAATCCTGGCGATGTGTTTATGCTGAATGATCCGTTCCATGGTGGGACGCATCTCCCGGACATCACAGTTGTCACACCGGTTTTCGATGAAACGGGCTCGGAAATCCTGTTCGTGAGTGCTTCGCGCGGCCATCACGCCGATGTGGGTGGAAAAACACCGGGCTCCGCTCCACCGGACAGTCGCCATATCGACGAAGAAGGCGTCCTTTTTTCCAACTTCAAGCTCGTCGAAGCGGGCAAATTTCGCGAAGTCGAAACGCGGGCTCTATTGGCGTCCGGTAAATTTCCATGTCGAAATATCGACGACAACATAGCCGACCTTTCCGCACAGATTGCCGCCAATGCTACGGGAGCAAGCGAATTGACGAAGGTGATTGGACAGTTTGGGGTTAAGGTCGTGGCGGCTTACATGGGCCATGTGCAAGACAACGCCGAAGAAAACGTCCGTCGCGTGCTCAATGTTCTTTCCGACAGTTCGTTTGCGTATCCGCTTGATGGCGGAAAGGAAATCCGCGTTGCGATCCGGGTAGACCGCCAGAACAGGAATGCGGTAATCGATTTCACCGGAACGTCGCCTCAGGATGTCTTCAACTACAACGCGCCACTGGCGATCTGCCATGCAACGGTCTTGTATGTGTTCCGTACACTTATCGGCGCCGATATTCCAATGAACGAGGGCTGTCTGAAGCCTTTGACAATTATCGCGCCCAAAGGCTCGATGATAAACCCTGAATACCCAGCAGCAGTCATCTCGGGGAACACCGAGGTCAGCCAAGCAATTGCTGACGCACTCTATGGAGCCTTGGGCGTCATTGCGGGCTCGCAAGGCACGATGAACAACTTCGTCTACGGCAATGACCGGTTTCAGAATTACGAGACGATCTGTGGCGGAACGGGAGCAGGAGAGGGTTTTCACGGCACCAGTGCCATACACAGCCATATGACGAATACCCGCATGACTGACCCCGAAGTCCTGGAAACGCGTTTTCCTGTGCGGCTTGAGTCTTTTTCGATCCGCCAGGGCTCTGGGGGGCGCGGCCAATACAACGGCGGCGAAGGGATAGAGCGCGCATTGCGCTTTCTTGAGCCCGTCACGGCAACTGTCCTGTCGTCGCATCGCGTCGTGGCGCCCCATGGCGCAAACGGTGGTGCTCCTGGTGGTACGGGCGAAAACTGGGTCCAGCGCTCGAACGGGACCCTTCAGCGCCTTGGGGGAAACGATCAAGCGCAGATGGAGGCAGGTGACGTTTTTCTCATGCGAACCCCAGGTGGAGGCGGCTTTGGTTTCCCTTAGCTGGATAGACTAAACAGCAGGAAAACCCTGCTGCGGGTTCAGCGGGCGGCAAGGGCCTATCGGCGCCCTGACTGTTGCCGTGATCCAAATTTCATGCGACACCGTAATTCGAGAAATTGAACAGAAGAGTTTAGTCCATGACCGACTATGCGGCGCGTCGCACGACAATGGTAGACACTCAGATAAGACCTTCTGATGTCACGAAATTTCCAATCATTGACGCGATGCTTTCGGTCCCTCGAGAAGACTTTGTTCCCAGAGCTGCGCGCGAAGCGGCCTATATGGGCGAAAACATCGACCTTGGCGGTAGGCGCGTGATCCTTGAGCCGCGCACGCTGGCCAAGATGCTGGATGCGGTGGATATTCAACCTGACGAGTTGGTCCTCGATATCGGCTCCGGGTACGGATACTCTGCAGCCGTCGCAGCCCGTCTTGCGGAGGCTGTGGTCGCGGTCGAAGACGACGACACGCGCGTCTCCGAAGCAACTTCGGCGCTTACAGATGCCAGCGCGGACAATGTGGCCGTGATCGAAGGCCCCCTTGATGCAGGTGCGCCTCAGTACGGGCCTTACGATGTGATCATTTTGCAGGGGGCCGTCGAACACGTGCCGGATACTCTTCTGGACCAATTGAAAGACGGCGGGCGGATCGTGTGCCTGTTTCAGGAAGCCCGCCTAGGCGTCTGCCGCGTCGGCTACCGTTTTGATGGACAGATCAGCTGGCGCTTTGCCTTCAACGCTGGTGCCCCCATACTTCCCGGTTTCGAAGCGCGCCGCGCCTTCACGCTTTAAAAGGACACGGCCCATGATTGCCCGCAAAACCCGCCCATTTGTGATTGCCGCTTCTCTGGCCTTGGCTGTGCCAGCAACGGCGGAAAGCCTTGGCGACGCTCTGTCCGGAGCGTATCTGAACAGCGGGCTTCTCAAGCAAAACCAGGCGTTGTTGCGGGCAGCGGACGAAAACGTGGCCCAGGC
>CAZWZG010000061.1:13901-16452 GCA_964638245.1 uncultured Rhodobacterales bacterium
TTCTCAAGCAAAACCAGGCGTTGTTGCGGGCAGCGGACGAAAACGTGGCCCAGGCCGTAGCGGCGCTGCGCCCCATCGTCAGCTATTCGGCGAACCTGTCCAACAATGCCCCTCCGGGTCCTGCTGGCGCACTGAATGGCTCGCTGGGCGTAAATGTCAGCATGCTGCTTTTTGATTTTGGTAATTCGGAGCTTGCGGTCGAGGCAGCCAAGGAATCCGTGCTGGCTACACGCCAAAGCCTTTTGTCCGTTGAATCCCAAGTGCTTCTGCGCGCGGTTCAAGCTTATACTTCTGTGCGCGATAGCCAGTCTTTTGTTGCCCTGCGCGAAAACAATGTGCGCGTCATCACCCAACAGCGCCGTGCGGCCGAAGACCGGTTCGAAGTGGGCGAAATCACCCGTACGGATGTGTCGCTGGCCGAGGCAAGCCTCGCGGGTGCACGCAGCGGTCTTGTGGCCGAACAGGGCAATCTGGCGCGGGCGAGGGAAGAATATCGCAGCGCCGTCGGCCGCTATCCCGGACCCTTGCAAACCTTGCCGAACCCGCCTGCCATCCCGTCCACACTGGACGAAGCTCTGGCAATCGCGCGGCAAAACAGTCCAACCATTGTGCAGGCCAAGCACAACGTCACCGTCGCCGAGATCAACGTCAAACGCGCCGAGCTTGGCATGAAACCAACGCTACAAGGTTCGGGCGGGGTTGCGATTGATGATGACGGCGATACGTCCAGCTCGCTTGGCCTCACGTTCTCCGGACCAATTTATCGGGGCGGTGCGTTGTCGGCGGGGCTACGCCAAGCCAAGGCAAACCGTGACGCGACCCGGGCACAGCTTCTGACGGCGCGTTTGTCGGTGGATCAACAGGTTGCCAATGCCTGGGCAAACCTGTCGGTTGCAGCCGCCGTTTTGACCGCAAGTGAGCAGGAGGTGCGTGCGCTGACCTTGGCCTTGCGGGGTCTGCAGGAAGAAGCGCGCCTGGGATCGCGGACGACCTTGGACGTGCTGGATCAGGAACAAGACCTGTTGGATGCGCAAACCAACCGTGTTTCTGCGCAAACCGACAGATATGTCGCAGTTTATCAACTTCTTTCCGCCATGGGTCTTTTGACAGCGGACCATTTGGGATTGAATGTTCCGCGGTACGATCCCGCGGCGTATTACAATGCGGTCAAGGATGCTCCGGTCGTGAATGTAAGCCCGCAGGGTGAACGTCTGGACCGTGTGTTAAAAGGGCTCGGCAGGGAGTAGCGTCTCTCGCGCGGCTCAAGGGGGACTTTGGGGTGCGGTCAGGAGAAGGACTGATATGTCGAATCATCACTCGGACATCGACGTCGATGACGTGCTGTCATCCGTGCGACGGCTGGTTGCAGATGAAAGCGATGAAGAACGCCGCAAGCGACAGGAACAGGCTGCAGACCGCTTGGTTCTGACGCCGTCGTTGCGGGTCGCTGATCCTGAAGAGGGCGAAGCGGACGCAGACGACGGTGCCACTATCGATGCTGAACTGGACGAGGCGACCAAGTTGCCTGAGGCGTCAGAGGATGAGGTAGCCGATCCTGCGGTCGTAGAGGAAGACGCGCTTGATGAGGCTTTCGAAGAAGAACAGCTGTCCCAAATCGATGGTGCCGAGCAAGTGGACGCGGACCCCGTTGATGAGCCTACCGATGAGGCCGAGACGTTAACCGCAGAGCTGCAGTCCCTTGAAAACGAAACCCTCGCTGATGAAGAAGTAGCCTTGCTCGGGCCGACCGAAACGTCATTGCGGGCGATTTCGCTGGAAGATCGGATCGCGGAGCTTGAGGCCGCGGTGAACGCGCAGCGGGACGAGTTCGAACCAGATGGCAGTGAAGATCAGGCCCAGCATGTGCCCGACACGGCACTTCAATCGTCGCCTGAGATCGATGAGGCCGAAGCTGAAAGCGTGCTGGAGGTCGAAGAAGAGGCAGAAGAAGCGGTCGAACCTGCGATTGAAGATGAGGCGGTCGTCGAGCCTGAGGTGTCCGATTTCGATGAACCTGTCGTAGAGGAAGAAGAGCCTACCGAGGCAGAAGCGACGCTCGACATCGGTCCGGCAGCAGCGCTTTCCTTCCGCCACCGTGGTTTTGGCGCACCGCCTGCGACAGAAACCGTCGCGCCAGACGTGGAAGCGGCCGTCGAGGTAGAAGAGGCGGCCAACGCAGAGGAAACCGTGGCACCCGACACCCCAGAGCCTGCGCCGTCCGATGACGCAATCCTGGACGAAGATGCTTTGCGCGAACTGGTCGGTCAGCTTGTCCGTCAGGAACTGCAGGGTGATCTGGGTGAACGGATCACGCGCAATGTCCGCAAGCTTGTTCGGCGCGAAATTCAGATCGCATTGGCGGCACGCTCGCTCGAAAAAGACTAGCGGCGCGCACGGGTGAACACGCCGGCGCATCTTCTGATCGGTGCCGCTGCGTTTTCGCGTCGTGACGAAAGACGGATCACGGCCGCAGCCATTCTTGGGGGACTATTCCCAGACCTATCGCTGTACCTCATGGCCGGTGTCTCGATGTTCATTCTCGAGATCTCCC
>CAZWZG010000062.1:0-8088 GCA_964638245.1 uncultured Rhodobacterales bacterium
ATCGGTCAGTTGGCCGACAAACGCGCCCAGATGCTCGGCCAGTTTCACCCATGGTCCCATGACCTTGGCCTCTTCCGCCGTCACGGATGGCATGTTGAGCGCGTTGGTCACCGCGCCCGTCAGAAGGTAATCCGACATCTGCTCGGCCACTTGCAGGGCGACGTTTTCCTGCGCTTCGGTCGTGGCCGCCCCGAGGTGCGGGGTGACGACGACGTTGGGCAGATTGAAAAGAGGCGAGTCGGTCGCGGGTTCCACCGCGAAAACATCAAATGCCGCCCCGGCCACACGACCTTCCTTTAAAGCCTCAGCCAGAGCCGCCTCGTCCACGAGGCCACCGCGGGCACAGTTCACTATGCGCACGCCCGGCTTCAGCTTGGTGATCGCTGCCGCCGACAAAATGTTTTTCGTCTTGTCGGTCAACGGTACGTGGAAGGTGATGAAGTCCGACTTCGCCCAAAGCTCATCAATCTCGACCTTGGTCACACCCAGTTGCGCAGCACGCTCTTCGCTCAGGAACGGATCATAGGCGATGACCTTCATCTTCAGCCCCTGCGCCCGGTCAATCACGATCGAGCCGATGTTGCCCGCGCCCACGACGCCCAGCGTTTTGCTGAACAGCTCTACCCCCATGAAGCGGGACTTCTCCCACGCGCCCGAATGGGTCGAGGCATTGGCCTCGGGGATTTGGCGCGCCACGGCCATCATCATCGAAATTGCGTGCTCGGCAGTGGTGATCGAGTTGCCAAAGGGCGTGTTCATCACGATCACGCCTTTCTTCGACGCCATCGGGATATCGACATTATCAACCCCGATCCCGGCACGCCCGATGACCTTGAGGTTGTCCGCTGCAGCAAGGATTTTTTCGGTGACCTTGGTGGCGGAACGGATGGCCAGGCCATCGTATTGGCCGATCACTTCGAGCAGGCGCTCTTTGTCCTTGCCAAGACCAGGTTCGAAATCGACATCGATCCCCCGGTCGCGAAAAATCTGAACAGCGGTTTCCGACAGCTTGTCAGAGACGAGTACTTTGGGTGCAGTCATGGTGTTTTCTTTCCTTAACGGTGCGTGACCCGACCGTTCGGGCGCACCGACGTAATACCGACGCGATACCGACGTGATGCCGATACCGCTTTTGGGGGAATTCAGGCGGCCTCAGCCGTCGCGATTTCAGCCTCGAAAGCAGCCGCCAACCACGGCATCAATGCCGCAACATCCGACGTCTCGACCGTGCCCCCACACCAGATCCGAAGACCCGGAGGCGCATCGCGGTAGGCGCCGATGTCATAGGCCACGCCCTCGGCTTCCAGCCGCTTGGCGATGGCCTTGGCGAAGGCCGCACCGTCCGCAATCCGGGGATCCGTGAACTTCAGGCACACCGATGTTGTCGAACGCGTCGCCGGATCCTCGGCCAGGAAATCGATCCAGTCATGTGCCGCCACGAAGTCGGCAATCGCGCCCGTATTGGCCTCGGCCCGTGCGATCAGACCCTGAAGCCCGCCCACGGAGCGCGCCCATGCCAGCGCTTGCAAATAATCCTCGACCGCCAGCATCGAGGGCGTGTTGATCGTGGCGCCTTCAAAAATGCCCTCGATCAGCTTGCCGCCCTTGGTCAGGCGGAAAATCTTGGGCAACGGCCAAGCCGGGGTATAGCTTTCCAGCCGCTCCACAGCGCGCGGGCTGAGGATCAGCATCCCATGGGCCGCCTCGCCGCCCAGCACCTTTTGCCAGGAGAAGGTTGTGACATCCAACCGGTCCCAGGGCAGGTCCATCGCAAAGGCGGCGGACGTCGCATCGCAGATGGTCAACCCTTTGCGATCGCTCGGAATTTCGGCGCTAGCTGGAACCCGCACGCCAGACGTGGTTCCGTTCCATGTGAACACGACATCCTTGTCGAAATCGACCTCCGCAAAATCAACGATCTGCCCGTAGTCCGCGGTGCGCACGGTCGCATCCAGCTTCAGCTGCTTGACCACATCCGTGACCCAGCCCGCGCCAAAGCTTTCCCAAGCCAGCATCTCAACCGGGCGCTCGCCCAGCATTGACCACATCGCCATTTCAACCGCGCCGGTGTCCGACGCAGGCACGATCCCGATCTTGTAGTCGGCAGGAACGCCAAGAAGGTCCCGCGTCTCTTCAATCGCAGCCTTCAGCTTGGCCTTGCCCACAGCCGCACGGTGTGAGCGGCCCAAAGCGGCGTCCGAAAGGCCATCCAATGTAAACGTGGGGGGTTTGGCGCAAGGGCCAGAAGAAAAACGCGGATTAGCCGGCCGCGTTGCCGGTGTCGAAATAGCCATCAATGCTACCCTTCCAGATAAGCGCCCCTCGTTGGGGAGGGGTGTCCCACGGGCGGGGATAAAGGCCCCCTGCCCCCGGGGCAACCCGGAAATCTGACGGCAACGCCCGCGGGCCGATAAAAATCTCGGCCCGATGTCGCGTATCGGAAACCCGGATCATGGCCGGCGCTTCATCGGGTTGGAGATATCGCGATCGATGAGACCCGCATCCCGCAGGATATGGTCAGGCAAACCGTCCACAGACGCCGGCCCGGGCTGACCGCGCACCAGCGCCAACATCGCCGCGAACAGAACCGTCCGGGCGCCTTCTCTGGCAATGACCTCTTCTATGCTGTCCCGGACGGGTCCCTGCCTCCCGGATGGAATCGCTTGTATCATGGTGGTGTCCCGCACAAGGCGGGCCTTTCTTGGAAAAATAAGGCGGATGACGCGCGTCGACGCGCTCTAAAGCCTTGGAGTTTTGGAAAAATCGCGCGAGCCGCGCGAAGGTCAGGCGGAGGTCAGATCAACCGAGAAGTCGGTGATACGTTTCCGAGCCGGCAGACCAGAAGGCACGCAGGGTCATCGTATGATATGTCATCGAACGCCCTCCTCTCTGATCGCGGCTGTCCAAAAGTGGGGCCTGCATAGCCGCGACATTCCGCCACGCCAAGCTTTTTCTCACCCCTTGCGCGAAAAAGCGCGAACGCGTACCCCGCGCCCCATGACCATCGTCTCGCTGATTGCGCGCCCCGGCGCTCTGCATCCCGCCCTTCCGACAAGCCTGCGCAACGCGTGGGGCGGCGGCGACGTAATCTGGCTTTCGCCAGACGAGGCGGCCGAATTCGAGATCGCAGAGGTTCCCTCGAAGGCGCCCGAGATTGCCGAAACACTCCGCAGCCAAGGCGTTGATTTCAATGTCGTCCCGGCAGAAAACCGCCGCAAACGCCTGCTGCTCGCCGACATGGACAGCACGATGATCGAGCAGGAATGCATTGACGAGTTAGCTGCCGAAGCCGGGATCGGCGAGCACGTCGCCGCCATCACGGCCCGCGCGATGAACGGCGAGCTTGATTTCGAAGCTGCCCTCGAAGAACGCGTCGGCCTTCTTAATGGCCTCGCAACGGAAGTCATCGACACTGTCATCGCCAACCGGATCACTTTCATGCCCGGCGGCGCAACGCTTCTGGCAACGATGCATGCCCATGGCTCGACCACCGCGCTCGTCTCAGGCGGCTTCACCGACTTCACCGCCCATGTCGCTGAAAAACTTGGGTTTCAAAGCCACCGCGCCAATACGCTTTTGGCCGAAGGCGGCGCTCTGACCGGCAAGGTCGCCAAGCCCATCCTCGGCCGTGATGCCAAAATTACCCGCCTCGAAGAACTCACATCCGAGCTTGGGCTCACAGACGACGACGTCCTCGCGGTGGGCGACGGGGCAAACGATCTGGGCATGCTCAACCGCGCAGGAATGGGTGTCGCTGCCCACGCGAAACCCGTCGTCGCTGCCGAGGCCCGCTTCCGCATCGACCACGCCGATCTGACTGCGCTTCTCTACCTTCAGGGCTACGGACGCGACACCTTCGTCACCCCTCCCCAATAGGCCTTTTCCACAAGGCTGAACCCCGCTATTGTCGCGTCAAACAGACGAACAGATCCGCCAAAAGGCGGACAAGGCATGAGCGGAGTACATCAGATGGCTTTTTCCAATCGCCTGACCGCAGGCTTGGCAGCAGCATTCATCGCGACGGCACCGGCCTTCGCACAGGAAGCAACGGAAAATCGCGTCTCGCGCGACACAGACTGGCAAGTCTTCGAAGAAGACAATAGCGCCAACCCAAAGCGCTGCTGGGCCGTGACCGCCCCGACCGAGACCGTCAACACCCGCAACGGCAACGTGGTGTCGGTCAACCGCGGTGATATCCTGCTCATGGTCTTCTATCAGCCGGACGCAGAAATTCAGGGGCAAGTCACCTTCACCGGCGGCTATCCATTTGCCGAGAACTCCAAAGCGACCCTTGAAATCGGCACGGACACGTTCGAGCTGATTACTGATGGCGAATGGGCCTGGCCGTCGTCGCCGGACGCCGATGCCCGTATCGTTACGGCGATGAAGCGCGGCGTGAATGCCGTCGTGACCGCCCGCTCCACGCGCGGCACGGTGACAAAAGACACCTTCTCGCTTCTTGGGTTCACGACGCAGGTTGGCGAAGCGGAACAGCGCTGCACCTCTTAAACCCGTCGCGCGAAAGCTCTTCTTGCCTCCGGCGGGGATACTTGGGGCCAGATGAAGTCGAGCGGCTCCTTCATCTGGCTGAAAATATCTCGGGGGGTCTGGGGGGCTGGCCCCCCAGCGACATAGACTTGCCCCTTCCCAAACCGATCCCATATGCGCTAGAGACCACGCTTCACATCAGCGAGCGAGCCCATGGAGCCCAGCGCCCCGATCACGCAAGACGTCATGACGATCCCCCGGAAGCTTCCGGAGGGCAAAGTGAACCTTGTCGGCCTCACGCGCGACGGACTTCGCGACGCACTCATCGAAGCGGGAACGCCCGAAAAACAGGCACGCATGCGCACTGGTCAGGTCTGGCAGTGGATCTATCAAAAAGGGGTGCGTGACTTCGAGGCGATGACCAACCTCGCCAAACCCTATCGCGCGCTGCTTGCAGAGCACTTCACGATCGAACTTCCCGAGGTTGTAACGCGTCAAATCTCAGAAGACGGGACCCGCAAGTACCTCGTACGCATTGCTGGCGGGCATGAGGTCGAAACCGTCTACATCCCAGAGGAAAACCGCGGCACGCTGTGCATCTCGTCTCAAGTCGGCTGCACACTTACCTGCTCGTTCTGTCACACCGGCACGCAAAAGCTTGTTCGCAACCTGACTGCAGGCGAGATCGTTGGCCAGATCATGCTGGCCCGCGACGACCTAGGCGAATGGCCCGAGCCGGGCCGCAATCCCAAGGACGAAACGCGCCTGTTGTCCAATATCGTCCTGATGGGCATGGGCGAGCCGCTCTACAATTTCGAAGCGGTCCGCGACGCGATGAAAATTGCCATGGACGGCGAAGGCATTTCGCTTTCACGCCGCCGCATCACCCTGTCCACGTCCGGCGTCGTGCCTGAAATTGCACGTACCGCTGAGGAAATCGGCTGTCTTCTGGCCGTGTCGTTCCACGCGACGACGGATGAAATTCGCGACAAGCTGGTCCCGATCAACAAGAAGTGGAACATCGAGACGCTTCTGGATGCCTTGCGCGAGTACCCGCGCCTGACAAACTCGGAGCGCATTACGTTCGAATACGTCATGCTCAACGGCGTCAACGACAGCGACGAAGACGCCCATCGGTTGATCAAGCTCATCCAAGGCATCCCAGCCAAAATCAACCTTATCCCGTTCAACGAATGGCCTGGGGCACCCTACAAGCGTTCGTCCAACAACCGCATCCGCGCGTTCGCCGACATCATCTACAAGGCGGGCTACGCGTCCCCCATTCGCACCCCGCGCGGCGAAGACATCATGGCCGCCTGTGGTCAGCTGAAATCCGCCACCGAGCGTGCACGAAAGTCACATTCCCGCCGTCCTGCGGCGACGCCCAATATTTGAGCGAGACTCCCCAACCCGAATCTGTGGATAGTTTCTTGGTGCCGAACAATCAGTTGCCGAGTTATCCACAATTTGCACATGGGGGAGCCGTGCAATGGACGACGCGCTTGTCAGCTTCAAGCTGGACAAAGATGTACTGACCAAATTGCAGGTCGAAGCCGAACGCGCCGATGTGGCTATCGCCGACATCGTGCGGGATGCAATCCGCCGGGATCTTCGGCGGCGCAAGCTCATGAACACCACGGATCGCGACGTTCAGGGGCGCAACCATGATTGGCTTTTAAGCCGGATCAAAGGCGCTGATCCAAGCCGCGCCTAGCGGCCCGGGATCGCGCCCCGCTTTTCTCCGGCGTGCTCCCAGTTGTCCATAATCTCAATCGCTTCTTCGGCGGTCTCGACGAATTTGAAAAGATCGAGGTCTTCGTCCGAGATTGTCCCGGCATCGGCCAGCGCGTCCCAGTTCACGACGCGTTTCCAGAATTCCGGGCCAAACAGCAGGATCGGCACCCGCGCCATACGGCCGGTCTGGATAAGCGTGAGCGTCTCGAAAAGCTCATCAAAGGTGCCAAACCCACCCGGGAACACGGCAATCGCATTGGCGCGCATCAGGAAGTGCATCTTGCGGATCGCGAAGTAGTGGAAGTTGAAGCAAAGGTCGGGCGTCACGTATTCATTGGGCGCCTGCTCGTGCGGCAAAACGATGTTGAGCCCGATGGACACACCACCCGCATCCTTCGCCCCGCGATTGCCCGCCTCCATCACGCCCGGCCCGCCGCCCGTGACAACGACATTCTCTTTGTGGGAATTTTGACCGGAGCGCTCGGTGATCAGCCGCGCAAACTCACGGGCCTGCGTGTAATACTCGGACAAACCGGCCAGCGTCGCGGTGCGAGCGCTGTCTTTTTTTGAGGGTTCGGGAATCCGCGCGCCACCAAACAGAACAACCGTACTCTCGACACCGTACTCCGCCATGACCATTTCGGGTTTGAGAAGCTCGAGCTGTAGCCGGACAGGACGCAGTTCATCGCGGCAAAGGAAATCCGGATCATCAAAGGCCAGTCGATAGGCAGGCGCCCGCGTCTGTTCGGTGTCAGGAATGCCGTGGCTGGACTCGATATCCGTATGGGCATCCCGAAAAGGGCTTCTGCGATCGTCTTTCATCACCATTCCTCACATTGCGTCTGGCCGCATCAGCCCCTATAGGCCGAACCCGACGGATAGCAGAGAGAAACCGGAGGGGCCATGTCCAACGCGCAACTGGAAACCGCCATTGAGGCCGCGTGGGATGCGCGCGACACAATCACGCCAGCCACCACAGGCGAAACCCGCGAAGCGATCGAGGATACGCTGAGCGCGCTGGACAGCGGGACGCTCCGCGTGGCCGAAAAGCAGGAAAACGGCGACTGGCATGTGAACCAGTGGGCCAAGAAGGCCGTACTTCTCGGGTTTCGTCTGAAGGACATGGAAATGCATTCGGGCGGCCCACAAGGCTCTGGCTGGTGGGACAAGGTGGATTCGAAGTTTGCCGGTTGGGGCGAGAACCAGTGGCAGGCCGCCGGGTTCCGCGCAGTGCCGAACTGTATCGTCCGCAAGTCAGCCTATATCGCACCCGGCGTGGTCCTGATGCCGTCTTTTGTGAACCTTGGGGCATATGTCGACAGTGGCACCATGGTCGACACCTGGGCCACGGTTGGCTCTTGTGCCCAGATCGGCAAGAACGTGCATCTTTCAGGCGGCGCCGGGATCGGTGGCGTGCTCGAACCGATGCAAGCGGGTCCGACGATTATCGAGGACAACTGCTTCATCGGGGCGCGCTCTGAGGTCGTCGAAGGATGCATCGTGCGCGAAGGCTCGGTCATCGGCATGGGCGTCTTCATTGGCAAATCGACCAAGATTGTTGACCGCGAAACCGGCGAATTCACCTATGGAGAGGTTCCGCCCTATTCGGTGGTTGTGTCCGGATCGCTCCCATCAAAGAACGGAGTTCACCTGAATTGCGCCGTAATTGTTAAGCGCGTGGACGAAAAAACCCGCTCAAAGACCGGAATCAACGAACTTCTGCGGGATTGAGCCGAACGCACTGTTTCCAAAACTAGGGGATATTGGCCCGATTTGAGCCCTGTCCCCGCCTTGTGTCCCGTCGATAACGGCAGGGTAACAAGTTTTAGGTGTGCGTATGGCGGACAGTTTCCGCAAAAGGCAGGT
>CAZWZG010000062.1:8188-16347 GCA_964638245.1 uncultured Rhodobacterales bacterium
CGGTGGAGACGACACCATGTTCTGGCATTGGGACGCGTTTCAGGCGCATTATGCGTTGGCTCCGAGACCGGTTCGCGCTGCTATCCTGCAGGGGTATCTGGCAGGCGCAGAGTCAGGTCGGTTCCGTGTCGAGCCGCTTCCACCACGCAGCGTTTCCACCTCGGAACCGGAAGTTCATGTTACGCGAGACCTGCGCCGTATGGTTTCCGATCCGGTCGGCTCTGGAGCACTGCGCGATATGGCCGCCGCGGTCCTTTTGGCCCTTGAAAACACGAACCCCAAGAGTGCGGCAGAGCTTTGGACTGCACGCGGGCGCGAAGTTGTGGAAGATGATCGTGCAGCAGCCCGGACCGTCCAGCGTGGTGTCCGGTATCTTTTTGAACGTGACAGCGCTTTTGAGCCCGCAACGATTGCGCCGCTCTTGCCATCGCTGCCAGACAACGAACGTGACACGGCGCGGCGCGCGTGACAAAGAGCGCCCATGGCGCGCGAAAAACATCAAATTTACACGCTGGTCGTGCAGCTTGGCCGCAAGGACGGCGACGGTTTACCCAAGAACGCGACCGGTGCCGCGATGATCTGCTACGCCAGTGGTGTGGACGAGGCGGAAGCCGTTCGTGAAACGGTTCAGGTTCTGAAAGTCGCCGAACTGGCACCGCTGGATGTCGAAAGCTATGGCACGGCCGATGATCGGCGAAAGAACGGCCCGGAAGTTGAGGCCGACGAGTTGGAACTGATGGAAAAGGCGCGGGCCGACAATGCGGTTGTCGTGGCGCAGGTAACACCGTTTTTTGATTGAAGATTGGGGCGCTGCCCCAAACCCCGGGATATTTCTGGCCAGATGAAGGTGCCGTCAGGCGACGAGCAGCTTTGCTTCGAACGACTTGAGGGTGCGGCGTGCTGCGGGGCTATAGCCGGCACCGGTGTCTGGATTGAGTTCGGGGAATATCCGGGCAATTTCGGCGATCGTTTCGGCCTCAAAGCAGTGGGATGTCTGGGGGCCCGGCAGAAAGCTCTCGCTGGCCATGTCGTTGGACCAGATCACCTGATGGCGGTCAAACAGGATATGAACGTAGTCAACCACGCCGCCGGGACAGGTTTTCACGTTTCGCCCATCGACCAGATCGCGCGCTGCGATCAGCACCTCACGGTCGCCAAAGAAAAGCTCGGCATGGGCATTTTCGACCAGAATCCGGTGAAGGGGCGACACCATCAGTGATCCATGATCCCCAAACGTCCCTGCGCGGATCCAGACCGGAGCCATATCATCCTCGGCGCGCATTTGGCGACGCCCCACCCATCGGACCGCTTGGGCGCCTTCGTCACGGGTTTCGACCATGTCGCCGGGTCGCAAGTCTTCTACCGAGACATCGCCTTTGGGCGTTCTGATCAAGGTCCCGGCAACAAAGCAGGGCACCGTGTTCAGCGTGACCATGCCAACCGCGCTGTCGCCGGTTGATGACGTCAGCTCATAGGTGAAGTTCGTCGTGCCCTCGACACTATTGGGCGTCACCTCAAGCGTGCCATCGGCGAGCAGCTTGATTTGCTGGCCCGTGTTCAACGTTACGGTCTGTCCAGCAACAACGGGAACGCCGTTGATTTCGGTGATCGTCAGTGTACCGCCGGTGTTGTTGATGTCGTTGTCCAGCACCTCGACCGAACGGGGCACATCGGGCAGAACCTCGATCACATCCTCGCGGGCGACGAGGTCGGCTTGAACGCTTTCAGCCGCGATGAGAAGGTTGGAATCGTACTGGCTGTCGGATGCATCCGCGATCCCGATGCGCAGCGAATTGACGCCTGGGTTCACCGGGATCGTCAAGGACATCGACAGGGTAAATCCATCCATCTCGGTGTTGAACTGATCCGCCGTATTGGACTTGAATAGGTTGATATTATCGGCCTGATTGATGTTGCCGATCGAAACCGCGCCTTCACCAACGGCCAGTTCCACAGGTGCGCCGTTTGACCAAACCCCAACAATATCGTTGTAAATCGAGTTCGAGTATTCGGGAAATTCTTCGGAGCCGAAAACGAAGCGGATCGTCAGAAATTCCACCCCTGGGTCCGGAATGAAATCGATGTCCAGGTAACTGGCATCGTACGTCGTGCGCCCCGCCACCGCATTGAAATCGGCAAGGTTGTTTGGCCCAGTGTTCGCGGTCGTGGTTGAGCTTGAGATGTTGGATTCACTGCCCACTCGCGTGAACGCGGTGGCCTGACCGGTGGACAGGATTACGCCCGTGTCGCCAGGCACCACGCCCGGGGAAATCGTATCGCCATCCGAATATATGGCTGACGCGCGATTGTCGCCGGTATAGCTGGCCGACGTCACGGTCACGCCATCACCCATGATGGTCTCAGCCATCTGGGTCGCTGTCGCGCTTGTGTTGTAGGTCAGCTCTACGCCAGCGACCATGTCTTGCCCCACCTCAATGGGCAAGGCCGCCAGTCCAAATGGAATAGCTGCACATTCTGCCGAGCTCCGCCGGTTTTCCGGTCTGGATCGCTCCGCCTTGCCTCGTTTGTGGCAATATGCCCCGGCCGGGTGGCGCGGGGTAGAGTCCGCCCTGCCTTCGCGCCCGCTCTGTGCCGCCCCCGCAACAGCCCATTGCCCAGCACCGCGCCGCGCGCTAAGCGAACGGCATGAACACACCCGTCGATCCCGTTGTCCTGTCACAGCACCTGATCCAATGCCCATCGATCACGCCTGAAGACGCGGGCGCGCTGGACGTGGTTCAAACCGTCTTGACCCAAGCTGGTTTCACCTGCACGCGCGTCCCGCGCGAGGGGATCGATAATCTCTTTGCGCGATGGGGCGCGAAAGGACACGCAAAAACCTTCGGCTACAATGGGCACACGGACGTCGTGCCCACTGGCCCAGAGGGGGAGTGGTCGCATCCCCCCTTCTCCGGCGCAATTGCGGACGGTCGCCTTTGGGGGCGGGGCGCATGTGACATGAAGACCAGCGTCGCTGCCTTTGCAGCGGCTGCCGCCGACTTCGTGCAGGCCACGCCGCTCGACGGGGCGATCATCCTGACCATCACAGGCGATGAAGAAGGCGACGGCATCCACGGGACGGCCGCCCTTCTGGATTGGATGGCGACGGAAGGTGAAGCGATGACCGCCTGCCTCGTGGGCGAGCCCACGTCACCCAACAATGTCGGTGACATGATCAAGATCGGCCGCCGGGGATCGGTGACCTTTTTCTTCACGGCAACTGGCGTGCAGGGGCATTCGGCCTATCCGCATCTGGCAAAGAACCCGGTGCCGGCCTTGGCGCGGCTGATGGCGGATCTTGACGCGCATGTCCTTGATGAAGGCAACGCCCACTTCCAGCCCTCGACGCTTGCGGTGACCGGGTTTGACACCGGCAACAGCGCCAATAACGTCATCCCCGGCGCCTGCCGCGCGATGGTCAACATTCGTTTCAACGATGAACACAGCTCCGCATCGCTGAGCGAGTGGGTCCGCGCAGAGGCTGAGCGCGTTGCCGCAGACACAGGCGTGCAAATCGCGTTTACGACCAAAGTCACCGGTGAAAGCTTCCTCACGCCGCCCGGCCCCCTTTCAGACCTCGTTGCCGGAGCGGTTACAGCGGAAACCGGGATTACGCCTGAATTATCGACGACCGGTGGCACCTCCGATGCGCGCTACATCAAGGATCATTGCCCCGTCGTCGAGCTCGGTCTTGTCGGCCAGACGATGCATCAGGTCGACGAAAACGTCGCCGTCGAGGACATTCACACGCTCAAGCGCATCTACATGCGCATCCTTGCCGACTATTTCGCATGAGGCGCGCGCGCCTTGTGGTCATGGTCAAGGAACCACACCCCGGCAGGGTTAAAACGCGGCTTGGACGTTCCATCGGTATGGTCGGCGCGGCGTGGTGGTTCCGTCGCCAAACCATGCGATTGCTGCGCCGCCTGACTGACCCGCGCTGGGATCTGATCCTGGCTGTCAGTCCCGACCACGAAGGGATGGCCAGCCGTGTCTGGCCAGAGTCCTTGCCCCGGATCCCCCAAGGTCCCGGCGATCTCGGAAATCGAATGGGCCGTGTCTTTCGCTCACTGCCGCCGGGACCGGTTTGCATCATCGGCGCAGATATTCCAGGTATCGAAAAGCGGCACATTGCTAAAGCCTTTCAAGCGCTTGGCGGTCGTGACGCCGTACTTGGCCCCGCGCCGGATGGGGGATACTGGCTAATCGGTCTGAAGCGTTCCATCCCACCTCCCACGCGCCTTTTCCAGAATGTTCGCTGGTCCACATGTCACGCCATGGCAGATACGATCGCCACATTAGGCACCGATCGCGTCAGTTTGATCGACACCCTCCGCGATGTCGACGAAGCCGCCGATCTGAGCCCATAGAATTCGCAAACACACCGCTGTTTTGCGGTGACCCCGCCTCTTGAAACTGCTAGCCATTCCCCATGACCCAAGTGCCCGACAGAGCCGCGATCCTTGAATGGATCGCCGACAATCCGGGGCTGACCTCCAAGCGCGACATCGCCAAGGCTTTTGGCATCAAGGGTGCCGACCGGATCGAGCTAAAACGCATTCTGCGCGCGCTTGAAGAAGAAGGCGTTCTCGAAAAACGCCGCAAGACCTACCGAGACCCCGACAAGCTTCCGCCCGTTTCGGTTCTTCAGGTACTGGCCCCTGACCGCGATGGTGACCTGTTCGCGCGTCCAATGGAGTGGCAAGGCGACGGGCCTGAACCGGCCATTCTCTTGGTCCTGCGCGCGGTCGATCCCGCGCTTGGGGAAGGCGACCGCATCCTTGCGCGGCTTTCGGAAGTTGGCGCGGACCTCTACCAGTATGAGGGACGCCTGATCCGAAAGATCGGCTCCAACCCGCGGAAAATCTTGGGGATCTTCCGCAAATCGGAAGAAGGCGGGCGCATTGTTCCGATCGAAAAAGCCTCTGACAAGGAATGGCGTGTCGATGCCGGCGGGTCGATGGGCGCCAAGGACGGCGAGTTGGTCGAAGCTGAACAGGCTGGCCCCAAGAACCGCCTCGGCCTGCCCCGCGCGCGTGTTCTTGCGCGCCTTGGCGACGCCAGCGCGCCCAAGGCCGTGTCGCTGATTGCAATCCACCAGCATGGCATCCCCGACGACTTTCCAGATGACGTGATCACAGAGGCGGACGGGATGAAGCCAGCGACGCTTGGCGACCGTCTCGACCTGACGGACATGCCGCTGATCACCATCGACCCTAGCGATGCCCGCGACCATGATGACGCCTGCTTCGCTGAAGCAGACGACGCCAAAGACAACGGAGGCGGCTTCATCCTTTGGGTCGCGATCGCCGATGTTGCCCATTACGTGCGCCCAGGTTCGGCTCTGGACCGCGAAGCCTGGCGGCGCGGCAACTCGACGTATTTCCCGGATCGCGTTGTCCCGATGTTGCCAGACCGATTGTCCGGCGACCTATGTTCGCTCCACGAAGGCGTTCCGCGCGCCTGCATCGCGGTGCGAATGCGCATCGACAAGAATGGCGAGCTTCTCGACCACCAGTTTTTCCGCGCTTTGATGAAATCCGCTGCCTCGCTCCACTACGAAGAAGTGCAAGAGGCGATGGATCAAGGCCCCAACGACCGCGTCGCGCCGCTCTTCGAGAATGTCATCCGCCCGCTCTATGGGGCTTATCACGCACTTGCCCGCGCGCGGGCGCGTCGGGGGCCACTGGAACTCGACCTCCCCGAGCGTCGCATCCAACTCTCCGAGGATGGCCGCGTCACGTCCGTCGCCATCAAGGAACGCCTCGACGCGCATCGCATGATCGAGGAATTCATGGTGCTGGCCAATGTCGCGGCCGCCAAACGGCTTGAAAAGGCGCAAAGCCCCCTTCTCTACCGCGTGCACGAAGAACCCAGCCCGGAAAAGCTCGACGCTTTGCGCGAGGTGGCGCAATCCGCCGGGATGGTCCTTGCCAAAGGGCAGGTGCTGAAGACCCAGCACCTCAACCGCCTCCTTGTGGAGGCTGAAGGCACCGATCATGCCGAACTGATCAACCTGTCGACGCTACGTTCGATGACCCAAGCCTATTACAGCCCTGGCAATTTCGGACACTTCGGGCTGGCGCTGAAATCCTACGCCCATTTCACGTCGCCCATCCGGCGCTACTCCGACCTGATCGTGCACCGTGCCCTGGTTGCCGCACACAACTGGGGCGAAGATGGGCTGGACCAAGCCGAGATCGACAGGCTGGACGCGACCGCCAAACACATCTCGGACACCGAGCGCCGCTCGATGGTGGCCGAGCGTGACACGACCGATCGCTACCTCGCGAGTTATCTTTCAGAACGCGTCGGCACCGAACTTTCGGGCCGCGTCTCTGGCATCCAGCGCTTTGGTATTTTCGTGAAACTCGATGAGACTGGCGCCGACGGTCTTGTTCCGATTCGTAACATCGGCACCGAGTACTTTCACTACGATGCCGAAACCCAAACGCTCATGGGCTCTGACAGCGGCATGATTATAGGCCTCGGCCAACCTGTCCTTGTTCGCCTGTCCGAGGCCGTACCAGTAACCGGTGGCCTGATCCTCGACCTTTTGGAGATTGGCGGCAAGACACTGGCCACCGTCCGCCAAAGCTCCAAACGCCGCGCCGCGCCGCGCAAGGCGGGTCGCAATAAGGCCGCCAAGAAGAAGGTCACCCGACGCCGCAAGCGGTAATGGGCAGCCCCCCGCCGAAGTCGAAACGCCGCCCTTTGTCTTCGGCGCGCCTCAGGCTATCCTTTGGTTAAGAGCAGAACATCGAGGCAGCATGAACCGCTTCGGACGCCCCATCGCCGGATTGATCGCCCTCGTGCTGGCCGCCACGCCAGCGCTCCCTCAAATCTCGCCCAAATACGGGATCACGCCGATGCAGGTCACGCCCCAACCCATCGCCGTCTCAACCGCCGGGTTCGAACGCTGGGTGACAAATTTCCGCCGCCGCGCCCTGAGCCAGGGCATCCGCTCGCAAGTCTTTGATGCCGCGTTTCAAGGCGTGCGATACGACGCAAAGATCATCGAACGTGACCGCAATCAGAGCGAGTTCACCAAGCAGATCTGGGACTATCTGGACAGCGCGGTGTCCGACACGCGCGTGCGCAACGGCCGCGCCGCATTCCGCGAAAACCGCCGTCTTCTGCAACAGATCGAAGCGCGCTACGGCGTTGAAGCCGAAGTGGTTACCGCGGTCTGGGGCCTTGAAAGCGCCTATGGAAGTTTTCGCGGCGACGAACGCATCATCGAGGCGCTGGCAACGCTGGCCTATGACGGGCGCCGCGGTCGCTTCTTCGAAAGCCAGTTGATTGCCGCGTTGAAAATCATCCAATCTGGCGACGTCGCCCCGCGCAACATGACCGGAAGCTGGGCGGGTGCCATGGGCCATACCCAGTTCATCCCGACCAGCTATCTTGCATATGCCGTTGATTTCGACGGCGACGGGAAACGCAACATATGGTCGGACGATCCAACAGACGCTTTGGCCTCAACCGCGGCCTATCTTGCGCGCTTTGGCTGGACCAAAGGCCAACCCTGGGGTGTTGAAGTGCGCCTCCCGCGAAACTTCGATTTCAGCCAAACGGGCGAGCGGATTAAGAAAAGTCCCGCGACATGGGCACAAATGGGCGTTCGCAAACCCGACGGCTCGATCGTGCCCAACCACGGCCGCGCCTCGATCCTGCTGCCAGCAGGCGCGCGCGGAGCAGCCTTCATGATTTTCGACAATTTCCACGTGATCGAGCGATACAACACCGCGGACGCGTACGTGATCGGCGTCGGCCTACTGTCGGACCGCATTGGCGGCGCAGGGCCGCTCCGGTCCGACTGGCCACGTGGCGATCGCAACTTGGCCTTTTCTGAAAAAAAAGAAATGCAACGCCTGCTGACCTCAAATGGGTTCAACACCCAGGGCGTCGACGGAATCATCGGCCCCAACACAATCGCGGCCATTCGCAGATTTCAAAGCTCAGTTGGCATGGTCCCCGACGGCTATGCGTCATTCGAGATCCTCAGACGCCTGCGCTAGTGCACTTCCTGCCTCCGGCGGGGATATTTCTGAACAGAAAATGAAAATAACCCCCTGCCCATGAAGGTTCGGGACAGGGGGCCATTTCCTGTTGCGGTCATCGGCGTCCCCGCCTGTACCGCGCGATCAGAATTGCCC
>CAZWZG010000063.1:0-4656 GCA_964638245.1 uncultured Rhodobacterales bacterium
CTGCCGCAGGTCTCGGCCCGGCCGATCTCTATAAGGTCGAACGGGCCGGCGAGGGGCTAGGCTTTGATCCCGATGTTGCGACCGAGGTGGCCTCAGGCGGTCAGGCGCGGCGCGCGGCGCTGGCGGGCATGCTGGCGCGTTCGCCCGATCTGATGCTTCTGGACGAACCGACCAATCACCTCGACATCAACGCGATCCGTTGGCTGGAGGCGCATCTTGGCTCCACGCGGGCTGCGTTCCTGCTGATCAGTCACGACCGCGCGTTTGTGACCGCTCTGGCGCGGGCCACGCTTTGGATCGATCGCGGCCAGGTGCGACGGCTGGACAAAGGGTTTGCAGCGTTCGAGGACTGGCGCGACACGGTTTGGGCGCAGGAGGACCTTGAGCGGCACAAACTGAACCGCAAGATCAAGGCCGAAGCGCATTGGGCGGTGGAAGGCATTTCGGCGCGGCGCAAGCGCAACCAGGGCCGCGTGCGCGCCCTACAAGGACTGCGGGCCGAACGCGCGGTGCAAATCCGTCGCCAAGGTACGGCGGCACTGGACCTCGGTGAGGGCCCCAAAAGCGGCAAGCGCGTGATCGAGGCCAAGGGGATCAGCCACGCCTTTGGGGATCTGGTGATTGCCAAGGGTTTCGATCTTCGCGTGGCGCGTGGAGAGCGTTTAGCCTTTGTGGGCCCCAACGGAGTGGGCAAAACGACGCTTGTCGAAATCCTGACCGGACAGCGCGCGCCGGATACGGGCACCGTTGATCTGGGCACGACGGTCGAAATGGCGGTGTTTGATCAGAAACGCGCCGCGCTCGACCCTGAGGTCTCGCTTTGGGAAACGATGACGGGTGACCCCGCCAGCCGTGTGCCCGGACGTGCGGACCAAGTTATGGTGCGGGGCACGCCGCGCCATGTGGTGGGCTATCTCAAGGACTTTCTCTTTGACGAGGCGCAGATCCGGGGGCCGGTCAGTGCGTTGTCGGGGGGTGAGGCCGCGCGGCTATTGCTGGCGCAGATTATGGCGAAGCCGTCAAACCTGCTGGTTCTGGATGAACCCACAAACGATCTTGATATCGAGACGCTGGATCTTTTGCAGGATGTTCTGGCGGACTACGATGGCACGGTTCTCTTGGTCAGCCACGACCGGGACTTCATCGACCGCATCGCCACAACGACGTTGTTGATGGAGGGGCTGGGCCGCATCACGGTCCATGCAGGGGGCTGGTCAGATGTTGCGCCCCATATGGCAGCACCGGAAGAGGGAGCGGAAAAACCTGCGAAGAAGGCTGCGAAGCAGGCTTCGAGCCCGCCTCAGAAACCGAAATCTGGTCTGACGTTCACCCAAGAGCACCGCCTGAAAGAGCTGCCCGGCGAGATAGAGCGGCTTGAAGCGGAAATCGCGAAACTTGAAGAGCTTCTGGCAACGCCGAACCTTTTTGAAACCCAGCGGGTCAAGTTCGACAAGGCCAGCGAAGCGCTGGTTCAGCGCCAGACAGCCCTGGGCAAGTGCGAGGAAGAATGGCTGGAGTTGGCAGAAAAGGCCGAAAACGTGGGGTAAAATAATACCTTATTTATAAGCCACTGTTTACGCTCGCTTTTTGCCGCGCAAAGCCCCTTGACCATTCGCCAGAAACCCTTAGAAACCGCGCATCCAATGCCAATCGACAAGGGCGCATTATGAAAACCTATACCGCCACACCAGCGGATATCCAGAAAGACTGGATCATCGTTGATGCGGAAGGCGTCGTTCTGGGCCGTCTTGCGGCTGCTATCGCGACCCGCCTCCGCGGCAAGCACAAGGCCACGTTCACGCCACACATGGACATGGGCGACAATGTCATCGTCATCAATGCCGACAAAATTCAGCTGACCGGGAACAAGCGGGACAAGCCGAATTACTGGCACACCGGTTATCCGGGCGGCATCAAGTCGCGCACGACCGGTCAGATCCTTGATGGCGACCATCCCGAGCGCGTGGTGATGCAGGCTGTGAAACGCATGCTGCCCTCGAACCGTCTTGCCCGTCGCCAGATGACCCATCTTCGCGTTTATGCCGGTGCCGAGCACCCCCATGAAGCGCAGAACCCGACCGTTCTGGACCTCAAGTCCAAGAACGCCAAGAACACACGAGGCGCATAATGGCCGACGAAATCAAAACACTCGAAGATCTGGCCGAAGTTGCTGGCACCGAAGCCGCACCTGAAGCTGTTGTCGCGACCGCAGTGTCGCGCGACCCTGTGCGCGACGATCTTGGCCGTTCCTATGCCACGGGCAAGCGGAAGGACGCGGTTGCACGTGTCTGGATCAAGCCGGGTTCGGGCAAGGTCTCGGTCAACGGCAAGGACATGGACACGTATTTTGCGCGGCCCGTTCTACAGATGATCCTGCGCCAGCCGTTCACGGTTGCCGGTGTCGATGGTGAGTTCGACGTGACCGCGACCGTCAAGGGTGGTGGGCTTTCGGGTCAGGCCGGTGCAGTCAAGCACGGCATCTCCAAAGCACTGCAGCTCTACAATCCCGAACTGCGTGCTGCGTTGAAAGCCGCAGGCTTCCTCACCCGCGACAGCCGTGTGGTTGAGCGGAAGAAGTACGGTAAGGCCAAAGCGCGTAAGAGCTTCCAGTTCTCCAAGCGCTAACACTGAGATCAAGAATTACTGCAAAAGGCCGCCCAAACGGGCGGCCTTTTTCGTTTCACGCCGCTTTGCGCGCAGGGCTGATGTCGAGAAAACCCTCTTTGGGTGCATTTCCGAAGGTCACCGCACCTGGACAGGCGCGCACGAGCTTTCGGCGTTCCGGGTTGGCGATATTGAAGAACTCGACACAGGACGAACAGACGCCCGCAACCTCGCTTATCGAATAGGGCACCTTTTCACCGTCAACATCTGTCGTGTACCGCTCAGCCACAAAGTTCGCGTGGTTCGCACGGTGGGTCAGCCAGTGTTTGTCGAGCGTGTCCTTGCGCCCCCAATACCCGATGACCCTGAAGAAAAGGCGCACCATAATCGCGTCAAGCCGCGTCTTCTTTTCCCATGCTTCGGGGCGCCCTTCGGTGTAAGCACGCTCTTGAACAAGATCCAACAACTCTGCTGCGCTTGGCAATTGGTCGGGACGAAAGTCAGAAGGCGCAATTTCGGCGTCATAGTACGCGTCAAACCCGGCGAGACGCATCGGGCTGACGATCATGAACTGACCATTGCGTGCGCTGTCGCGGTACCAAGAGCCTTGGCGCGTGCACATGCGCGAAAACACCTGAGGCGTTGCATAAATCGCCGTTTCTTCATCCGCGCGCAGGGTTTCGCACGGCGTCATTTTACTGCCCTTGAGGGTTAATCCGGCACCGCGGATTGCGGCAGCCATCGCTTTGAAGTTTTCCGCCGGGACCCAGTACAAATATCTGATCATTTTCACCTCCTGAACTCCGGACACAACGTCCGTTGCTATTGAGGTTGGTGTGACTGGCCCTTGTTTCGCGAAGGCGTCGTGTGAACGCCTATTCGTGTTTCAATTGTAACCCGCGTGAATAGATGGCTTGAGGGCAAGTGGTCCTGCAGCTCGATTGCGCACAAAGGAAAGGCCGCCCACTGGGACAGCCTTTCTTGTACTTGGGTGATGGCTGAACTTTAGGAAGTGCGTTTCCGCGCCACTGCCAGACCGCCCAAGGCCGCCAGAAGAAGCGGGAAGCCTGCGGGCAGGGGAATAGGCGCGGGGCCATCGCCGATGGGATCATCGATCACCGGGTCGTCGTCAATCGGGCGCAAAGGCGACGCGGTCAACCGCCCGAACGGCTCACCCGGCGTGCCGGAAACGAGAGATGAAGAGGCGTCAACATTCGTTCGCCCATCCCAGTTCCATGTCATGTCGGCCAAGATTTCCGACACACCTTCAACGCGGACCTCGTTGTAGACGTCGGTGGGTTGCCAGAATGGGCCAAGGATCGGGCTGATGCGGTCAAAGTCGGCGCCGCTCTGCGCCTCGGCAGGGAACCAGAAAGCCGTGAGGTCGGTTACGAAGCCGTTGCCAAAGGGCTTGGCCCGTGGGTTGGCGATATCCGCGACGTTCACGCGGAACTCGCGAATGCCGAAGGTCTCTTCAAACCCGGAAGCTTCGAGCGCGTCCATATCGATGAAAAAGCGCATGTCGTATTGGTAAAGCTGTGGTGAACCAGCGACGGGTTCCTTCGCCTCAACGGTGTATTCAAAATTCACGATGGCCGCTGTTGCAGGAACAGCCAGCCCAATAGATGTCGCCAAAGCGAGCGTAAGTGTACGATACATAACAATTTCCTCAAGGTCAGGGCGCTCAATGCGCCGCTTCACTTGAGCCTAGCGCCATGTCCCCAAGTCCGACAATCGCGCCCGATTGCCAATTTGGTTCATGGTTTCGCACGATTTGCGCAATTTGCCTTAAAGAAAGACCAATGCGTTGACCTGCACCGCCTTGCACACCGCTTCGGCATTGGTTTTTGCATTGAATTTCAAACGGCTTGAAGACAGGAGCTTTGCGTAAGCGCGCTCGGATATCTTCATTTCGGCGGCGGCATCGGCGGCCTTTTTGCCCAAGGCGACGGCGGACAGGGCGTCTCGTTCACGCACGGTCAGGCGCACCCGCGCGGCCAGCGTGCCCGTCGTCAGGACCGAGGCGTGCATGGCCATGGCCGCGCTGCGAAT
>CAZWZG010000063.1:4756-7136 GCA_964638245.1 uncultured Rhodobacterales bacterium
CCCATCAGGCCGTTGTTCGCTTTGAAGGCGGTCTCAATGGCCTCATTTGCAAGGAACGCATCCCAGAAATCTGCTTTCAGAAACCCCTGAACTGAGTGGGGAACAAAGCAGTAGTAGATGTGGCGCGCGTTGATACCCGACAGGGCGTGCTTGAGCGCGCCAAGCGCTTGTTCAAGGCTTGTCGCCGCTTGAAGGGCCGCCTGAAAGGACGGGATCATGGCCATGCCTTCCGGCAGCGCGTTCGTTGCAATCGGCCAGCAGTGATAGGGCGCAAGCTCGTCATCCGAAATCAGTGCTTCCAGGACAGGGCCAAGGTCTGCCGAGGTATCGACCTCGAACTTCCGACGAAGTTCTGCAAGATGCGTATCGCGGGTTGACGTTGAGATGCCCAGCACATCGCAGAGCGCCGCGGTGTCGGTGCCCATACGCAAAAGCGCGACGCATTGGGCCTGACGTTCAGAAAGTCCAAGCTTCTCCGCCAGATCAGCGATGTAGGGTGTTTGCCCCGCGGCCGTGCCGTGGAACGTATCGGATTGGGCGACGCGGCGCATGGGCGGACCTTTGACGTAGGGACAAGCGACAGCTTGCCAGCATGTCCAAGGAACTCAAATGGGTCACCGGTGCGGCGAAAGGTCCATCAGTCGTTAGTCGCCGCGTCGGGCAAGTAGCGCCGCCGCAAGTACCTTTGGATTGGTCGCTCGATAAACCGGGTCACCACGATAGCGAACCCCAGCGACAACGCGCTGGCCACAAGGAATGTCAGGATCGATTGCAGCGTCGTCATCCCCGCGAGCTGGTCGACATCCGTCGAGCGGAAAACCATGACCGCCGCCACAAGGATCATCGGCATGTGAAACAGGTAGATCGCAAAGATGTTGCGTGAGATCAGGCGCCAGAGCGCAGCAAGCGGCACGCGACCATCGGCCTTGGCCCCTAACGCCCCAAGCAACATCAAGGCGACGCCAAGCGCGCCGACGGCGCCTGAATACGCCCAGTAAACCTGCCATCCAGCCTCGCCCAACCAGACGAAGGAGGCGCGATCCGGATCGTGGACGGGCCACCAGAAGACGAGCGCGAACAGGGCGGCTCCAAGTGCGATCAGGCTTGCCCTAGCGCGGGTCGGCGGGTGTTTGTGGATGGTCCAGGCCAACCAAACGCCGATGACGAAAGGGGTCAGGCGGAACCAGGGGCGGTAATAGACCTCTTTCATGGCCGGGTGAAAGCTGCCGGTCTCATAGAACTGGGTGTAAAGATCGGCACCGCCGACGGGGTGCACCGCTAAAAAGACGTGGCGGATAACGACTGTCCCGATCACGACGAGCAGCAGGATAAGACCGGGACGCCGCGCGCGCGCCAGCCAAAGCACAGCAAAGGGCAGCGCAAGGTAGACCCAGATCAGCACCTCCATCGACCATCCGACCGGGATCACGTTGTAGGATGCAAACACGAACCCGACAAAGAAGACTGAGCGGATCACGTCGGCGATCGGATCGCCCTGTCCTAGCGCAAAGAGGATGAGAGCGAAGTAGTACATTGGAAGGATACGGCTCATCCGGCGCACCATGTGGGCGCGGTAGTCGACCTGTCCGGTGTTGTCGACCTCGCGGAACAGGGACAGGCTCAACAGGAACGCCGAGACCATAAAGATCACGTCCACGCCCATCCCTTGCCAGGCGTAGTTGAAGATCCCCGGATAGGCGTCCATGAAACCGAACAATGCGTCCCTGTCCACCAGACGGCCAAACCCGAGCAGGACGTGGAATTGCACCACCGTCAGGATCGCAAGCGCGCGGATCAGATCGATCAGATCGCGGTTTCTGGGTTGATCAAATATCACGCACCCCCGCTAGCCCAGCCAATCGGGCCTTGCAACCGGCGTCCACGCCCGCCTAATTCGAAGCCATGGGGGACGATCCTTGAAACCCGAGGCAAAGCGCGGGCTGATCCTTGTCAGTCCGGTTTTGGCCTACGCGCTGGTGCTGTTGGCCGGGCCGATGGCGGCGGTCGTGCTGTTCAGCTTCTGGACGCAGGATTTCCTGACGCTCGACACGACGTTCCGGCTGGATAACTACCGCGAAATCCTGACGGATCCGATCTACGGCGTTCTCTTGGGGCGTTCGATCAAGCTGGCGGGGCTTGCGACGCTAGCAACGGTGATCCTTGCCTTTCCGATTGCCTATTACGTCAGTTTCTATGTTCCACAAAAACGCAAGGCGCTTTGGATTTTCCTGATCACGATCCCTTTCTGGACCAGCTATCTGATCCGGGTGTTTCTCTGGAAGGTGATCCTTGGGTTCAACGGGGTGATAAACGCGTCGCTGACGGGCATCGGGATCATTGATGAGCCGCTGACGTTTATTTTGTACAACACCAATGCCGT
>CAZWZG010000063.1:7236-14507 GCA_964638245.1 uncultured Rhodobacterales bacterium
GCTGGCCTATCTGGTCTTCTTGTACCTGCCGATCCTGTTGCTGCCGCTGTTTGCTTTTAACGACTCGACCATCATCGCCTTTCCGCTGCAGGGGTTCACGCTTGGTTGGTTCCGTGAACTGGGTCAGGTCGAGGCGCTGCACGCGGCCTTGCGAAATTCGCTTTTCATCGCAGTGATCACGGCGGCGCTTTCGACGCTCTTTGGACTTATAGCGGCTCGGGCAGGGCAGGTGGCCTTTCCGGGACGTGGGCCGATTTTCGGGCTTTTATTGCTGCCGCTGGTGTTACCCGAGATCATCGTGGCGGTCTCGCTTCTGGTCGTCGCGGTGCAACTTCTTGGTCTGCCTACATCCAGTTTCACTGTGATCGCCGCGCACACGCTGATCTGCACGCCGTTTTCCATTGCGATCCTGAACGGCGCCTTCTCGGGGCTTGATCCCAGCCTTGAAGAGGCCGCGCGGGACCTTGGGGAAAACCGCCTGAGCGCGTTCTTCAAAGTGACGTTCCCGCTTGTTGCGCCCGGTCTGATCGCGTCCTTCCTGATAGCGTTCACCATCTCGCTGGACGAGTTCATCATCGCGTTTTTCCTGACTGGGAATGATCCTACACTGCCGGTCTATATTTGGAGCCTTTTGCGGTTCCCGGCGCGCCTTCCGGTCGTCATGGCACTGGGAACCCTGCTGGTGGTGGCTTCGATCATTCTTTTGACGCTGGCAGAAATCGCGCGGCGACGCAGCGCGCGACGGTTGGGTCAGACGGATAGCGGAGGGTTCCTATGAGCGGGCATGTCTCGATCCGAGGGCTGACAAAGCGCTATGATGCCGTCGATGTGTTGAAGGGCATCGATCTGGACATCGAAGCCGGTGAGTTCTTTTCGCTCCTTGGTCCTTCGGGATGTGGCAAGACGACGCTTTTGCGCACGATTGCGGGCTTTGAGACGCCGGATGCCGGGACGCTGACGATTTCGGGAAGCGATATGGCGGGTGTCCCGCCCAACCAGCGCCCGACCAACATGGTGTTCCAGTCCTATGCCATCTTTCCCCATCTGAGCGTGGCCGATAACGTCGGCTTCGGTCTGAAACGGGCGGGCATTGAGCGCACGCCTGCCCTTATCGACGAGATGCTGGAACTGGTCGGGTTGGCCGGGCTTGGCGGGCGCGCCGCCCATGCGTTGTCCGGGGGCCAGCGCCAGCGCGTCGCGCTTGCCCGCACGTTGATCCTGAAGCCCAAAGTCCTGCTACTGGACGAGCCATTGTCGGCCCTGGACAAGAAGCTGCGCGAACAGATGCAGTCGGAACTGCGACGGCTGCAGCGGCAGGTTGGGATTACCTTTGTGCTTGTCACACACGATCAGGAAGAAGCGCTGATCCTGTCGGATCGGGTCGCTGTGATGTTTGACGGACGCATTGCGCAACTGGCCGCACCCGAACAGCTCTATCGTGCTCCGGCTAGTCGCGCGGTGGCCGAATTCATCGGGCTGATGAATTTCGTGCCTGCCGAAATCAAGGGCGACCAGCTTGTGATCCCGGGACTTGGGCACATGACGCGTCCCGACGGGACGACATCTGGTGCGATCGATGTGGGGCTTCGTCCCGAGACGCTATCGATCCTCGGCGACGATGAGCGCGCCACTCATGAAGCCCGCGGCACAGTTGGCGATCGCACGTACTATGGCGACATGACGACCTACGCTGTGACCCTTGAGAGCGGTTCGACTGTGAACATCGCCATGAAGAATACGGCCAGCCAACGTATCTATGACGTCGGCGATACGGTCAGGATTTCATGGGAGCCGGAGTCGCTTGTGATCTTCTGACGGGCTCTGCCCCCGCGAGTATTTGGGACAAGAAGAGGTTAGGTATCAGGGTCGACAAGACCGAGGCCGCGCAAGTAGACGCCGATGCCGGACTCCAGCAGATCCTCGGGCGAAAACGGGCTTTGGCGGCCCGGATTGCCGCGGGCGAAAAGCTCGACCACGCCGTGACTCATCGCCCAGATATGGGCCGAGAACATTTGCGGCGGCGGGCGCTTTTCGGGCGGGATGTGTTTGCTGAGTTCGGCGGCGGATTTTTCGAGCACGCCCGAGGCTCGGGCGGCCACGGCGGCCAGTTCGGGCGTTCGGTTGACCGAAATCCCGGATTCGAACATTGCCACGTAGTGCCCGGGATGGCGTCGCGCGAACGCCAGATAGGCGCGCCCCGTGGCCTCGAACGAGGCAAGGGCCGAGGGCTGTCCAGTTTCGTAGGCGTATTCCATCAGATCGGCGAAGATTTCATAACCCTGGCGGGCGGCTTCGGCGATCAAATCATCGCGGCCTTCAAAATGGCGATAGACGGCTGCCGGGGTCACGCCCGCTTGCTTGGCGGCCTCCGACAGGGTGAAACCTGTCGGACCCTTCTTCTCGATAAGTTCGAGGGCGGCATCGACAAGAGCCTGGCGCAGGTTGCCATGATGATAGCCGCGTTTAGGCATCCCAGATGTCGGGGCCTCCGCAAATCTCGGCGTCGGGCGCTATTGCAGCGTCCTTGTCCTTGCCCGCGTAGTCGATGGCGTGCAGTACCGAGCGGATGGCGGCGATCCGGGCGCGTTTTTTGTCGTCCGAGCGCACAACCGTCCAAGGTGCGACATCGCGGTGCGATTTCTCGAAGGTTTCGAGAATGGCTTCGGAGTACGCGTCCCAGCGTTTGAGCCCCTCGACATCGATCCAGCTCAATTTCCACTGCTTCAGCGGGTCTTTTTCGCGCTTCAGGAACCGGCGGAGTTGTTCGGCACGGCCCACGTTCAGCCAGATTTTGTGAAAAAGGATCCCTTCGTCGACGATCATGTCTTCGAATTCGGGAAGCTGGGTGAAGAAATGCTTGCGCTGCTCGGGCGTGCAGAAGTCGAAGACATGCTCGACCACCCCGCGATTGTACCACGAGCGGTCAAAAAAGACGATTTCGCCCTCTGTCGGGAAGTGCTGAATGTAGCGCTGGAAATACCATTCTCCGGCTTCGCGATCCGTGGGTTTGGATAGCGCGACGGTGCGTGCGCTGCGAGGATTAAGGTTTTCTCGGAAGCGCTTGATTGTGCCGCCTTTTCCGGCGGCGTCGCGGCCTTCAAAAACGATGACAACGCGCTTGCCGGTGGCTTTTACATCGGCTTGGAGCTTGACCAGTTCGCATTGCAGCGCACCGATCGTGTCCTCGTAGTCGTCGTTGTCCATCTCTTTGTCGTAGGGGTACGTCTCGCTCAGCACGTCGCGCTTGCCGGCATCATCAATGACGAGGCGAACCTCCTTGGGCGCGTCGTCGCTGTAAAATGCGCTGATGGCGCCGTCGAAAGGCAAGGCCATGGAACGTCTCCTCCTTAAGGAAACCTAGGTGCGACGGGGGCTTAGCGCAATCCGGCGCGGCTTGCAGCGCGATCAATTGCGTCGATGACCGGCTTCTGGGCCACATGCTGGGGCATGTGCCCGATGCCCTCAAGCCGGGTCAAACGAGCGGCATCCGTGTCCTGGATCATCCTTTCGGCGTGGACTTCGATCCAGACGATGCGGTCGGCGGTGCCATGGACGATTTCCTGCGGCATGGTCAGGGTCGCGTAGTCCGGTTGCATCGCGACGATCTCGGATTTCAGACTGACGCGTTGGGCGGCCGTTGCGCGCAGCGAGTCGCGCGTGATGCTCAAAGGGGCACCGATGTGGTCGGCATACCCCTCGGGCGCGTCCTGGGGTGTAAAGACCTCCTCCGTGGCAGAGCGGATATAAGCGTCGGGCACAAAAGCGGTCAGGATCGGGACGAGGAAAGTGGATCCCGCCCAAGTGGAGGCGACCTGATAGAGCCACCAGGGCTCTCCCTCCCAGCGATGGGACGCGGCGGCCAGCGTGATCAGACCGGCAGTGTCTTCGGGGAATTGCGTGGCCCATGCCAAGGCGACGGAGCCGCCATAGCTTTGGCCCAGAACCAAGGGGTTTGTGGCGCCAAGCTGATCGGCGGCCGCCTTCAAATGGGCTGCCTGCTGCGCGATGCCTTCGGCCCCGCGCGGAAGGCGGTCCGACCAACCCAGACCGGGGCGGTCAAGGATGAAGAGGCGGTAGTTTTCGGCAAGTTGGTTGGCCAATGAGAACGTAAAATCGCGCGTGTTCCCGCTGGATCCATGGATCAGCACCAGGTCAGGACCTTCGCCCATGACCACGGCATGCACGGTGCGCCCGTTTACCTCGATCAGTTGACCTTCTGGGGGATAGGCCGCGCGCGCGGCGGCCTCTCTTGCACCTGCGCGCCATTGCACCACGGCAGTGGCAACGGCGAGCAGGACAAGGATGCTAAGTGCCAATTTTTTCAAGCTCATACGGCGTGGTCTGGTAAATCTCGTTGATCCAATTGCCATATAGAAGATGCGCGTGGCTTCTCCAGCGATTCATTGGATCGACCGTTGGATCATCGTCCGGATAGTAGTTGATCGGCACATTGATCGGCTGGCCCGCAGCGACGTCGCGGTCGTATTCTTCCTTCAACGTATCGCTGTCGTACTCGAAATGGTTGAAGATATAGAGAGCGCGATGGCCGGGATCTTCGACAAGGCAAGGGCCGACATCGGGTGAGCCCAAAAGCGTGCGCAGGCCGTCTGCAGCAGCGATTTCCGCCTGCCGCATCTCGGTCCAACGACTGACGGGAATGACGCAATCGTCCGAGAAACCACGCAAATACGGGCTGTCTTCGGCCAAGTTCATGTGCCGGAAACAGCCGAATGCCTTGGCGTCGAGCATGTGTTTTTCGACACCATGGAAATGATTGATCATCGCCATGCCACCCCAGCAGACGCCGAACGTCGAATGGACGTTTGTCTGGGTCCAGTTCATGACCTCGGTCAGTTCATCCCAATAAGTCACTTCCTCGAACGGTAGGTGCTCGATCGGGGCGCCCGTGATGATCAGGCCGTCGAATTTCTCATCCCGCACGTCCTGAAACGGGCGATAGAATTCGGCCATATGCTCAGCTGCGGTCGTCTTGGTCTGATGCTCGGACATGCGGATGAGGCTCAGCTCAATCTGCAGGGGCGTTGCGCCAAGAAGCCGGGCGAACTGGTTCTCGGTCTGGATCTTCTTGGGCATCAGGTTCAACAGACCAATGCGCAGCGGGCGGATGTCCTGACGGCCAGCACGATCCTCGTCCATCACCATCACACCTTCGCGCGTCAACACGTCAAAGGCGGGGAGGGTGGCAGGCAGTTTGATCGGCATGTCATGGATTCCTGAAAACAGAAGACGTCAGATAGGCGTTTCAGCCGCGCGCCTCAAGGGCCGCGCCCACAAGCGCCATCATGTCGTCGGCAGTGCGCACTTGCGCGACGTCGCTGGCGTGAACGGTCACGCCCCAGTTGTCGGCCATGGCGCGATAGCGCGGCTGGCGGTGATCCAGAGCGCGTGCAAAGGTCCAGCGCACGAAATCATCGGGGTCAACCTCGTTCTCGTTGAGACCTTTTGCGACAGTGTAGGTCTGCCAGGCGTCATCGAGAAAGGCGGGCTGATAGCACATTGGCTTGGGTGCCCGATCAAAACGGCGCACCAGTTCTGCGGTATGCTCGTCGGTTCCCTCAATCCAGACGGGCAGCATATCGGCGCTGACAGCGGTCAGGATCGGGTCATCTGGATCTTTAGGGTCCACAACCTCGCAAATCGAGCCGGATGTATCGCAGACAAAATGGCTATACCCATAAAGCCGTTGGGCGCGATCGATAAAGTGGTTGGTGTCCATCATCGCGGCCGCTTCGGCAGCATGGTGCAGCGCCTGACGCCGCTTGTACTCGGCAATCGGAAGGCCGCCCTTGGCAGGATCACCGGGCTTTCCAAGGTAGTCCGAAAGCGGCGCAAGATTGTCGAAGGTGATATTGGACGCGATATAAATCGAGTCCGTTTTCAAAAGGCGTTCCAGGGCAGGGACCTGCATCGCTTCGGCCTTGAACCCATCCGCAATGTGCTCGCCCATGTAGCGCGTGCCAATGCGGTAATCGACGCTGTAGTGAAACCAGCCCCCTGTGTCGCGAAGGATGTTGGAGACATGGGTCTTGCCCAGCCCGGACATGCCAAACAGCATGAGGCGTTTTTCGGGGGCTTGGGCCCAATCCTTGGCAGAGACATAGCGCATTGGCGCTTTTTGCGCGGGCCTGAGAAAAATCTCAAGCCCGCGAGATGTTTAGCGTGCGACCGTGACCCGGAAGCCAGCGCCCCAGGCATTGTTGTCGGTGAACGGCGCGGTAAAGACAGTCTGGTCGCCCAGCATCTGGTAGCTGACCCCACCGGCCAGCGTCACACCGTTACCAGCATCATAGCTAAGGCCGAGGTTGACCGCGCGGCGACCGTTCGTCGGGGCCAGCGTGTTGGTCGTCGGGCTTTCGCCTTCCCCAAGGTAGGTAACGCTGAGGGATCCGGACAATTCGTCAGTAATCCGACGCCCGACACCCAGTGTATAGGTCGTCTCGTCATCAGCGAAGTTCACGTATGTGCCAGCGCCTGCTGTTAGGTTTGTGCCTTCCCACGGAACATGACGGATCGACCCGAAAACCAATGTCTTGGGATTCACGCCGGTCTGAAAATCGAGGGTCCAGCTTTCGGGGAAATCGACATCAAAGGACACCGGGGCGAAGTTTTCGGTACCAGAAAACCCAAGTTCAACGCCGGCAGTGTAAGTCAAGGCGACACGCAAGGCGATTTCTTTGCGCTCATAGGCGACACCAAGAACCGGTGTCAAAGCCCAGTCACTGGAGGCGTCGAGTATACCGATAGATGTAATCTGGCCTTCGGCTTGGACGGCACGCGCGCCACCGTAGACCGAGAAATTCTCATCGAACTTGTAACGCAGGATAGTCGAGATGCTCTTGGAGCTCACCTGCGCAAACCCACCTGCAAAAGGGCCGTCTGAATAGCCAACATCCGCTCCATAGGGTTGATCGAAGATTACGGTGTAGGACAGTTTTTCGTTAATGTCGTTCTTGAGGCCAAACCCAAGGTTGCCAAAAGGGCTTGTCGCATCGCTGATGCCAGCGGCATCGGACGTCACCGTTGGATCAACAACGCCATAACTAAATTGATAAACTGTGCCCTCTTCAAAGAGCAGACCTACTGGTTGACCCGACAGGTCAATCCCAGCCATCGCGGTACTCGCCGCGCCGATTGCAATGGCCGAAACTAGGCCCGTAACGGATTTCATAGTTAACCTCCCCGAAAATCCCGTGGCCACCACCCAATGAAATTTAGGGTGTTTTGGTCAATTCCTACGCTGCGTAATTTCT
>CAZWZG010000063.1:14607-16036 GCA_964638245.1 uncultured Rhodobacterales bacterium
ACGGGCGTAGCCAAGGCTCGCCGCCAGAGGAAGCAATGTGACGATCAAGCCAAGAATGACAAGCCTACGGACAAACCGCATCGGCTACTCCCACTCGATCGTTCCCGGCGGTTTGGATGTGATGTCGTAAGTCACGCGATTGATCCCGGGCACCTCGTTGATAATCCGCGTCGCGGTTTCGCTGAGGAACTCGTGGCTGAACGGATAATAGTCCGCGGTCATTCCATCGACCGACATCACGGCGCGCAGGGCGCAGGCGTAATCATACGTGCGCCCGTCGCCCATCACGCCGACCGTACGCACCGGAAGGATTGCAACAAAAGCCTGCCAGATCTCATCGTAAAGACCGTGTCGGCGGATCTGATCGATATAGACGGCATCGGCCTGACGCAGGATGTCGAGTTTCGCGCGCGTGATCTCTCCGGGACACCGGATCGCAAGGCCCGGTCCGGGGAAGGGGTGGCGGCCAATGAAGGACGCCGGCAGACCAAGCTCGCGCCCAAGAGCGCGTACTTCGTCCTTAAAGAGTTCTCGCAAGGGTTCGACCAGTTTGAGCCCCATCTTCTCGGGCAATCCACCAACATTGTGGTGGCTTTTGATCGTGACCGATGGGCCACCCGAAAAGCTGACGCTTTCGATCACGTCCGGGTAAAGCGTTCCCTGGGCAAGGAATTCGGCCCCGTCGATCTGGTCCGCATATTTCTGGAAGACGTCGATGAACAGACGCCCGATGATCTTGCGTTTGGTTTCTGGGTCGGACTGGCCTTCAAGCTCACCCAGGAACAAATCGGCTTCGTCGGCGTGGATCACGTGGAGATTCATGTGATCGCGGAACATGCCAACGACCTCGTCCGCCTCGTTGAGGCGCAAAAGGCCGTGGTCGACAAAAACGCATGTCAGTTGGTCGCCGACAGCCTCGTGGATCAGCGCAGCGGCGACCGAGCTATCGACGCCCCCCGAAAGTGCGCAGATAACCTTTTTGTCGCCAACCTGTTCGCGGATCGCTTCAACGGCCTGTTCGCGGTACCCCGCCATCGTCCAGTCGCCGGTGAACCCAGCAAGGCGGACGAAGTTTTCGTAGAGCTTTGCGCCGCGAGGGGTGTGGTGGACCTCGGGGTGAAACTGGACGGCGAAGAAATTGCGGTCCGTGTCTGCGGCGATCGCAAACGGGGCATTCGGGGACGTGCCGAAAACTTGGAACCCGGGGGCGAGGGCGGCAACGTGGTCTCCGTGGCTCATCCAGACCTGCTCGTCACCGTCTTTGAACCAGCCCGCCAGCAACCCAAGCGACCCGGCGGGCGACACCTTGGCACGTCCGAATTCGGCGGTGCCACCGCCGCCGGAGATCTTGCCGCCGTCCACGCGTCCGCCGCGGTCCTGCATCATGCCCTGTTGGCCATAGCAGATGCCAAGGCTCGGTACGCCGTCG
>CAZWZG010000064.1:0-16019 GCA_964638245.1 uncultured Rhodobacterales bacterium
GCCCATCAGCACGATTTCCTGAACCCGCGACGCGATATCAGGCGCCTTTTCCAAGGCGGTCGCGATGTTGGTCAGGGGGCCAAGTGGGCAGAGCGTGACTGTGCCCGTCTCATGCGCACGCAGCGTGTCGATAATGAAATCCACCGCGTGAGCGTCTTCCAGAGCCATCGTTGGATCCGGCAGCGTCGGTCCATCAAGTCCGGTTTTCCCATGCACATGCTCAGCCGTCACAAGATCGTGGCGCAGCGGGCGGTCACAACCCGCAAACACCTTCGTCTCTGGCTTTCCGGCCAATTCACAGACGATCCGTGCGTTCTTGGCCGTCAGGTCCAACGGCACATTCCCGGCCACACAGGTGATCCCGAGAACGTCGATGTCTTCGGGGCTGGCCAGCGCCAAAAGGATCGCGACCGCGTCGTCCTGACCGGGATCCGTGTCGATGATGATTTTTCGTGGCACTTCGCAACCTCTTTCGCAGAAGACGCACCCTGTCTCAGCCGCGCGGCGTTGTCCAGCCAACGCTTTCGAGGTTCCCGGCGCGCGCAAAACAGACTAGACCCGAACACGCACAAGAACAGGGTTTCGCGCCACCATGGCACGGTTTTCAACAGGACTACTTTACGCCACCGCCGGGCTGGTGTTGTTCGTATGCCTGTTCCCGCTTGTCTCGGTCGTTCTTGCGGCGTTCTCAGGCACGTTTGAGACCGTGCGCGGTCTGGCGCAAAGCGTGCTCGCCTCGTTCGCGCTGACCACGCTGGGACTTGTGATCTGTACGGGGCTAGGCAGTCTTATCATCGGTATATCAACGGCTTGGCTGGTGACCATGACGCGGTTTCCAGGGCGCCGTCTTTTCGAGATCGCTCTTGTCCTGCCGTTCGCGTTCCCGGCCTATGTCATGGCCTATGCCTATACCGACATTCTGGATCATCCAGGCATCGTGCAAAGCACATTGCGCGAGGTGTTCGGGTGGGGGCCGCGCGACTACTGGTTCCCCGAAATCCGCTCCTTCGGCGGTGCGGCGCTCATGATGACGCTGGTGCTTTATCCGTATGTCTACTTGCTGACCCGCGCCGCTTTCGCCGGACAGAGCGGCGCGCAATTCCTTGCCGCGCGCACGCTCGGGATGGGGCCCTGGGCGGCTTTTGTTCGTGTGGCTTTGCCGATGACACGCACAGCAGCCTACGGCGGCGTTCTGCTGGTCGCGATGGAAACGATTGCCGATTTCGGAACGGTTTCCTTTTTTGGAGTGCCGACATTCGCGACCGGCATTTATCAAAGCTGGTTCTCATTCGGGGATCGCTCTGCCGCCGCCCAGCTTGCGATTTTCCTTTTGATCTTTGCGCTGTTTCTGGCCCTCCTTGAGCGAATAACCCGCCAGTCCGAGGTGCTGACCCATGGCCGTCGCAAAGTGGCCATGCCGCATTTTGAGCTGACCGGAGCGCGGGCGGCGGGTGCGATGCTTTTGTGTGGGTTGCCGGTGCTTTTGGGCGCGATTGTGCCTGCGCTGGCGCTTATCTGGATGGCGATGGAAAGCGAGCAGGTGCTGTTTTCGCGCCGTTATTGGGACTTCATCCGGAATTCGATCACGCTTGCCGCCGTTGGTTCGGTCCTGACAGTGGGCGCAGCGCTGGCGCTTGGCGCGGCGCGGCGCTGGCGACCCAATCTGGTGACGCGCTCAGCCACGCAAGTGGCGCGCCTTGGATACGCGGTGCCCGGGGGCGTCATTGCCGTTGGGCTGATGGTGCCTGCGGCGACGTTCGACAACGCGCTAGACGCCTTCATGCGGGCCAATTTCGGGATTTCGACAGGGCTTTTGATCACCGGATCTATTGTGCTGTTGCTGGTCGCTTACATGACCCGCTTTCTCGCTGCCGCAATCGCGGCGCATGAAGGGGGCGCCGCAACGATTACGCCCAATATCGACCACGCGGCGAGGGTGCTTGGCGATACGCCTGCGCGCGCAACTTGGCGCGTTCATATCCCGCTTTTGACGCCCAGCTTGCTGTCTGCGGGCCTGATCGTCTTTGTAGATATCATGAAAGAACTGCCCGCGACCCTGATCCTGCGGCCCTTCAATTTCGATACACTTGCGGTGCAGGCGTTCCGGCTGGCGTCGGACGAGCGCTTGAACGGCGCGGCGGTGCCGTCCCTGGTGATCGCCGCTGTCGGGCTGGTGCCAACTATCCTTCTCTGCCGTCGCATCAGCCGGACATAAAAAGGCGCGCCGGGAGGGCGCGCCTTGCTCTGGGAGTGATCCGGGGGAATTGTTACTCCCAGCCAGCCTCGTTCAGGAGGCGTTGCGCTGCGGGAATGTTGTCGGCGATGACCGACGCATCCAGATCGTCAGGCTTGAAGAACCCAAGGGCCGCGACCGACGGGCTGAGACCGATGCCGGGGACCGCTGGATATTCGTCGTTGCCCGCCGAGAAATAGAGCTGCGCCTGGTCAGAAGCCAAGTATTCCAGAAACTTAATGGCGTTCTCACGGTTGGGCGCGTTGGCGGCCACGCCACCACCTGACAGGTTCATGTGTGAGCCAAAGCTGTCCTGGTTCGGGAAAACCCAGCCGATGTTTTCACGCGCGTCTTCGGGCAGGCCGCTGACCTCTTTGCGGATCGCGCGGGCGAAGTAATAGGTGTTGGACATCGAGATGTCGCATTCGCCCGAGACGATGCCGCGCAGCTGGTCGGCGTCACCGCCCTGCGGATCGCGGGCAAAGTTGTTCACGACCGCAGTGGCCCAGTCGCGCGTCGCGTCCTCGCCCAGATGGGCGATGAGCGCGCCGATGATCGTCTGGGTGTAGACGTTCGAGCCGGAGCGGATGCAGACCAGCCCTTCATACTCGGGCTTGGCCAGATCCTCGTATGTTTTCGGGGGGTTGGCGACATCCGTCTTGTCGTAGAACAGGATGCGCGCGCGCTGGGAGAAGCCGAACCACTGGTTGTCTTCGTCCTGCAGGTAGCCCGGAACGCGTGCTTCTAGGATGTCGCTTTCAATCGACTGCAAAATTCCAGCGTTTTTCGCACGCTCCAACCGCGAGGTGTCGACGGTCAGGAAGATGTCGGCGGGGCTGTTGGTGCCCTCGGCCTCGATCCGCGCGAGAAGCTCGTCGGCGTTGCCTTCGATGCGATTGACGGTGATTCCGGTCAGCTCTTCGAAGTCTGAGTAAAGCCGTTCGTCGGTGTCGTAGTGGCGGGAGGAGTAGAGGTTCACTTCGCCTGCGGCCAGGGCCCATGTGCTGGTGGCAACCAGTGAGACGGCGGCGAGGGTAAACGTTGTCTTGATCATGAGATCGCTCCGAGGAGAATGTTGACTATAATTGTCGGAATACCCGATCCATAGGATCAGTCAAGGCTTTCCGATCAAATTAGTCAGAATTGCGTTCGGCGGCTTTTGCAGCGTCCCAGAGGGCATCCATCTCAGCCAGATCGCTGTCGGCAGGTGTCTTGCCGTGTTTGGCAAGCTCGACCTCTATGATCTTGAAACGTCTCTCAAATTTCGCGTTCGTGCCGCGCAAAGCGGCTTCTGGATCGACTTTCAAATGCCGGGCCAGATTGGCAAGCACGAACAACAGGTCGCCGACCTCGTCTTCAATCTCTTCCTGCGACATGCGATCGCGCGCGGCGACAATTTCGTCTGCCTCTTCCTTGATCTTTTCGAGCACCTGACCGGTTTCGGGCCAGTCAAACCCGACTCGCGCGGCGCGTTTTTGCAGTTTTACCGCCCGAAGCAGCGCCGGAAGGCCAAGCGCCACACCGTCGAGCACCCCTGCGGTTCCGCGTTCCTTGGCCTTTTGCGCTTCCCAATCACGGGTCTGCTGGGCGGCGGATTTGTCCCGGCTTTCACCGCCGAACACATGCGGATGACGCGCGACCATCTTGTCGGAGATTGCATCAGCAATGCTTGCGAAATCGAAAAGCCCGCGCTCCCGTCCGATTTCAGCGTGATAGACCGACTGCAACAGCAGATCGCCCAGTTCGCCCTTGAGGTCATCCCAGTCCTGCCGTTCGATAGCGTCCGCAACCTCGTAGGCTTCCTCGATTGTGTAAGGCGCAATGGTTTCAAAGGTTTGCTCGACGTCCCAGGGGCATCCCGTTTCGGGATCGCGCAGGCGGCGCATGATTTCCAACAAGCGGGGCATACCGCCGTTCGGATCATGGACGAGGGTGTCGCTGTTATTCATCGGGCGCGCTCCTTTGCCTCGGTTATCGGCGTCACGCGTGGTCTGGACAAGAGGGCAACGCTGACTAGATGCGGGCCATGAGGTTTATTCTGGTATCCCTGCTTGTTCTTCTGTCCGTCTGGTACGGGGTCGTCCGGTTCTGGCCGGGCAATCCCGAGGTTTGGCACATTGATCCGGTTGAGGCGCCTGACCCTGGGGTTGGCGGGGTGCGCGTTGTGGGTGAGGACGCGCCTTTGTTCGCGAGCGCGCCTGAGGAGGTGATGGCCGCCTTCGATTCTGCGATAACGGCGGAAGGGGCGCGTGTTTTTGCCGGAAGCGTTGAAGAGGGCTTTGTAACCTATTTGACGCGCACGAGAATTTTCAGGTTTCCTGACTATGTGACCGTGCGCGTCACGCCCGAGGGCGACGGCATAAGACTGACGTATCGCGCGCTCACGGGGACCAAGGGCGGCGATGGCGGAACCAATGCCCTGCGGATGGAGCGCCTTCTATCAGCCGTGCGCGAGCGCCTCCCTTGACGCATCCCGTCAATCGCGCCACACCGGCGCGATGGTACCTTTGGACACGCTACACCAGATCACCGAACGCTTTGAGTTTCTCGAAGCCAAGATGAACGGTGGGGCGGAGCCGGGCGAAATTGCAGAACTGGCGCGGGAGTACTCCGAACTGAAACCGGTGGTCGAGCGGATTGCGGCCTACAAGGACATGCTGGCAGGGGTGGAAGAAGCCGAGGCCATGCTCGATGACCCCGAGATGAAGGCGCTGGCCGAGGAAGAGTTGCATCGCCTGAAGGCGGCAATTCCGGATGAAGAACAGGCGCTTAGGGTTGCTCTTTTACCTAAAGACGCAGCGGATGCGAAGCCCGCGTTGATCGAGATCCGACCCGGGACGGGCGGGGAAGAGGCCGCGCTGTTCGCAGGTGACTTGCTTCGGATGTATCAGCGGTATGCCGAAGGGCGCGGGTGGAAGTTTTCCATCGTTGAGCAGTCCGAGACCGAGATTGGCGGGATCAAGGAAGTGATCGCCAATGTGTCGGGTGAGGGCGTGTTCGCGCGCCTGAAATTCGAAAGCGGTGTGCATCGCGTGCAGCGGGTACCGACCACGGAATCGGGTGGGCGGATCCATACTTCGGCGGCGACGGTGGCCGTTTTGCCGGAAGCCGAAGATGTCGATATCGATATTGATCCCAGTGACTTGCGGATCGACACGATGCGGGCCTCCGGTGCGGGCGGGCAGCACGTAAACACGACCGACAGCGCGGTGCGGATCACCCACGTGCCAACCGGGTTGGTGGTAACAAGCTCGGAAAAATCCCAGCACCAGAACCGTGCGATTGCCATGCAGGTGCTGCGCGCGCGCCTGTTTGACATGGAGCGCAGTCGGGTCGATGCCGAGCGGGCGGCGGATCGCAAATCGCAGGTTGGCTCCGGGGATCGGTCGGAGCGGATCAGGACCTATAATTTCCCGCAAGGGCGGATGACGGATCACCGGATCAACCTGACGCTTTATAAGCTGAACGAGGTGATCGCGGGCGATCTGGACGAAGTGATTGACGCGCTTATTGCTGCGGATCAGGCCGAAAAACTGGCCGAGGCGGGGATGTGATTAACAGGGCGAACGGTACGTCGGTATTACGTCGGTGCCGCGTCGGTATTTGGTCGGTGCGTCTGTCGGTTTTCGGCCCAAGCACCCCATCCGCCGGAGTCGGTATTTGAGACAAGATGAAAGGGCGGTTGTGTGACACCCGAGGGTTTCGAAACGACCGTACGCAAGGCGCTTGGCGCCGCGGCGGAGGCGTTGGCGGGGGCAGGCGTCGAGGATGCGGCGCGAGATGCGCGCCGGCTTTTGGCCTACGCGATGGGCGTGGCGCCGGATCGGATCACCTTGATGTCCGATGAAGTGGTCGACGGGGATGCCTTGATGACACTAGGCCGGGCTGTGGGGGATCGCGCTGCGGGGCGGCCTGTGAGCCGGATCGTTGGCGGACGCTGGTTTTACGGGCGCTGGTTTGAAGTCACCGATGCGGTGCTGGATCCCAGGCCTGAGACCGAGACGCTTGTAGCGGCCGCCTTGGAAGAGCCGTTTGCGCGTGTGCTGGATCTGGGCACAGGGTCAGGGGCGATTATCGTGACACTTCTTGCTGAGCGCGCGGATGCAAAGGGCGTTGGTTCGGATGTGTCCGAAGACGCGGTGCTGGTGGCGGGGCGCAATGCGGCGCGATATTCAGTCGAGGATCGTGTGGTTTTCCCGGCCTCCGACTGGTGGGACGATATCGGCGGGCGCTATGATCTGATCGTCTCGAACCCGCCTTACATCTCTGTGTCAGAGATGGATGGTCTGGAGCGCGAGGTGCGCGAGCATGATCCCCGGATGGCGCTGACCGACGAGGGCGACGGATTGGGGGCGTATCGCGTGATTGCATCGGGCGCGGCAGCGTTTTTGACGCCCGGCGGGCGGCTGATGGTCGAGGTCGGGGCCGGGCAGGCGGGGGATGTGGCGGCGCTTTTTGAGTCCGCCGGTCTTGAAAACATCGAGACGCGCGCCGACCTAGATGGCAGGGAACGTGTTGTTTTGGCCCGCTCTGGGCCGAAAACAGCCCTTTAGCAGGCTCTGTTTACGGTTTTTTACTTGCCCCGTGGCATTTGGCCTGTATAGAAACTTGCAGTCGGTGCCACTTGGGGAGCGCGCTGACGTAATCTCAACAGCTTTGACCCGTTGCTCTGAACAGAGCAGGCATACCGGGACAAGAGCACGCCTTAACACAGGCCAGTAATCAGAGACCTATGAGATCTTCGAAGTCACGTTCGCGGTCGAAAAATAACCGCAACCGCTCGATGGGCAACATCGTTAACCGTGTGTTTGATAGTTCAGGCCCGGAAGGCAAAGTGCGCGGTACGCCGCAGCAAATCATCGACAAATACAATCAGTTGGCGCGCGATGCTCAACTTGGCAATGACCGGGTTGCGATGGAAAACTTCCAGCAGCATGCCGAGCATTACCTGCGCATGTTGGCCGAGGCGACCAAAGAGCAGGAAGCGCGGCGCGAGCAGCAGGAACGCGAGCGCCAGCAGAACCAACAAAACCAGCAGAACAACCAGCAGCGGCGCGATGACAATCGCGGTGGTGGGGACGGGCAGCAACATCAGCCAAATCCCCAACAGCATCCTGGCGAGGGCGAGCAACCCGATGTGTCGGGACCAGAGCTGGTCGAGACGCCGGAAGCGGCGGCAGAAGCCCCGCCGCCCAAGCCGCGCCGTCAGCGTAAGCCCAAATCGGTCGAGGCCGCGCCAGAGGGCGGCGGTGACGACACTCCGTCCGAAGCGGCCGAGTAAGCCTGAAGCTCTTTCCTGAGGGATGAGACCCGAGCGCGCTTCAGCGTTTCAGGGCGCGTGCGAGCGTGCAGAACTCTTCCAGAGATAGCGTTTCGGCGCGCGCGGTGGGTTTGATCCCGGCGTCCAGAAGAACCCCTTCGATTTCTGGGTGCAGCCCCTTCAGAGAAGCGCGCAACATCTTGCGGCGTTGATTGAAGGCGGTTGCCACGACGTGGCGCAGAGTGGCGGCATCTGCCTCGAACCGTGGGGCGTCAAGGCGACGGATATGGACCACGGCTGAGCGGATCTTGGGAGGCGGCGTGAAGGCTTCGGGCGGAAGTTCCATCGCAATGCGCGCTTCGGTGCGCCACGCGGCGAGGACCGAAAGACGGCCATACGCCTTGGACCCAGGGGCGGCTACAATGCGCTGGGCGACCTCCTTTTGGAACATGAGCGTCAGACTGTCCCAAAACGGCGGCCAGGCGCCGTCTGTGGGGTCAAGCCAGCCGGTCAGGAGCTCGGTGCCGACGTTATATGGCAGGTTGGCCGCGATCCGGATCGGGGGTGTCAGATGTTTCAGCGGGTCGATGTCCAGCGCATCGCCTTCGATCACGGTCAGGCGGCCCGGGTAGGCCTCCGCGATTTCCTTTAGCGCGGGAATGGCGCGAGCGTCCTTTTCCACGGCAACCACATGGCGCGCGCCAGAGGCCAGGAGGCCACGCGTCAGTCCGCCGGGGCCGGGGCCGATTTCAAGGACATCGTGGGTCGTCAGATCGCCCGCGGCGCGCGCGATTTTTGCGGTCAGGTTGAGGTCCAGAAGAAAGTTCTGCCCCAGCGATTTCTTGGCCGACAGCCCGTGGGCGGCGATGACCTCGCGCAGCGGCGGAAGGTCGTCGATCGCGCTCATCCGCGTGCCCGGGCCATGGTGTCGGCTTGACGCAGCGCAGCAATCATTGACGCGGGGCTTGCCAGCCCCTTGCCCGCAATGTCGAATGCAGTGCCGTGGTCGGGCGAGGTGCGCACGAAAGGCAGGCCAAGCGTGACATTGACGCCTTCGTCAAAGGACAGGGTCTTGATCGGGATGAGCGCCTGATCGTGGTACATCGCGACGGCGGCGTCATAGCGGGCGCGGGCCGGAGCATGGAACATCGTGTCCGCCGAAAGCGGTCCCAGCAGGTTGAGCCCTTCTGCGCGCAGGCGGTCGAGCAGGGGAGCGATCCAGTCGACTTCCTCGCACCCGAGAGCGCCTTCTTCGCCCGCATGGGGGTTCAGTCCGGCGACGGCAATCCGCGGTGCGGCGATCGCGAAGTCGCGGATCAGCGCGGCATGGGTAATCCGCAGAGTGCGATCGAGATGGTCTGGCGTCAGTGCCTTTGGAACTTCGGCCAACGGGATGTGGATGGTTGCCGGAACGACGCGCAGGTCGGGTCCCGTCAGCATCATCACCACATCAGCGCCCCCCGCGAGATGGGCCAGAAACTCGGTATGACCCGGGAAGGGAAAGCGATCGAGGCCTATGAGGGATTTCTTGTGAATGGGCGCCGTGCACAGTGCGCTGGCGGCACCGGTCTGGACGAGCGCGACGCCACGTTCGATCGCATCGAGCACCCCGTGGGCGTTCGCGGGATCCGGGTCGCCCAGAGTGGCGGGTTCCGCAAAGGCGAGCGGCAGGACGGGAAGGGCCGTCGCGCTGGCACGGGTGGCATCAGCGGGGTCGTTGATCTCAGCGATGGGGGTGTTCGCAGGCAAATGGCGCGGATCGCCGATCCAGACGAAGGGCAGTTCGTCCTTGAGCGCCCCCCATGCGGCGGCAGCAATCTCAGGGCCGATCCCGGCCGGGTCGCCGCAACTGACGGCGACGGGCGGACGGGTCATTGGATCAGGATTTCGATGTCGGCGGCGGCGCGCAATTCGGCCAGCCAGGAGCGGGCAAAGCTATCCAGACGCGCGCCTGTCAGCTGGTTGGCGATGGCAGCACGGTCAATGCTTTCGGTGGAACCGGTGACACGCTCACACAGCATCGTGAAGACCACGAAATCGCCACGCCGCAGGGCGGTCGAGCTTTCGTTCTCGTCCAGGCCTTCAAGAACCGCGCGCGTGTTTGCGGGCACCTGCCCGATGGGCGCGCTGGTTCGGATCAGGCGGTCCTCTGGAAGGTTGCGCGCAAATCCATAGAGGTCATCGCAGCGATCGACCTCTCGCGCCAATTGGCCAAGTGTTTGACCCAATGTGGCCGAAGGGATCAGGAATTCGGCGTAGTCCACGTTTTCGACCGCTGTTTCAGGGCTGGTCGTCTCGATATCGCGCAATTGATAGAGCGCGATGGCATTGGGAAGCTCGATCGGGCGTGTGACCTGACCCACGGATAGTCCGCGAATTTGCGCGCCGATCTCGGGTGGCAAAGCACCTAGGAACCGCCAATCGACTTCGCCACCGTCATTCCGGCTGGCCGCGATCGAAAAGGCTTGTGCCGCGGCGGCAAACTCCTCAATTGAGTTGGTTCGCGCGATTTCTGTTGCTCGGGCGCGTGATGCGGCTGCGGTTTCAGGGGTATTCGCGGGTAGCACAAGTTCAGAAATTAGGATGCGCGTACTTTGGTTTGCCGCGCTTCGGTTTATCGCCCGTTCCAAGTCGTCTTCGGAGTACGCCTGCGCAGCTGTTCGGAAGCGCGCCTGCACCGTTTCTCGCCAAAGAATGCCAGAACCGGCGAAATCGCGGAAGGTTTCAGGCGCAACGCCTTCTTGGGCGAGAGCGGCAATAAATTCTTCGCGTGTCAGATTGGCGCGCGCCGCAAACTCCGTTTCGCCAGCTTGTACGCCTTCTTGGGTGAGCTCAATTCCAAGAGATGCGGCTGCGTTCGCCTGCAGTTCTTCATTGATGAGTTGTTGCAAGGCTGCATCCCGCGCATCGCCGGGAAAGTTCAAGAGGGTCAGAAAGCGGGCCCGTTGGGCCAGTTCGTAGCCGGTCACGGCGCGATTGTTGATCGTCACGACGGGGTCGAACTGGTTTTGCGCGATCGCGGGCACCGCTAGCGCACCTGCTATGAGTATCGCGAACAACCGCCTCAATACGAACATTTCCGGCCCCCTGACCCTTTGGCTCCTCGGCCGTTTTGACCGCCCAAGGATACCTGTATTCCAAAATCGGTTTGGGGGTCCAGTCCGGAGGTCTCGGTAAAGCGGCGCGAAACGGTGAAAGCCATTGTGATACAGTCGTTTTCGAAGGTCAGGCCAAGTCCCGCAGACTGTACGCGGTTAGCGATGAAATCGTAACGCGTGTCGGCCGACCCAGACCATTGGTTGTTGAAGCCGATCCGACCGTCAATGCCAAGTTCGGACAAGGTGTCGTCGCGCCCATTGGCAGGGTCTTCGATGGCAAAGATATATGTCGCCGCGAGTGCGCGGTCCTCTTGCGACCATGCCAATCGCGTTTCGTTTCTTGAGAACGAAAAGCTGCCGTCAAACAAGCCGCGGGTGGCAAGAGACAGTGTCTTTCCGATGTCAAAATGCGCGGCGGTCAGCCAATCGCTTTCAATTCCGTCGAGGCCAGAGCCCGGAGAGAATTGTCCCAGGTCTTCGGCGCGGAAAACACGGCCAACGGCAAACCCCATGCGGCGACCATCCGCCATGTAGGTCCAGTGGCTGGCCCCGATGTTTGCCCGAAATCCTTCTTCAATCACGTCTTCACCGGGGAAGCGGGAAAATGAAAACAGGTTGCCTTCATCAAAATCTACGAGGGTAGAGTCTTCGTTCGGCACGTCCTGTCCGCTCGTCTTAGCCCACGCCAGTTGGATGACGGGTTCAAGGATGGAATAGCTCGTATCGACGGTTCGTGTGTGAGGCCAACGAAACGTGAGTGAGGCGCGTTGTGTCGTGCGCGACAACGTGTCGTCAAACGATGGGTCCTCATCAATGGCATAAGCGTCGGTCTGAACGCCTGCGGCGGTTTCCACAACAAGTCCTGGGCCGACCGTCCAGTCTCGTCGCCAGTCAAGGCTAACGCCAGCTCTTGCCACATCACGGCCAACAGTCGGGTTCTCACTGTCGCGAATGATGCTGAGGGCGCCGGTTCTCAGCCACGCTTCGCCCCCCAGAGCGCCGGTGGGCAACCGATGCGCATAGTCAACGCGACCTTGTCGCGAGGGGAGCTCGTCGGAGATTGCCAACTCACCTTCCCGCAACGTGCGGAAGGTCGTCAGCGACGTCACGAATGCTTCATCGGCGCGGTACCGAGCGATGGCCACCTCGCTATCGAGCCGGTCCTTTTCCGAGTAGTCGTATTCCAGCAAATAGGTCTGGTCGGACACAAGCTCGATATCGAAGGTTAAAACATAGTCCCGTGGAAGTGCGAATTCGCCTTCGCCGAAAAGATATGCGCGCCGACCCTCCGAGGAAATGGCGTCGTTGGACGCAGCCCCGACAAAACTCAGGCTACCATTGTTGAATGTCTGCCGGTAACGGGCTTCAAGTGTTGAACTGTTGGTCGCGAAATAAGGCGCTATGGTAAGGTCGGCGCGGTCGCCGAGGCGGAAAAAGTATGGGACTTTTATCCCCGTTCCCACTTCGGTTATGACGCTGATTTCGGGAATAAGAAATCCGGTTGCGCGCGCCAGGGAAGGGTCGGGCAAACGAAGTCGCGGTGCCCAGAAGACCGGCACGCCTGCAACGCGAATCGTGGCGTTGTCAAAGTAGAGCTGGCGTTCCACTTCGTCTTGTACAACGCGATCGGCTCGGATTTCCCAGATCGGGGTGGGGTTGTGGCCGCACACCTTGCAGGCGCTCGCAACAGTCCTTGTCAGCACGGTGTAGCGTTCATCGACACGGCGAATTTCGTTGGCGGCCAGTTGCAGACGGCGTTCGAGCACGAGGTTGGCAGACCGCAGTATTCCGCGCCGCAAGTCGCCCGAAAGCTCCGCTCCAGACGCTAGGATTACCGAGTTTTCACCTTCGGTCAGGCGGATGGGACCGTCGATTTGAAGCTGATCTCCGGCGCGGTCGTAGGTTAATCGAGTGGCGGTCAGTGTTGCGTCTTCGTAGAAAATCTGGACGTTTCCGGTCGCGATTATGCGGTTTGCCCCATCCAGGCCGATTGAATCCGCAATCAGACTGGCTTGCTGCCCCAAGAGGGGTAGGGGCATCAAAAGAAATGCGATGGCGAGAGCGAACCGGTTCATCCGTCTTCCAAGTGCAAAAGTAGTCCAAGCGGAAGGAAGATCGCCGCAAGCGGTGGCCCCCATGCAGCGAGGATGATCGGAATTTGTCCGCTTTCGCCCAAGAGGCCGGCAAAGTTGCGAATGAAGTAGAGCGAAAATCCAAGGACAAGGGCGTAAAGCACCATGAAGCCGGTCTTGCCAAATCGGGTATGTCGCATCGTAAATGCGGCCCCCACAAGGACCATCGCGACCATGAGCAGCGGCAATGTGAGCTCAAGGTGCAGCCAAACCTTGTGATTTCGCGCCGAGAACCCTGCGCTTTCGAGGCGCTCGATGAATTGCGGAAGATCCCAGATCGGAATGGCCGACGGTGTACCAAAGCTATCTATGATCTGGTCGCGGGTCAGGTTGGAGGGCAGACGCATCGCCTCGAAGGTGCGCGCTTCGGCTTCAGGGTTTGCGCCATCCGAACCAAGGAGCCACTGTTTGGCCGCGCCGATCTCCCATGCGCCCGGGGTCAGACGAGCGCTTTCAGCTTCGACGCGAAAGGCGGGTGTGCCATTGGGTGTGAAGCCAAAGAACGTCACGTCAAAAAGCTCGGTGCCTTCCAAGGTGGCGCGTTCGGCCTGAATGACGGTCTGACCGAGTGTAGAGCCCTGTCGCAACCATAGGCCTTCGTTCCCGACCGACAGGATGCTGGTGGCGCCCGGGTTCAAGCGGTTGGACATCAGTTCGTATTGCGATTTCGTAGCGGCAACAATTGGATTGAAGACGGTGACTGCGATAACGCCGAGCAGGGCGGCGACCGTCACGGGCGCCATGAGTGATCGCAAAGCCGAACGGCCGGAAGCACGGGCCACGACCAACTCGGATGAGCGCGCAAGCGACAAAAATAGGGCGATTGTCGAAAGGATCGTCAGGAGCGGCAGAATTCGGTAGATGTTCTCGGGCACACTAAGGAAGGTGAGCATCAAGAGTGTGCCAAACCCGGGCTCACTAGCACTAAAGCTTCTGAATTGGTCGACCATCGATAAGACAAGGCTCAGTGCTATGAATACAGTAAGCACCGCCAAGAAGATCACCAGAAAACGCCGTGCGAAGTAGAGTTGCAGGATCATGCCTCGACCTCTGTGTGTCGTCTTCTGGGACGTCTAAACCAAGTGTTGGACGCAAGCCCAATCAATGTAAAGGAAAGCACCACCCCGAGGAATGACGCCCCGTATGCCAGGGGCCAAGGTGTCGCCGTCCCTGCGACAAGCTCTGTCATTGCGTTCTCGAGAGTGTCCAGGAGAAGCACGGTGACCAGAGCGCCAACGATCTGTTTCCATGCTCCAAATCTGGAAAAGGCACCAAAGATGAGGCCGGCATAGCCCACAAGTGTAGTGACAATCACCCAAACGGCGTCGTTTATCCGTTCATGAGCAGCATAGGTGAACGCAGTGCGCGGCAGGTCAAATGTATCCACCAGCGCGTCGCTTGGTTGAAACAGGTCCGCACTTGGGAGATGACCGAGTTCGAGCGGCCCAAGCGAAGGTGCTTCGATAAGATCGGCCATGTCAAAGGCGAATTCTTCAAACCGAGTGACGGTCAAACGGTTTGTTGAGGATGTATGCGATTGAGCGAGTCCTTCGAACATCAACAAGCTCGGTCCGCGGTCGCCTCGTACGATCAGCGCGCGCTGAGCACTGTAAGAAACGGCGGCTTCGGGGTCAGTTGCATCGGTAATGAAAATGTCGAGCAGTTCTCCCCTTGGCGTGACCTCGCGGATGTAGAAGGTGACCCCATCCGAGGGGTGCATGAATTCGCCCTCTTTGAGAAGGCTTGCGGTCACGTCTTGAGCGATTTCGGCCTGTCGTTCGGCAAGGCGCGACAGGGACAGGGGCACCAGCAGATGCCCCAAAACGGCGACAAAGGTCGCGACGATTATCCCAAAGACGATGACCGGGCGCGCAAGTCGAAATGGGCTGTATCCAGTCGCTTGCACCACCACGAGCTCGCTTTCCGAATTCAAGCGGTTGATCACATAGACCGTGGCCGCAAAGGCGGACATCGGCAAGACTTGCCGGATCACATTGGGGAGCGTGAGCGCCGTAAATTCAAGGAAGACGAGGGCGGATTGGCCGTCCGCGATCAATTGGTCGAACAGGCCAACGGCCCGGTTGATCCAGTAGACCAACACGAGGATCAGCGAAAAGAAACCGAACAGCACGAGAAGCTGCTGGATAAGATACCGGTCGAACTTGGACAAAGCCGCCTCTGGGTCCCTTTTTTGTCTTCTTAGACCATGGACCGCGCGGCGGGAACTGCATTCTGGTCAAAGGCGCGCATGAGGCGTAAGCATGCCGTGTCTCAGGAACAGGAGCCCCCCATGACAACCCCCGCGCCCATGCAGTTCGTCGAAACCGATCTGGACCAGATCGTCGAGCATGAAGGGCTGGTTGTGGTGTTGATCCCCGAAAACGGGCGGCTGGATCAGGGCGCGCGGCGGGTGAACCGGCTGACGCGTGGCGCGCTGGCGCGGTTACTTGAGAGCAAGGATTTCGAGAAGATGAGTGCGGCTGGCGTCAAACGGATGAGCTATCCCGCGGGGATGGCCGCCGAGGCGGTTCTGGTCGTCAAGCTGGAGCGAAACGCCAAGCCGGATGTCGCACGCAAAGCGGGGATTGCGGTTGGTCGGGCGCTGGGCGCGCAAGGGGCGTTGATTTTGGCCGGGGCGACCAAGGCCGTGGGTGAGATCGCGCTGGGGGCGGCGCTCAGGGCCTATGAATTCTCCGATCACAAGACCGGCGAGACGGGGCAAGGTCCGGGCGAAATTACCGTGATGTCGTCCAAACACGACGAGGTTGATGGCGATGCTCTGGCGGCCCGGGCGGCGGGCGTGTTCTTCACGCGCGATCTGGTGAACGAGCCGGCGAACGTTCTGACGACAGTCGAATTTGCCAAGCGGCTGGAAGAGCTATCCTCGCTTGGTCTGAAGGTCAGTGTCCTTGAAGAGGACGAGATGGAAAAACTCGGCATGGGCTCGCTTTTGGGGGTCGGGCAGGGCTCGGAAAGCCCCTCCAAGATCGTGGTCATGGAGTGGAAGGGTGCTGAGGGAGATCCCTTGGCGCTGATCGGCAAGGGGGTCGTGTTTGATACCGGCGGGATCAGCTTGAAGCCTGCAGGCGGCATGGAAGACATGACCATGGACATGGGCGGGGCCGGTGTCGTGGCGGGTGTCATGAAGACGCTGGCGATGCGCAAGGCCAAGGCGCATGTCGTGGGGCTTGTCGGGCTGGTCGAGAACATGCCGGATGCGCGCGCGCAACGGCCGGGCGATGTGGTGACCTCGATGAAAGGCGACACGATCGAGGTGATCAACACGGACGCCGAAG
>CAZWZG010000065.1:0-15954 GCA_964638245.1 uncultured Rhodobacterales bacterium
AGGCAAATGACCGTATCCTCGCCCGTTTCAGGATCCGTCACAGAAATATAGATGTCCGCCGCCGGAATATCGCTGAGCCCCGAGAACACGACGCTTACAGGGCCCTCAGCCCCTTCATAGTCGATCTTGACCGACCCATCCTCGTCACTGCGAACCTCAAGATTCGCGTCCCAGTTCGGGAATTGCAGCGTCGCGCGATCCGTTCCCGGCTCGAACCCTTCAATCACATTGGCCGGGATCGTGCCGTCAATCACGTGATTGGTGCCCTCGTCGCTCAGAAGACTGCCGGTGTCGGATGTATCGTCCTCGGCCTCGGCAATCGCCTCGTCATCTTCGTCGTCGCCATCAAAGACGCCCATCGCAATCGGCGCCGCCACAGCTGCCATCGCGGTTCCAAGTAGTAATGCAAGCAACATCGACACCACCCCAGGTCGAGAAAAATCGGCCAGCATTTACCACCATAGCGACGCACCCCGTGAACGAATTCTAGGCAAAATTCGCTTCAAACTGAATGGGTTGTCAGTCTCGGGCATGCGCCCTAGCTTTGGCCCATGACCGAAAAAAGCGAAATCGAAGCCCTCCGACTGGAAATCCGCCGCCTGACCGAACAGCGGTTTTTCAAGGACACCGCCAGCACCAAACGCTTCATGTTCTTCCAGTTCCTGCGCGGCATCGCCTTTGGCCTTGGTACGGTTCTTGGCGGCTCGATCGTGCTCTCCTTCATCGGCTTTCTTCTGGCCCAGGTGGATTTCATCCCGATCCTTGGCGACTACGCCGCCGAAATCGCGCGCCAGATCGAAACGGAAGTCGAGCAATAAACCCCTTTCCAAACGCACATTTCTTGCCTATACGCGCGGCTTCACCTCCAAGGGCCCTGCTGGACGACATCCCGGCTTGCGCCATTCACATCAAAGTTAGGAGACCCCGATGTCGATCACTGCTGAAGAAAAGACCCGCCTGATCAAGGAATTCGGGACAAAAGACGGCGACACCGGTTCGCCAGAGGTCCAAGTCGCCATCCTCAGCTCGCGCATCGCGACGTTGACCGAGCACTTCAAGACCCACAAAAAAGACAACCACTCGCGCCGCGGCCTTTTGAAGCTTGTCGCCCAGCGCCGGAAGCTTCTGGATTTTACCAAAGCCAAGGACGAAGCGCGTTATCAGGACCTGATCAAGCGTCTCGGCATCCGCCGTTAACCCAGCACATCGCGCAAAAGTGGGGACCGGTTTTGCGCTCCCCGGATGTGCGATGAATTAATCTTCAGGCGCGCCGACGCATCAGCGGCGCGCCACCGATCAGCAAGATCCAGACAAGACCGCCAGCCGCAATCGCAGCCGCCGCTGCGCCGAGCGCTGGCGGTATTTTTATGCCCGTCGCAGGCGCGGGGGCTTGCAATACCAACGTGCCTCCGTCTTCGAGCATGACGGTCGAAATCTCGACGTCCCCGCTCGACGAATAGTCACGGACTTCAAGCGTTATCGGCTCGCGGCCCACTTCGGGAAACGTCATCTCGACCGTGCCGCCGGGATCCGCTTTCCACGCATAAAACCCCATGAAGGCAACGAGTTCATCCAGCCCCATCTGCGCGACCGTTTCCGGCGAATTGCAGATCGCAATAGAGATCGACGCATCATAGGGCGTGTTGAAATCAGGCAGGATCGCAGGGTCATGGACCATCATGGACATGGCCTCAAAACCGGTGGCGGCCCCCGTCGCGCTGGCGTCAACGCTGGCAAAGATTTCATCCGCCGTATCAAACGTCCCGTCATAAAGCGCATCGATGTCCACGACGCCTTCAGGCGTCAAAAGCGCTTCGGCCCCTTGGCCGAACAAAACGGGGAGCTCATCCGCCTCCAGCCCGAAATAGACCGACGTACCATCATCGGCGCGATCCACGATGATTGTGGGCAGCGCAATGGCCGCCGACCCCGCCCAAAGGCAGGCCAGCGTTGCAGCGATATGGCAAGCACGTTTCATACTGCAGATATAGGCACGCGCTGCGCCGGGTCTAGTATTGGTACGACCTTGCGTACCGAGCAGGCCGACGTCGGTGAATGTCCGCTATGAGGACATAGCTGCCATTCGTAGCTCCGCATTCAAGGTCTGGCCAACATCGGCAGTATGAGACCCCATTGCGTTTCTTGAGGCTGCCCCGCGGGTTCAAACCCAAGCTTCTTGTAGACTGCAATCGCCCGTTCATTGTCCGGGTGAGGGTCGGTCGCGAGCATCGGCACACCGCAGTCAAAGAGAAAGCCTACTCTCGTGCCTATGAAAGCAGTCCCATGCCCAATTCCAATCATCTTGGGGTCGCCGATGTATTGGTCGATCCCTCGCGCGCCCTTTGGAAGATGAGCAAAGTGATGGTCCTCCCACCCGTGGACGGAGTAATCCTGCATGAAGGCAAATGGACGTCCATCAACCGAAACGATGCACCGTGACACACGAGGATCGCTTAATTCTTCCTGATCATACGGTTCATCTGAATCCCACCATTCGCGGACATGCGGCTGCACCTGCCACTCCAACAGCGTGGGCAGATCGCCCATCGTAACTTTGCGGAAATCGTATTTACTGGCGGCTGTCATTCCGACAATTTAGCACATCGCTTAACGGTATGTTGGGCTCAAACCAGACCTTCGCTGCAGCGCGGCTGAATGCGCAGATCATGTCCGCACCACCGCCCTAAGCCCCCAACCGCCCCGCATTGAACTCCCCGGCCAGCGGGGTCTCGATGAACCGCTTTATCGCAGGCAGGCCCTCGACGCTGGCCAGCGCCAGGTGCAACTTGGCATAGGCCGCTTCCAGCATCATGTCGCGCCCGTCAATCACCCCGTTGCGCACCAAGGGCGCGCTGGCGGCATAGGCTCCAAGCCTGGCACCCCCGAAAAGCGTCTCCGAAATCGCCACAACCGGGATCCCGCGTTCGGCCGCCCGCACCAGCGCCGCCTCGATCGCTGGATCCGACGGGACCGTCCCGCTTCCAAAGACCCGCAGGATCACACCGTCGGCCTCCTCCATCGCCACCCGGATCGGGGCCGTGGACCCGCCCGGCGCGACCGGGACTACCGCGACCTCGGCTTGCCCAAAGGCATGGGCGCGCAGCACATCCCCCTCCCGGCAGGGCGGGTGGTCTGTGGGACCCGCCTCGAACGCATCCAGATCGAACGAATGCCGCTTGCGCACCCGCGTGCCGGTCAGCGATCTCCAGAAGCAGCGTCGACAGTCTGCGTGGCACCGGAGTAGCGCTTGGCTCAGGCACGTTTGGACCGACCGGCGGATTTGCCGGACGCATCTGCGAAACCATCATCTCTTCTTCTACGGCTTTAGCCTAGTCACGCTCCCAATGGGCAGCGTTCTGCGCGCGACTCTGATGCGCATACTCACGTCCAATCCGGCTCCGGAGTCGTTGCTCTTTGGCCGGTGAAGAAACCAGAATCGCGACAGGTAACAGAGCTGCCCTTAGCGCACGAAGAGCCGAAGACGCCCAGAGGGACATCCCGATCAAGCCAGCCAGAAGGACAAGAATTGCCATGACAGTATTCCTTACGAGAGCAGACAATCCGCTCTTGGAACAAATGTGTATCGGGCTGCGACTCTGCAATATCGCGCTGATCTAAATCGACATAAGCCCTTCGAGGCATCGCCCATCTTCAGTCAGCTGAGCAAAAGAACGCCCATGTAAACGGTGTATGCGGCGACGAACAAGCCGCCTTCGCGTCGGCTGGTTGTCCAGCCCGTTCGGGCGAAGAGCAGCAACACTGCTGTTGCGGCACACATCACCCAGATATCGAGCCGAATGATCTCGGCCGGGATCGCCATTGGCTGCACGATGGAGGTGATGCCGAGAATAAAGAGGATGTTGAAGATGTTGCTGCCAAGCACGTTACCGAGAGCCACATCTCCCTGACCTTTGCGCACGGCAATGATGGATGTCACCAATTCGGGCATGGAGGTGCCGATCGCGACAATGGTCAAGCCTATCACGGTCTCGGACAGACCGGCTGCCTGCGCGATCGTGACCGCACCGGAGACCAGAAACCGAGCGCCGAAGATGGTGATAACAAGGCCCGCGATGGCGATTATGATCGAGATACCAAGCGCATAGTCGGGGCCTGGCACAGCTTCCGCTTCGCCTTCGTAAACAGCTGCGGCTGGCGTGCCGCCCGTCCGCTTTTCAGACCAAAGTGTGAAGGTGAGGTAGATCGTCAATGAAATGACGAAAAGGAGGCCCACACCCCGATTGATATCGCCCCAGAGCACCACGCCGAGACAGAGAAGCGTAGCAAAAACCATGACGGCACCGTCACGTCGGAACGCCTTTGGATCGACCGCAATAGGCGCGATAAGGGCAGCAATGCCCAGGATCAAAAGTATGTTGCCAATATTGCTCCCGACAACGTTGCCGATGGCAATCCCGGATGAGCCTGAAATCGCTGCCTGAAGGCTGGTGACGAGTTCCGGTGTCGAAGTGCCGAAGCCCACCAGTGTGAGGCCGATGACCATTGGTGAGATGCCAAAGGATTTGGCAGCTGACACCGCACCACGCACCAGCAACGCTCCGCCAACAACGAGTCCTGCGAGGCCGACGAAGACAAGAAGGGTCGCACTCATTCCCGTGGGTCTTTCGAAGAGGTAGCTGTCATTGCCGGGGTTTGCTTTGGCTGGTCGGCGTCCAGCTCCGCCTGATCTGCCCCGAAGGCTGCTGTTTCCGGTGTTGATGAACGTGCCATTGGATTAGCCTTGAAGGAGACTTTGTTCTCGTTTGCCACAGCCGGAGCGTGTCTCAGACGCCAGATGGCAAACGCGATAAGGGAGATATGTGCGATGCCCGTGACACCAAAGAGGCTGACAGCACCAAAAGATGTCATTGCAAAGCCCGCGACAGTTGGCCCCACGATCGAACCAATTCCGAAGACCAGAAGCAGGCCGCCGCTGACCTGAATATAGGTGCCCGGTTCGGCATGGTCGTTCGCGTGGGCCACAATCACCGGATACATCGAGAACACGGTGGCACCAAAGAGCGCGGCAAGGGTCAAAACGATGGTGGGACTGGTTGTTCCAATGAATAGGAACAATGCGTCGGCCAGTAAGGCGAACGCTGTAATGCCAATCAGGACCTTACGTCGATCCAGACGGTCAGAGGCTATTCCCACGGGTATCTGAACGGCAGCACCCGCAATGATGGGGATACTGGCGAACAGAGCAATTTCACCAAGCGAGAGGCCAATCTTCGCGCCATAGACGGCGGCCAGTGTGCCGAATGACGCATTCGAGACACCGACCATCAGGACCGCAAAAAAGGCGATAGGAGAGTTCATCCAAAGCCCGCGCAAGTTGAGCGAAACACGCGTCAACGGGCGAGGTGTGGTGGTCGCGCTGATCGCCGTGGGCAGCAGGGCAAGGCAATAGACCATCGCCGCCAGCACAAAGAAGAAATAACCGTTTGCATCGCCAAGGGTCAGAACCATCTGACCTGCGGTGGTCGCGGCCAGGTTCACCATTGTGTAGATGCCAAAGACGCGCCCGCGCGACGATGCTTCTGTACGCTCGTTCAGCCAGCTCTCCACGATCATTGCCGCCCCGGCGAAGCAGAACCCAGAGAGCGCGCGCACCGGTATCCAGACCCAGGGCGTTATGAGGACAAGCGATAGCAGGACGGCGATTGCCGCAATCGCGCACATGGCCCCGAAGGCTCTGATGTGGCCGACCCGTGCGACCAGCGCAGGCGTTCTCAGACACCCGGCAACGTATCCGATGGCCCAACCGGTGCCCAAGAGGCCGAGTGATGCGGCCGTAAAGCCCTCGGCTTCACCGCGCACCGGCAGGATCAGCGCATTGATGCCTCCAGCGAAAAGAAGGAAGGCTGACCCCAAAAGGAGGGCTGTGAGGGAAAGTAGACTTTTGACCATGAACGAGACCTGACCTCCTGAAGTTATCCGAAGGCTTCAGGTGTCATTCCGAACTTTGCCAAACCATCTTGCCGAATGATGACCCGACAATAGGCCGAAACTGCGCGCCTATCCAATACCTTGATTGCATGGTCGCAAAATCCCACATCAGTAACGGATGACGCCAGCAAACGCGGGCTGAGAGACCAAGCCTACCTTTCTGGAACGCCAACCAAATGCTACGACTTCTTCCTGCGACCTTCGGTTTCGTAATGCTGACAGTCGCCGCCAACACGTGTGCGGCGCAGGAGAATGCCCCTGCAGAAATGCGCATGTTGGGCCAATGCGCAGGGTGCATACTGAATGGCAACGACTACCGTGAGGGCCGCCTCACAGGTGTCCAACTGGAGGATTCGGAGCTTACCGAGGTTTCCTTTGAAGAAGCGGCCTTGTCCCTTGCAATTTTTGACGGAGCGCGGCTCACAAACGTGAACTTTGACGTCTCAAATCTGCGAGGCGCGAGTTTTGTGGGCGCGGTTCTGGTCAATGTCACCTTCGATGGCGCAGACCTCATGGGGGCCGTTTTTGAAGGCGCAACCCTCGATCAGACGGACCTTTCGACGGCACGCTTGTGCAAAACACAATTGCCTGACGACATGATGGCGAATGACGGGTGCAACCGAACAAACTAAAGCGGTTCAATTTCTGCGCCAGCACGGAGTGCCCCAATTTAAATATCGTTCCACGAGGCTCTTGAATTGTCTTCACACCACATCCATTTCTCCGCCGCGAACCGGGCCCCTCTGACGTGCTTTGTCCGAAAGGCAATGCCGTGATGTCGGATCGCTCCCCAGGAGGGAGGTGTTCAACCGGTTTCCTTCAATAAAGAACCCGCAGCCACCCTCCTCCGCATCAGGAATGAAAGGAGTCCTTGGGTGGAAAAACTTGTTCGCGGTCATGGCTCCGCATCAATCGCAAGCAGCCAGTATGATGTGGGCTTGCGCACATATTTGAACGGCGTCTTCGCTTACATGGGCGGAGCATTGGTGCTGTCTGCACTCACGGCATTTGCCGTTGCGAACATCGCACTGCTGACAGCGCTGATCTTCGGCACGCCCCTGAAATGGGTTGCGATCTTCGCCCCTCTGGCGGTCGTGTTGTTCGCGTCGTTCCGCTTCGAGCAGTTGTCTCTCGCGACGTTGCACAGCCTTTTCTGGGGCTTTGCCGCGCTGATGGGCGTGTCGCTCGCGAGTGTCTTGCTGGTCTTCACCGGCACGAGCATCGTTCAGGCCTTCCTGAGTGCGTCTATCGTGTTCTTGGCGATGGCTCTCTGGGGCTACACGACCAAGCGTGATTTGTCCGGCTGGGGCAGTTTCCTGATGATGGGCCTCATCGGTGTCATCGGTGCCGCCATCCTAAACCTATTCCTCGCCTCCGGTGCGCTCTCAATGGCGATCTCGGTCGTGGGTGTGATTGTTTTCACCGGCCTCACCGCCTGGGACATGCAGCGTCTGCGCAACGAATATCTGACGCATCGTAGTGTGGCAGGCACCTCTGCTGGGGAACAGCTTGGAAAACTTCAGGTTATGGGCGCGCTCTCGCTCTATCTGAACCTGATCAACCTGTTTCAGATGATCCTGAGCCTCTTTGGCCAGCGTCAGGAAGGATAACGGACCATGCGCACTCAAAAGGAAGTTGCAGCTATGCTCGGCCCCGTTTGTGAAACCGGTCTGGCGATGTCAGACCGGAACGGGGTGGAAATCGCCTACTGCCCGTCTTGAAAGGGCGTGTGACTGGATCGTGGCGAGCTTGACAAGATCATCGAGCGGTCCTTGGAGCAGTCCGCGCCGCCACCGCCACCATCGCGAAGCCGTGATGAGCGCTCCGGCGGTCTGATGGGACCGGCCTCTTCGCTGCTCGGTGGTGATGATGATCGCCACCATCGACACAACGATGGCCGCTACGACGACGATTACGGCAAGCGTCGCCGCAAGACGTCGATATTCTCGGAGTTCTTTGACTGATCACGACCTTGCGCCGCCTTAACCCAAAGGCGGCGCATCCTGTGTGAAATCCGAAGGGAGTTCGATTCCACGTTTCGCCGCGCTGGTTGTGACAGCCTCTCGCAGGGTAATGCTGTTCGCGAGCAACCGACGGAACCGGACTTCATCGAGGACTAGCAAGATTGACGGGGCGATGGCCCTGGCTTCGGTGCGGAATGGCTTTCGCGTCAGGATTGCCATCTGGCCGAACATTTCGCCCCGGCCCAACCGCCAGGACTGTCCAGCCCCTTTCAACTCGATTGCCCCAAGCGCGATGAAATAGACACTTTTCGGAGGGTTGTTTCGGGAGACAATCACGTCTCCCGCATCGAAGAAGGCCGTGCGAAGTGCGCGGAGGAGCTTCTTCTGCTCGGCACTGCCCAGTTCGTCGAAGATGGGAAATTGCCGGAGCAACTCTACCTTCTGCACCGCGATATCAAGCTTCGGCCTGCCTTCCAGGGCATCCCGTCGGCGTCCAACATCCTGCATCAGCGACGTGAACAACTCTGCACCGATCAATCCGTCATCACGCATGGTTGTGTACTCACGTACCTCCAATCTGAGTGCTGTACGGCGGATGAAGCGTCTCTCCAACTCATCGGCGTATCCGGGGTACTGGAGCCTTAGCCCTTCGAGCGCGGTGTCAACGGCCTCTACCCGGCGCGCGAGAAGTTCCTCCAGAAGATCGGCGACGCGGCGCCCGTGGATTCTGCGAATACGGTTTCTGATGAAATCGTCGAGATCCCGAAGGATCTGCTTCTGCGAAAGCAAGAACTCGAACCGGTCCGCTGTCATCCGTGCAAGCAACGCGGAAGAGCGCAGTTTGTTGTGAAACCAAAGCCCAAGCCTGAAAGTGCTTCCATATGTCAGGCTCTGCTGCCCTGCCTGCTGATATCCGATGCGCCCATCGGTGCGGGTGGCTTCAATCAGTCGGTCCGCGGCGGACAAGAGCTGCTCGCCCATGTTTGTCGAGATGGTCCAGTCCCGCATCGCGTTCAGGATGGCATCGCGTTCGGCTGCGGCAAGGGCAATCAGTCCCAGTGTGATGCGGTCGCGATCCAGAATATCAGCGCTGTCCTCCGCCGCTTTTACAGCTTTCTCCAGCCGGTCACCAAAGCTCTGGGCCTCTGATCGCACGATGTCATGAGTTAGGTCGTAATTCCGGGAGGTTTCCGCGACATCCTCGCGGACGGTTTGCAGCGCCACGGCTACGACCTGCCGCGACAGCGCTTCGTCGATGGGGGACAGGCGGTCAACTCCAAGCCAGCGAATGACGACACGTAGCGTCGTTCCTTGCACGATGAGCGTGAACAGGACGTATCCTGTCGCCAGTATCCCGACCAACCGTTTGACCTCCAACGGGATTCGCAGGCTTTCGGTGACAGCCAGGGCGAGTGCAAGCGTGATGGCGCCGCGCAAACCACCCCAAAGAATCGCCGTACGAAAGGAGCGCTCGACCGCCGGAGAGAGACGCAGGCGGCAGAGCACAGGTAGCAAGCCGAAAAGGACCACCGAGCGCGCGGCTGTCGCTGCGACGATGACGACGAGCAGGAGCGAGACATCGGAGATGCGAATGCCTTCCAACATCCGTGGGATGAAGAGAGCTGCAAGAATGAAGACCAGCGACCCCGCCCAATGGGCGAGAAGATCCCAAATCTCGCGCAGGTTGGCCCATGACACAGGCGACAGGCGTCCAGGCCCCATGAAATTCAGTGTCAGCCCCGCCGTCACGACCGCGATCACGCCAGACGCGCCCACCGTCTGCTCCGCCACGATGTATGCAAGATACGGCAAAGCCACCGAAACCGAAATCTGCGCCCGGTCGTAGGTGCCGAAGCTAGCCATGATCCAGATGGCAACGCGCGCAATAAGCCAGCCTGTAAGTGCCCCGCCCAACATAAGTACGGGGAACCGTGCCAGGGCACTCTCCAGGTCCGGATCAGGGACGCCGAGTGTCACGAAGCCAATGAACAGACCAAACAACGCGATCGCCGCCGCGTCGTTGAGAAGGCTTTCTCCCTCGATGATGCGTACAAGGCGGCGCGGCGCCGCGATGGATCGAAAAATGCTCACGACGGCCGATGGATCGGTGGTAGAAACGATAGCCCCTATGAGCAGACAGGCCGCCAATGGAAGGGCACTCACCCAAGACAGGGCATAACCCACGAATAGCGTGGCCACGACCACCGCGACGACCGCCATGACGAGAATGGGCACCCAATCGTCGATCATCCGGCGCAGATTCATGCCCAGTGTCGCCTGAAACAGAAGTGTCGGCAAAAAGAGGTATAGAAAGACGTTCGACCGGATCGGAAAGCCAAGTATTGCTTCCGCGACCGGGTTCAATGCGTCAGTAAGCTCCGTGCGTAGGAAGAACGCCGCACCGACACCGATGATGATGCCCAGCATGGCGAGAACAACCGTATAGGGCAGCCGCAGACGCGCCGCGAGCGGTTCGGCAAATCCGATAATCGCAAAAAGCGAGACGATGACGGTTATGATGATCACGAAATCCATATGTACCGTCGAGGGTAGAGACCTCGGACCAGGACCTCAATTCAAGGCGCGGCAATTTGAGAGATTCTGCGGCGCTCTGCCTGAAAAATTACTGCAGGGTTATCGCATCGAAAACGGTCGCCTCCTTCATCGTGAGCGATCAAGCCAGAATCGTTGAATAGTCTTGTGCCATACACCCTTGGCAAAACGCTGTTTGATTTTGGCACGGTTTTGGCCGCCAACCCATGACCGGACATTCGCCATTCTGCGGCAACTTGGTGGGTTTGAGCTCAAACCAAACCTTCGCTGCAGTGCTGCTGATTACGCAGATCACGTCCGCACCACCGCCCTAAGCCCCCAACCGCCCCGCGTTGAACTCCCCGGCCAGCGGGGTCTCGATGAACCGCTTTATCGCAGGCAGGCCCTCGACGCTGGCCAGCGCCAGGTGCAACTTGGCATAGGCCGCTTCCAGCATCATGTCGCGCCCGTCAATCACCCCGTTGCGCACCAAGGGCGCGCTGGCGGCATAGGCTCCAAGCCTGGCACCCCCGAAAAGCGTCTCCGAAATCGCCACAACCGGGATCCCGCGTTCGGCCGCCCGCACCAGCGCCGCCTCGATCGCTGGATCCGACGGGACCGTCCCGCTTCCAAAGACCCGCAGGATCACACCGTCGGCCTCCTCCATCGCCACCCGGATCGGGGCCGTGGACCCGCCCGGCGCGACCGGGACTACCGCGACCTCGGCTTGCCCAAAGGCATGGGCGCGCAGCACATCCCCCTCCCGGCAGGGCGGGTGGTCTGTGGGACCCGCCTCGAACGCATCCAGATCGAACGAATGCCGCTTGCGCACCCGTGCCCCGTGCATGACCCGCCCCGCAAACGCGACCCAGACGCCCGGCTCCGCACTCAGTGCCGCATCGAGCGCGCCGTTCAGGTTCGTCATGCCATCGCTTTCCGGCTCTGTAAGCGGGACCATCGCCCCAGTCAGCACAACCGGCACCGTCACCCCTTCAAGCGCCATCGTCAGCGCGGCGGCGGCAAATCCCATCGTGTCGGTGCCATGGGTGACGATGACGGCTTCGGAATTGCCCGCCGCCGCGACAATCGCCTCCGCAATTCGGTTCCAGTCGGAAGGCGTCGCATTGGCGCTGTCGATCAACGGCGTAATTAACTGAATTTTAACGGAAATGTTTCGCGCGCGAAACATATCATGGGCGACGCTCTCCAGAATTCCGGCCTCCGGACGAAACCCGTTGTCGCCCCGCACCATGCCTATGGTACCACCGGTGTGGATGATCTGGACCCGCGCCATACCCCGTCATGTGACATCGGTCCCCCAAACACAATCAAGCTGTTCCGCGCGCCGTAAATTTGCCCTTATAGTGGGACCAACTGCGCGTCACCGGGCAAGGAGATCGGGACATGTTCAATCCAACCGCCGAAGTGGCCGCAGCGTTCGGCAAGCATCTGGGTGAAACCTATCTCCAGTATTTCGCGGGCCGCCGTGGCGAATACGCCGCCTATATCGAAGGTGGCGCGCGGATGGTGCTGGAGCGGCTCGGGAACTCGGACGCGCTTTATCACAATGCCGAGCACACGATGATGGTCACGCTGGTGGGCCAGCAGATCCTGCGCGGTCGGCTGGTGATGGAATCCGTGCAGCCCGAGGACTGGGTCCACTACATCATCGCGCTGCTCTGCCACGACGTGGGCTATTGCCGCGATATTCTGGCCGGCGACACCGAGCGGACGATGATCATCAACGAGGCGGGCGATACCGTGACGCCCCCGCGCGGCGCATCGGACGCGTTCCTGACCCCCTACCACGTCGACCGGGGCAAGATGTACGCTCTCGCGCGCTTCAAGGACACCGCCATCATCGACGAAGAGCGCATCGCGAAATCGATCGAGTTCACGCGCTTTCCCGTCCCTGACGACCCCGAATATCAGGACACCACAAGCGAGCACGCCCTAGTGCGCGCGGCCGACCTGATCGGGCAGATCGCGGACCCGTTTTATCACCGCAAGATCAACGGGCTTTATCACGAATTCCAGGAGACCGGTCTGGCCGAGCAGTTGGGCTACACCAATGCCATGGACGTCATGGAGCAGTTTCCGAACTTCTTCTGGTCACAGGTTCAGCCGCTGATCGGACCCGCCTTAGGTCACCTCGAACAGACCATGGAAGGCAAGCAGTGGGTCGCGCAGCTTTACAACCACGTGTTTCAGGTCGATCACCGGGCGAGTTGCTTGGGGCCCTTCCCGGGTCCAGCGTGCTGAAGCGCAAGCACTTCGGCCCGGGCCGGGCGCGGGCGTTTTGCGGGCGCTTGCATGAAGGCCGCGTCGTCTGTGAATGTCCGGTAGGTGCGTGCGCTCAAGGGTAGTTTGGCCCGGGTCAGATAGACGTCGAGCGGGACGTAGGTCGTCTCGTCAATCGACAAAAGATCAAACCAGAGCGCTTCGCATTCATAGCAAAGAAACACGTCGCGGTCGGTCGCGCCGATAAAGACACGTCGGACCCAGTCGCGGCCACAGCATGGGCATTCAATCTGCATGTCGGACCCCCATCCGGAATTTTGCTCCCCCAACCCTATGTCCGGTTAAGGTTAACGCAACCCTAAGGCGAAGCCTGTGGCGGCGCCTCGCCGCCATAAACCGCTGATTTCGGCCAAAAACCGCCAGAACGCCCTTGACGGCAGAGGCCCTGCACGAAATCTGGGCAGGTGTCTGACAACTCCTCTCCCGTAACGCCCCCCAAACCGGGGATCGAGTACCTGATGATCGTGGCCTTCGTCATGGCCATCGGTGCGCTGGGGACGGACCTGATGCTGCCCGGCATGGGTCAGATCACCGAAACCTTTGGCATCGCGAAGTCGGACGGACACCTGATGGTGACGGTGTTCTTTTTCGGGATGGCGTTGGGGCAACTCGTCATGGGGCCCTTGTCCGATACGCTCGGGCGCAAGCGCGTGATCCTCGGCGGATACGCCGTCTTTTGCGCCGCAACGATGGTCTCGGCCACGACATAGGACTGGACCGTAATGCTGCTTGCCCGCGCGGTGCAGGGCATCGCCGCGGCAGCCCCCCGGATCGTCATCATCGCCATGGTCCGCGACGAATACGCGGGCCGCTCTATGGCGCAGGTGATGTCCGTCGTAGGGGCGGTGTTCATCACGGTCCCGATCTTTGCGCCCATGGTCGGCCAAGGGTTCCTTTTCTTGGGAGACTGGCGGGCGACCTTTGTCGGGCTTTGCGTCCTGGCCGCCGCGACCGCACTGTGATTCGCGTGGCGCTTGCCCGAAACCCTGTCGGTCGAGGCGCGCACACCGTTCCGCGCCGCAACCCTTTGGGCTGGGCTTCGCGAGGTGCTGAGCTCGCGCGTCGCGGTTGGCTATACCCTGGCCCAAGGGTTCGTTTTCGGCCTCTTGATCGCATATCTGGGCACCGCGCAGCAGACCTTTGAGGCCGTCTACGGCGTGACAGAGCTTTTCGCGGTCTATTTCGGCCTCAGCGCAGCTTCGGTCGCGGTATCCTCCCTGCTGAACGGGGCCTTGGTGATGCGCCTTGGCATGCGACGGCTTTCGGTGATCGCTGGGGCCGGGCTGACGATCACAAGTGCCAGCTTCGCCGCCCTCCTCCTTTTCGAGCCCGCTCAACCGCTCTGGCTCTTCGTGGCATGGAACCTGACATGGTCATTCTTCGTGGGCATCCTGTTTATCAACCTCAACGCGCTCGCGATGGAGCCCATGGGCCATATCGCGGGCCTGGCGGCGGCCTTTATCGGCGCGCTGTCGACCTTCATGTCGCTCCCTTTGGCGTCATTGGTGGCCGAGCAGTTTGACGGCACGCTGCGCCCGCTGGCCATCGGCTTTACCCTGCTCGCCTCATGCGGCTGGGCCTTGATCGTCTGGACCGACCGCAACGCCCGTTAAGCGCGACGGTTATACCCCTAGCCAAATGCCGTGTTCTACGCTATCAGCGCCCTCATCTGAGACGTCGCGCCTTGGACCCCGGCGCGCACACATAGGATAAAGGGGTCGGCGGCAATGGGGCCGCCAATGAAACGGGAGACCCGGGATACGCCCGGGAGTGCTCCCAGCTAGGAAACACACATGTTCAATGAAGTGAAAAAATCCATCCAGTGGGGTGAGGAAACCCTTACGCTGGAAACAGGCAAGGTTGCCCGTCAGGCAGACGGGTCGGTCATCGCCACTTATGGTGAGACGTCGGTCATGGCCAACGTGACCTACGCACGCGCTCAAAAACCGGGACAGGACTTCTTCCCGCTGACCGTGCACTACAACGAGAAATACTATGCCGCCGGTAAGATCCCGGGTGGCTTCTTTAAGCGCGAAGCGCGCCCCACGGAAAAAGAGACGCTGGCATCGCGTCTGATCGACCGTCCAATCCGGCCGCTGTTCGTTCCAGGCTTCAAGAACGAAGTCCTCGTGATCTGTACGGTTCTGTCCCACGACCTGGTCAACGATCCTGACGTTGTTGCGATGATCGCAGCCTCGGCCGCGCTGACGATTTCGGGCGCACCGTTCATGGGCCCAATCGCGGCCTGCCGCGTTGGTTTTGAGGATGGCGAATACATCCTGAACCCTGAAGTCGAAGACATGCAGGACCTCAAGAACAACCCGGACCAGCGTCTGGACCTTGTTGTTGCGGGCACCAAAGACGCCGTGATGATGGTTGAATCGGAAGCATACGAGCTTTCGGAAGCGGAAATGCTCGGTGCCGTGAACTTTGCCCATGAGCAGATCCAGCCCGTCATCGACCTGATCATCGATCTGGCCGAAGACACCGCGAAAGAGCCGCTGGACTTTACCCCTCCGGATTACTCGGAGCTTTACGAGGCGGTCAAAGCCGCTGGTGAAGAGCAGATGCGCGCGGCTTACGCGATCACTGACAAGCAGGAACGCACCGCAGCCGTTTCGGCAGCCAAGGAAGCCATCGTTGAATCCCTGAGCGAAGAGCAGCAGGAAGATGCGAACTTGGGTTCGGCTTTGAAGAAGCTGGAATCCGGCATACTTCGTGGGGACGTCGTCAAGAACGGCATCCGGATCGATGGTCGGAAAACCGACGAAATCCGCGACATCGTGGCAGAAACGGGCATCCTGCCCCGAACGCATGGTTCAGCCTTGTTCACCCGTGGTGAGACGCAAGGTCTGGTCGTGACCACGCTGGGTACCGGCGATGATGAGCAATTCATCGACGCGTTGCACGGCAACTTCAAATCGAACTTCCTGCTGCATTACAACTTCCCCACCTCTTCGGAGGGTGAAGAGGGCAGCGTGGGCCCTCCGGGGCGTCGTGAGATTGGTCACGGCAAACTGGCCTGGCGGGCGTTGCAGGCGGTTCTGCCGGCACCGACCGATTTCCCTTACACCGTGCGTGTTGTGTCGGAGATCACGGAATCCAACGGCTCGTCCTCGATGGCGTCGGTCTGTGGTGGGTCGCTGTCCATGATGGACGCGGGCGTGCCGCTGAAAGCACCGGTAGCCGGTGTGGCCATGGGTCTGAT